>NZ_RZRV01000025.1:0-83185 GCF_004023085.1 Mesorhizobium sp. M7A.F.Ca.US.010.02.1.1 | reverse complement strand
ATGTCGATGATATTCATAGGCGGATCACGCGAGATATTCGAGCTGCCGGAACCTGCCATCGCGCGCATCGGCGCAATCGTTGCTGCCGAGCACGGCGTGCTGGTTGGCGACGCGCCTGGAGCCGATGCCGAGGCGCAGGGCCTGCTCGCCGGCTACAAGTACGAGCATGTCGGGGTCTTCCATGCCGGCAAGGAACCCCGCAACAATCTGGGCGACTGGGCCGCCTACCATGTTCCGTCTCCTGAAGGAGCTCACGAGCACTGGTTCCACGCCGCCAAGGACCGGGAGATGGCGCGGCGCGCCGACTTTGGCATGATGGTCTGGGACGGCGCATCACCCGGTACGGCCGTCGACGTGCTTCGGCTCGCAATCGCCAACAAGCCGTGCGTCATCTACGATCTGGCCAGGGGCCGGATGGCGACGACGTACAATGTGGAGGACTGGTGCGCCATGCTCCGCAATGCAGGCTCGGACATTCGCCGCCAAGCCGAAGCCCGCATGATGCCGGAGGAGCGTCTAAGGTTGCCAGGATGATTGATGCGGTCCTGCCGACAGCCCGGCGGGTTCAATCCGATAAGTTGATCCGGCTCCTCGCCGCCTAATCCACTTGTATGAGCGGACGGAGCCGGCCCCTTTCGAAACCGGTCCACGCGCAGAGCCGCGGGGCGTTGTGCGGATGATCATCTTGACCCGTCTCGCCTCTGAAGCGGGTGCAAGCGTGCCGAACAACATCCTGGCTTGGCGGGTCATCCAACCTGACTACGGTATCATCCCCCGAGGGGCGTGAAGGCCGCTGCCAGCCGGCCCCGATCTCGAAACCGCTATGCCGCCATACCGAACACGCAAGGCGGTCACGCGCCGGGCTGCTGTTCGATGTGTTGGCAATGCCGACGATATGACCCAGAGGCTGCAGCATGTTCCTGCGGTCCGCCAGCGTTGCGTTGGCGGTCTGGCGATGGCGGCCTGAGTTCTTTTCCTTCGGTCGCATCCGGGGCCATTCCCGTTTCATGTCGCCTTTGTAGACGACCGCCTGCTTTGTGCGGTCAACCCCCGTTGGGGGTACACTCGACGAATATTCAGGAAAATTCGATTTCTGTTTTTATCTGCGGGCAGGCGAAGGGCCTGCCCGCTATTTTTCGGCAAATAGAATTTTCCAGAATTTTCGCCGAGATGACCGCAGCAGGACGGCCCTCTCCTTTGGCGCCATCGGGAATGGTCCCGATGCAACCGAAGGAGAACTACCATGGCCACCACGATCGCAAACCTCACCACCAAGGCCGACGGCTCGATGGAAGGCGTCTTTGCCACGCTCCGGGTCAACGCCCCGATCACCCTGATCCCGAACACCAACAAGTCGCGCGATGACGCGCCCGACTACCGGATCGTCAACAAGCGCACGGGCTTCGAGATCGGAGCCGGCTGGCACCGCATCTCCCAGCGCTCGGGCGAGGAGTACCTCTCGGTCAAGCTGGAAGCCCCCGAGATCGGCGTGATCTTCGGCAATCTCGCTCCCGCCCCGGGTGGCGAGGAAAACAAGAAGGTCATCCTCTGGAACAACCCCCAGTGAGGCATCGGTGGCCGGCCCCGCAAGGGGCCGGCTCCCCACCGGCAAAAGGAGGTTGCAATGAGCCGCTACACCATCACTGTCACTGGCACCGTCACCGGACAGGGCCGCTCGGACCCAGACGCTGTCATCGGCTACGATCCACCACTTCGGACCTACTTCCTGCAAGCGTTCCCGCACGAAGAAACCGACGAGCCCGGTCTTTGGCTCGGCACCCACGATCGCGCGTTCGAAACGCTTGAGGATCTTCACCGCGCAGCCATCTCACACGGCTACGACTTCATCCCGCTGTCGCCCAAACTGGCCGCAAAGCTGGTCGACGACAAAGCGGCAGCCAGCGGGCGTCCGGTGCGAGACACAATCCTCGGCCAAGTGCTGAAACACCTCAACCATCCCAAGTAGGCAGCACATCTCAGGGCCTGCGACGGAGTGTTCCGTCGCGGGCCCTTTTTTTGCACGTTGCAAAGGAGCCACTAACATCACCCGTCACAGCATGCGACAGCGACTCCATACCGCCGATTATTCCTTTGGCAGTTTGTGCTTATGAACGCGGATATAATCCTGCACGGCCTTTCGCAGCAGTTCGGTCATGCTGTGCCCGTTGCTGATCGCCAGCAACTTGAACTGGCGCTGCTCCACTGCCGTCAAATAGTACCCGCAGCGGATCATCTCCTCCTCGCGAATCTTCTTTCCGGCAATGGGGTCCTTTTTCTGACCCTGCCGCAGCAGCTTGCGGAAATTGGGCCTAACTGCCGCGGACGGCTTTGTCGGTTCCTGCATCTGTGGCGCAGCTTGCTCTTTGGTCCCTGACGTCTCAACCTTCGGTGGGATGAACAAACTGGGCAGCGCCGGCGGCTGAGTGGAGATCGCCTTCATCATGCGGGCTTTCTTGTCGTCACCGGGTTTCGGTGCGGTTTCTTCACTCATGCCGCGTTCCTTGTGGCTTCGATGAAGGTTTGCAGAAGGTCGTCGAAGACCCCTTCGCTCTCGGCAATCGCCTTCGCGTCAGGCACCTCGGGGCTGTAAAGGGTCTGCCCGGTCTGAAGGTCGCGGTAGGCAACGCGATTGTGCAGGACGTGTTCTGCAATGGGCGTGCCGTTGGCCTGGATGATGGCGCGCAGTTCGGTCAGGGCTCGCGCCCTGCCATCGATGATGGTCTGCTTGGTCAGCACGAATATCGCCGGCAACGGTCTACCCCGGCTCTCGACCGCCAGCGGGATGTAGTGGTCGGTGATCTGGATGGCGGCGGTCACATCATCGAGGGCAAAATAGACCGGCACGACGACAATGTCGGCCGCGAAGAGCCCGGCCATGAGGTTGTCATTTGTGGTGCCTTCCGTATCGATCAAGACGACGGAGCGTTCCCCGTTGTGAGTGGCTGCCGCGCGAAGGATTTCCTGCGGCGTCATCGCGCTCACCATCGTGAGTCTGTCAGGACGATTGCCAGCTTCGCCCAGCATCTGGAACCAGCGGTTCATGTTCTGCCGCCGGTCGCCATCGATAAGAGTGACCGAATAGCCCCGATGCAGCGCGACGGATGCGAGGGTGCGCAGCATCGTCGATTTGCCAGTGCCGCCCTTTGGGATCGCAGCGGAGATGATCATGGGGCCTCCTTCCGGCGTTGTCTCCTTGTTTCCATGTTAACATGGAAACAAGTCATCATGGACACATGAAACAAAATCACGGTCGAAACATGGTGACATTGTCGACGGGGAAGGCTGGTTTGGCAACCCAGGCGCGCATCGATAAGGGTTCGCTTAAGGTGCGGTTTTGCGCAGCTGCTATCTTCAGCAAATAAGGGGTCCGGTGGCCCGTCGACCGCGCATTTTCCGACTACGCTTTCCGGCTACCCATCAGAGGCCGATGTTTCGATGTTAACATGGAAACATGTCGCCAACGCATCATAGACACACCGCCTCAAATCACGATGGGAACATTTCGCCCGCGCTGCTGCCACTGGTGAGAAGACGCGCCCATAATTTCTTTCCTTATTGGCAGGATAGCCTATTTTGTGATACACACAAAATAGGCGGCGCGGCCCTGGCGGGCCTTAGCGCCCGCAAGCGGGCTTGAGAGATGAATGCAGACGCCCAGAAAGTAGCGGTAAAGAAGGCGTCACAACGCTACGGCGAGGTGACGCACATCCGGTTTTCGGCTGACGAGCTGGCCAGTCTCAAAGCCATTGCGAAGCGCGACGGCGTCACCGTCAGCGAGGTCGTCCGGCGTCTGGTGCGGCCAGAGGTCGGGCATCTGCCTGTCGCGTCAGAGGCGTTGCGGCCCGCGATCGTGGAGATGACCGACCAGCTGCGGCGCGTCGGCATCAATTTCAATCAAGCCGTGCGCGCCATGAACGACGGCCGTGTTGCCCATGATGAGGACCTTGAGCAGGCGCTGATCGCCGTGGGCGACCTCGTGCGGCAGTTTCGCGATGAACTGAAGACGATGACCGTCGGGTCTCGCAAGGCGAGGGAAGCAAGGCCATGAGCGGTCGTCTTGCTGGCTACGCGGCCGAAATCGAACGCTATCTGCGGGGCGAGTCCGGCGTGAAGCGTGAGGTGCTGGACGACGACAAGTCCGTGACGGGCGCCGGACGCGGGGCCGGTGAATTCCAGGCGATGAAGAGTTATGAGCGGACCGGTGGCGGCGGACGCCTCGGGCAAGGACAAGCCGGCTCGACGGCAGGTGGCGGCAGGAACGCCCCTCGTTCGTCGCCGGGAGGATTGGGGGCGGCGGGGAGCTCCGTGTCCAGCAGGGCACCGAAGTCCACTGCTGCTGCGAGTTCGCCCAGGGCCCCTAGCGCGCCGATCATGGTCTATGGCGCCACCCTCGCCGGTTTCCGGCCGGAAGAGGAGGAGGAAGACTGGAAGCGGCGCGGCGGCGGCGACCGTGGTGCGGGTCGCGCGAGCGCTACAGGGCGAGCGGCGCGGACGGGCTATCAGGCGCGGGCCGTGGCGGCACGGGCAGGCTATGCGGCGGGCGCGCAGCCTGCCGTGTTCAAGGTCATGCCCAATCCTCCGTCGACCAGGGAAGCCGCCGCGCGGCTGCTCAATTACATCGGCAAGCGCGAGGACGAAAACGGCGCGAAACACGACATCGAGATTTTTGACGAGGATGGGCAGGTCCTTGCGACAGGCGGCGCACGAAAAGCGTTTCTGGAGACGTTTTGCGAGACGTTCGAACCGCCCCTGGAAAACACCAATTTTATCGAGGTTCGTTTCGAGCTCGCCGGCGAGGTCACCGATGCCGCCTTGAGCGAGGCGCTGAACGAGGCCTTCGGTGCAAAACCGTTCGTCTATGCGCAGGATAAACAGACGGTGCAGGTTTACGCACACACCGATGAGCGGGCAGGGCCGCTTGCAAAGGTGCTGGCCGGTGGTCGGGAAAATTCGCGCAGCAAGGCGCTCGACAAGTGCGAGGCGCGCTTGTCTGAAGCCATGGGCGCGGCTGGTGTGGTAGCCAAGGCAGAGGTTACTGCGGCCGTCAGCCGTGAACCCAAAGCGAAATACTTTTTGCAAAAGTTCATCCGTACAAACAAAGACGTCCGCACTGCGAACGGCGAGCCAATTCGGGGCGCGAGGAACCCCGCCAAGGCGGCGGCTTCGGTCTACGAACAATGGCGCCCGCAGTTTTCGGGGCGTGAGCGCCGCAATGCCTATCATCTGCTTTTCTCGGCGAGAGCCGGCACCGATGCCAATGCCGTCATGGCCGCGGCGCGCGCCGTGCTTGAGGAGCGCGCGCCAGGTTACAAGTTCGTCCTGGCTCATCACAAGGACACCAAGCACGTCCATATCCATGCGATGGTGCAGGCGCGCTCTGCCGACGGCGAGCGCCTGAAATTCTACAAGCCAGATCTCGCCGCCTGGCGCGAGACCTTTGCGGAAAAAGCACGCGAGAACGGCATTGCGATGGTGGCGACGCGGCGTATGGATCATGCGATGACGCGGCCATTCACGAAGGAGCATGCTGGAGCCTATAGCCGCGCGCAGAGCGATCCGCGCTACCAGGTCAGCGCCAGGACGATCGAGCGAGTGGAGGCCAAGCGGCAACGCCGTATCGATGGGCAATCCCTTGTCGTTAACGGCGATGCAATCGCTGCCGCATGGCAAAAGACTGTGACGACGATGCGGACCGCGGGCATAGTCGGTCAGGCTCTCACGGCAGCGGAGTCGATCGGCAACAATTTTCTGCGGTTTCGTGGCGATCGGACAGAGGAAGGGCAACCAGCTCCTGCCGCGGATCGCGGAGCTGATCAATCGGGGCAGAAGTCTTTCCTGTCCCATCCCGGTATGAGAGAATTGAATGCACTGATAGGAGATTTGGATATGGCGCAAACCCCCTTGGAAATGCGGCGTCAGATGGCCCGCGTCAATCAGGCTCTGGACAATATGCGCGGGACGCTGCCGCCGGCGCATCAAGGACAGTTCGAACAATATCGTGAAGAGGTGAACGACAAGATGCACGACCGTCTGGCGCGGCTGCAATTCGAGCGGCAACAGCAGCGTCGTGGTGGTGGCGGTGAGGAGCCAATCCCCGAGCGCGAGGCGCGAGGGCGAGACCTCCCAACTCGGGACGATCCCCGCGAGCCGATTGAGCCGCGTACAGGCGCCGAGCAAGAGAAGGTGAGAGCCAAGCAGAAGGACGCGAACAAACAGGAGGCGCGGCAGTCGGAAGAGCAGGACCGGAAGACCCAGCGCTCAAACGATAACGACTACGAGCGCTGAACAAGGGCCGACCTAGGGTCCTACCGCGGGGGTAGGTTTGCGACGCACTCGTCACACAATGATCAGAAATGGCAGCAATGCGCCTCTTATCGGCGCCGTTCAAGATATTTCCGCCATTTCCCAGAAGCTGCCATTCGGCTTAAGCGGACGACACCTGCTCTCGTTTGACTTGGGCTAAGAGCGTCGTAGCCGATCCGCGGCAATCCCCTGATCGAAGCGATATCCTGGATGTCTCCGTCCTCGCGGCGCGACCTTTTCGGCCGAATTCTAGGGTCGCTCCGCGTCCATGAGGTTCAGGCGGTCGAAGAAGACGCGGTTGCGCCGCTTGGCATCGGCAAGAAGCCGACCGTAGTCGATAACCTCGAAGTAGATCCCGAAGGTCCGGTGATATCCGTAATAGGAGCGCTGATCCGGGGTAGGCATCGCGTCCGACATCTTCAGCTCGGCGTGCATGCTCGGCGTGATGTCACAGACGACGTAGGCGAAAGCGGGGATCCTGTCCCCCGCAACCGACAACGGCCGGCCGTGGTCATCCTTGAACTGGCCACCGCGAATGAGTTGTATTTGCTCGAACACTTGTCTGAGCGGATTGTCGTCGCCGGTGTAGTCGTCCCGCTGCGGTCGCTTGAACTCGATGACGGTGATGCTATTGAGCGGCATACCGTCGTCGGGCTTTTCGGAGAATGCAATCTTTCGGTCAAAGATGAAAAGATCCGGCCGCTTCCGTGATTCAGAGGTGAAATCAGTGTGGGAGTTTAAAGGCCGGTCGGAAGCGATGAACGAATGGAAGTTGAGGCGTTCGTCGATGATCCAAAGGTTCTGTTGCGCATAGAGGATATCTTGGTCCGTCGCCCTCATCGGGAAGAGAATATTGTGAACGGCCTCTTCGAGCGGATACTTCCCCGTCCGCTTGTCGTTGGAGAGCGCCTTCTCCAACAGATCGATGATGATCTTGCGGTGGGACACGTACTGGGCAAGGGCCGAGACGCCGAGTTCGTTCGAACGTTCCATGAATTCCGACAGACGCTGACGGTACCCTTCGTAGTCGTCCTGCCTTGCTGCCTCGGTTAGTATGCGCGAACCTTCTCTTTTTAGGCTAACCTCGCGTTGATGGAGTTCCCGGTGGAGCGCCAACTCCATGTCCATTTTGGAGGCGGTCGGCGAGATTGAGCCGATGAACTGATCTAGGTAGCGAAGGAGGGGTTTGTACTGTGGAGCTTCCGTTCGGACGTAATCCCGCACCCGCTTGGCTTTTGCGGCGTTAAGGCTGTCGATCAGCTCGGCGAGGTCCCGTTGTACGAACGCGAGGCATTCCGTCCGGATGTCGGACCGCCGCAGGTCTTCTACTTGAAGCAGATCGCCTTGCCCGTCCTCTAGTTCCTCGCGCATGTCGAAGTCGGTGCGGAAATTGTTTACCCTTTCGTTGAGGTAGTCCCCTTGGACCACCGCGAGATAGACGAAACTGCTTCCCTCCTCGTCCTGCAGCCGTCCAATGAAGTTCGGGATGAACTGGTCGAGCCTTTCGGTGATCACCGCGCGGGAGTTTGCCGCGTAGATCAGGCGATGTTTCGATGCTCGAGGCGAGTGCAGGCGAAACCCGTCGATGCGGAAACTTTGTCCGGCTATCTCGAATTTCTCGCTGTGCCCGCCGCGTTGGAAGTTCTCGTTAAACACTTTGTTGAGGGACAGTTTGATGCCGCCGTCATGAATCTCAATCTCGGGGCATTCCGGCTGCATCAACACGAGAATGAAATGCTCGGCCAGTCGCTGCGCCAGTATCTCGATGTCGGCTGGGCATTCCTCGCGGTAAGGCGAAAGGAAGCCCCCGAGTCTGACCGTAGTTCCTGATGTACCGCTATCGATTTGGGTGGCGCTGGCCGCGTCGGGGTCGTAGTCGAAGCCGAACTCGAAATCCCGCAGCCAGTGACTTGGCTCGTCATCGCCGTCCTGAGCTTGGAAAGTCGTCCTGACGCGAACCTTCTGGAAGGCCTTCAGCCACATGAACCGGCCGAGGCCTTTCCCTCCTCTTTCGTACTTATGTTCCGAATACGCAGTGTTGAAGGAGTCAAAGTTCTCGTCAGTGAAGCCGATGCCGGTATCGCGGATCTCGAAGCCGACGATAGGGGCGGTGTCCTCGCCAAGCAAATCTTCGTCGCGCTCCACGACGATCGTGACACGATGCCGCCCTTCGGACTTCGCGTCCTGAATTGCTTGAAAAGAGTTCATTACCGCCTCGAACAGCGGGAGGAGCGCCTTCCATTTCGGAAGCTGTGTCTGCCTGATCTGCCCTCTGAGATTGGTTCGAAGCATTCCTGGCTGCAGGGCTGTGATTTGGTTCATTGCGTCCGGCCTTATCTGCAACTTTATCCGCTAGCGCTCCGCCAACCTCGAAAGGCGCACTGCTATCACCACTTCAACACAGTGTAGCTTAGGAAGACGTGGTCTCTAAGCAGAAAATCCGTGCCTTGGATCCGTGAGAAAACCAAGGCCAACGCAGAATTTCCACGTGTGCGTTGAATCCGTTAGTCCGACTTCGGCCCAGAGCCGCCAGTTTGCAATGCGCCTCATTCCGGCCATTCGCCCTACATTTCACGAGGCGAGTCTTAACGGTGAGAACATACCCGCAGAGCACCTTGCGCTTCTGGGAGCGACTAGCAACTTCATATCGACCGTGAAAGGGCGCCGCCTAGTGACTATCGCGAACCGCACTGATCCGGCTTAGCCGCCATGTGGCGGGCCACCGTCTCCCGCAATGCGGCGCTACGTTCCATAACGGCAGGGCCGCCGGGAACTGTCATGGCCTTCTTGGGGCTGTCGATATCGAGCTGGGCGTTGTAGCGGTTCCACTGGGTGCCGCTCGGATGCAGGAGTCCGCCCAGGATTCTGTCGGACGCGATCAAGCCACGCCCCGAGAGGTGTTCCAGTACCGAATGCGCCACCGGCCCGAATGGGACAATCCAGGGATCGTCCAGCATACCCAGTTCATCAGGCAGGCCGGATTCGGCCATGGCCTCGAGCATCGGACGCTGCATTAGCTTCGCGTCGCCGGAATAGTTGGCGAATTCTTTGAGGACAGGATAGCGAAGTACGCTAGTATAGTGGGCTCGATGTGCCGCACCGGCGAACAGCTCTTCCGTGGTCTCCAAACCCAGGAGCCGGTGTATATCGAAGTGGTCCATCAGGCGCGCGCCCAGGGTCCGCATCGTCCCCTTGAAAGACGCCGATTGCTTGGCGGCCTCGGCGGCCTGTTCGATCGTCCTGCCGGCCATCAGGGAACGGCGCATCTGCACCAAGGCCTCGGTGGCTTGGCTGGTTCCGGGCGTAATACCGACGATGACGACGTCCGCCCGCGTGTTCACCCAATCGAAGGGCGCGTAGAAGCTTGAGAACTTGCCTTCCGCCGAGATGCCGAGCGTGCCATCGCGAAAGTCGGACCGCAATGCCTTGCCGATCTCGGCGCGCAAGGAGCTTTCCCCGATGGCGAGCAGGTCAGCGGCATGGCGTTCGGCGAGGGACTTAGAGGCAGAAGTGAGAGACATGGCCTCTCCTTGCATACCCATGACCCATTGTCTCTAACAGCCGGAGAGGATTTTTAGATGGAGCGTCAACGCGCTAGGACTGCAATTGAGTGGGCCGCGGGGCGCCTTGACCGTGAGGAGAATGCTTCCCCTTTGCGAACTCACGGACTGGGAACTTGGCGATCTCATAGCGCGAGCGTGGTTGATGCGGATTTGCGATTGAACTTGACGGGATGGGTCCCTGAAAACGCCTGTCGAGGCCCAGTATCGTCCACGTTTTCGCGCCGTATGATCTTCTCGATTGAGACCTCGGCACTGCCCGAGCGCGCGGCAATGTCCTCAGCCGCCATGACGTGTGCGACAAGGTCGCTGTAGACCATGACCTCTCCGCCGCATCGAATGCTAGCCTACCCATCTACGAGATCAGGCAAAGCATCTTCGACGACCCCCAAATTTCGATCAAAAGTCTCGGTGTCGTACGCGTTGGCGCGAAGAGACCGCACCTTGTTTAGGATCGCCGCAACAGCCGCTTCTTTGTCGGGCGCTATGCGTGTCGTCACCGCTTTAGCCGCCAAAGCGGAAAAATCTATGGCGGCATGAGCCGGTACGGCTGTAGCGTCTGTTGCTTTCAGCCGTTCTTTTACGATTGCGCGCCGGCCCAGCGGTGGAGTTATCCGGCCCGCTTTTGCGGCAAATGTCGCGCCGCGCCGCAGGCGCGTTTGCAAGAGGCCTGAGCGGTAGGCAGATGCTGTCGGGACAATCGCCGGGAGCGCAGGAGATGGAACTGCCGCAGCGGTTTCCAACGCAGGGCTTTTCGTTCGTGAAACGTCGGTAGAGGCGGGCAGGGGCATGAACGCGCGTTTGGCGAGTTGGCCGTCGGCGAAATAGAAATTGCGCGTGCCAAGGATCGGCAGTTCGCCGCGCGGCAATATGATAACCTTGTTCTTGTCTAGGGTACGGATTTCATCCGGCCGCATGAGGGGCCGCCGCACTTCCTTTCGGTGTTCCGAGCGCGTGTAATAAGTGTCGAACAACGTTGCCTTGGTGCGCGTCACGTCCTTTTGCACATCCGACGTTTCGCCGAGCTGTTCGGAAACATAGCGCAGATCGTCAACGTCCTGCGCACCGAAAAAGATCTGTACGCGAGCGGCGTTAATGAGCGTCTTGCGCCCTTGCTGGCGATAGATCTCGTCTACAGCCTTCAGCGACTGCACGAAAAACCACATCGAAACGCCGTTGCCGCCGAGCACGCTCGCCATTTCGGTCACGTTCTCGAGCTTGCCGAGGTTCTGGAACTCGTCGAGCAGCACAAGCACCGGATGTTCGCCCGGCTGCGGCAGGTTTTCCGACATGAAGTTCATCATCTGCGTGATCAGGACGTTGAACAACGGTCCAAGCGACGTGATCTGCTCGCGCCGCACGTCGAGATAGAGAGACATCCGATCACCCTTGAGCCTGCGAATATCGAACGTGCTGCGGGCCGTAGCTCGCATCAGACGCTCGTTGAGAAAGGGAGCCATGCCCGTGCGCACGCCGGCGTAGATTCCGGAAAACTGCCGCTCTGACATCTCGAAATATGGCAGCAGTGTTTGCAGCGTGAAATGCGAACATTCGCGGCGGCGTTCCTCGCGTAGCGAGCCGAGAAATTCCAGGAGCGGCTGCTCGGCGCCGTTCATGATCTCGAGGATTGTGGCAAAGGTCTTCTTCTCGTTCGGGATTGCAGGCGATTCCATGACGAACGACGCTATGCCGGTAAAAAGGAGGCGGGCATCATTAACCCAATAAGGGTCTGCATTTGAGGGCGGTCGGGGAAACAGCGCCGCAGCGATGTTGCGAAGGTCGATGTCGCGCTGTGCTGAGTCCAACGAGATGAAGTCCATCGGATTGTAGCAGGCGGTATTGCCGTCGGGGTCAGCCGGCGCAAAACGCACCACGCGGCTCATGGTCGAGCGGTAGCCGGCGGTCGCCGCATAGGTCTCGCCCCGCAGGTCGAGAACGACGAGCGAATGCGGCCAGGTGAGGGCGTTCGGGATGATGAGAGACGTGCCTTTACCGGAACGCGGCGGCCCTATGACGAACCCGCCGATATCATCGCCATCAATCCACAATTTCTTGCCGCCGATCAGCTTGCGCTGCCTCAAACAGATCTTGCCGGAGCGCTGATCGCGGCCAGGCGACAGAATTTCGGCAAACCTGCCGCCGGCTCGACCGATGAAGACGCCGCCCACTTTCGTCAGGCCGGCTTTCGATACGTCGCTCATCGTCATGAAGCGAGAGTCATTGCGCTTTCTCGGGCGCATGAGAAACAGGCTGACCAGGGGCGCAAGAAACCCTAATGCTCCCGCTGCAATGGCGTATTGGACCCGGCCAAAATTCCTCGCCATCGTGTCGCCCCAGGCCTGACGAACGACCGGCAATGGATTGGCGTTCAGCTGGTCGAACAGGACGTGGGAGCCGGTCCGGTACCAATCCGTCGCGGTATAGGCGACCGTGAAGAGCAGGACACCCAGGGCCATCGCCATGAGCATCATGAAGATTGCTGTTGCGATTTTCTGCATGGATGGGCCTCGCTAGATCGTCTCCGCCTTGGTGAACTTGATCTCGCTGATGCCGCGCCGGCCGCCTTCGGTGCGGACCATCTGGACGACCACCGGAATGACCTCGCGCAAGTAGTCGAGGATTTCGCTTCGTGAGAGGCCCGTACTGCCCTGCATGACCATGAGCGCCAGCCGCTCGTAGGCGGACCGGGCGGAATTGGCATGAACGGTCGTGAGCGAACCAGGATGGCCGGTGTTGATCGCCTGAAGGAACGCGAAGGTTTCAGCGCCGCGCAACTCGCCCAAAAGCAGACGGTCGGGTCGCATGCGAAGCGAAGCCTCGAGAAGCTGTTGGGCCGAGACTTTGGCAAGCCCCTGGTCGCCCTTTGAGGATATCAGGGTGACGTTGTTGGGAGCGGGCAGCCTCAGTTCGCGGGTGTCTTCGATCGTGATGATCCGTTCATGAGCCGGGATCTCCTTCAGGAGCGCATTCAAAAATGTCGTCTTGCCGGTCGACGTGCCGCCTGAAACGACGATAGAGACACGGTTGCGCACTGCATATTGCAGGAAGTCCATCGGCGACGTGTCGTGCAGCATTTCGACAAGTCGCTTTTCTTCGGCCGACAGCGCCAGACCGCTGCCCATCGCCGTGTTCTCGAAGGCGCCGAGATCCTTGTAGGCATCAAGGCTCATATCCATGATGACCTGCTTGCGAATAGAGATCGCCCCGCCTTCGGGAGCCGCGGGCGGCAAGATGCATTGGATGCGCTCACCCGAGGGTAGAGCAGCCGACAGGACCGGGTTTTCTTCGTTGATGACCTGATTGGTCGCCGACGCAACGCCCGTCGAGATATGCCTAATCCAGCCCGGCGTGACCTCGCGCTTGACGACGTGCTCCATTTCCTTCGCGCCGAGGCGTTCGATGAACAATTCACCCGGCCTGTTGATCGCAATCTCGGACACCGCGTCTTCGTTCAGATAGGACCATATCGGCTCCAGATGCGCGCGCAGGACCGGGGCTCTCGCCCACGGGTCGGTGAGGGGATGCACGGCATTCATTTCACCGGGCTCCCATAGCCTGGATAGAAATGATCCTTTGGCGTCGCGTAGAGAGGCGTCGGATCAATCGCCGTCTTCGGTCGCCCACCGGCTTTCAGGCGCGCCACTTCTTCCTGGACGGGATCGGCATACAAATCCGAGAAATCGAGATCTCGCCGCACCAACACGACAATCGATGTGCCCTGGTCGACAGAGACTGTCGGACCAATGTTCTGCGTGTCGCGAAACGCCTCCTGCGCGAGTTGCTGCAAGGCGGTCGATGACTTGTCGAAGGCGATGCCGCGGGCGTCGCGCTGCGAGCCATTGCCCCCATAAGTTACGGTCGTGGTCTCACCGGTTACGGGATCGATCGTCGACACCTGGCGCTGTTGTCCATCTTGCCCGCTATCGCCAAGCGAGGACAGATATTCAGAGACGCCGCCAACCACGGAAAGCATGATGGCGTTGCCGTACCGTTCAACCCAGTGCGTATCGACCCGGCCGCCCATGCCACCGCGGCCGAGCGCGTCTGCGCCAGGCGACTTGATTTCGACGGAAATGCCGTCCGAGCGGATGACCCTGCTCCAGACGATGAAAACACGCTTCTGACCACGCGCGAGCCCTGAGCGGTATTCTCCGGTCAGGCGCGAGCCCTTCGGGATGAGGATCCGCCTGCCGTCGAGAGAGAAGACATCCTCGCGCACGACAGCGCGCACGGCGCCGGGAAGGTCGGTGTTGATCGCGGTTTCCAAATAGCCGCGAATGATCGTTCCTTCAGGGATCAACGCATCGGTGCGTCGGAAGGCCCTGGCTTTAACGATGCCGGAAGAACTTGCCTCAGACTGCGCCAGGAATGCCTTGTTGGGATCGCTGTCGGCGCCGGGCACCGGGACGATCTGACCGTCCGGCGCGATCTCGACCTGCGCCGCCGGGGCGCCGGCATCTGTCGAGCTGGTTTGATCATTCGTCACCATCTGGTTCGACCGCAGGCGTTCCCACACCGCTTTTTCATGCTCGGCGGCCTCAGCCTTGCGGCGAGCCTCTTCGTCAGCCTCGGCCTTGCGGCGGGCTTCTTCCGCCTCGGCCTTGCGGCGAGTTTCCTCGGCCGCCATTTGTGCCTCCAGCGCCCGCCGCTGCGCATCAAGGTCGGCGCCCTCCTGCACGGTCTGATCGACATTGTCAGCCTGCTGCGTGCCATTCTGGTCGGCGGCGGGCGGGGGCACCACGATCTGGTCGATCGTGCCGTCGGCAGGTTGAGGCGGCTCGTTCAACGCTGGCGGGCGAAACTCCGGCGGGTTGAAGTTTTCCTCGCCCTCGCTGCGAACATCGCGCGATATCGGCTCTCGAGGCCAGTTCAGCCATATCAGCGCGCCTACCAGCACTACGCCGAGGCCGACCAGAGCGACCTTGGTGCCCACGCCCGCTCCGCGGCGCGCGACCGTTGGGCTGCCGTCCAGTTGGTTATAATCGATCTGGGACATTAGCGCCCTCCGCTGGATCCGAGCAGGGTGGAACCGCGTGTCAGTTTCGTTGGACCGTAGACTTGCTCGACGGGATCGATGGCGTTGGGTCGCGCGCGATTGTAGAGGCAGAGCGTCTTGCCATCGGCCCGCAAGGTGAATTGCCGTGCGACCTTGTCGATGACGGTGTATTTGCCCTGCGTGCGAACGTTGACCAGCGACTCCTGACGCTTGTCGTCGACAACGAAGATCGCCGGAATGTCGCCCTTGAACTCCAGAAACACCTTGGTGCCGTCGTCGAATACGGTGCGCGGCTTCAGGCTGTCATCACCCTTGTAGGCATAGTCGTAGTTGAGGTTGGCATAATTCAGATCCTTCAAATCCGAATCGGCGGAGCTCTCCTTGGCCTGTGAGAGCAAGCGCGCGTTGATATCCTCGTCCGGGTATTTGAACCGGACCTGGAAGGATGCCCGCTCACGGCTATTGTCAGTCGCTTGCAGCAGCAAGGAATAGACGCGCCGGTTGGTGACCACGTTGACGTTGGTCCACGCATCGCGCTCCAGCGGCTTGACGAACAGAAACCGCGATCCGCGTTTGGGGATGATCGACCAGCCTTTCGTGTCGCCAGCCGACACGGTTTCGATGACTTCGGTCGGACTGAGCTCGACCAAGGTCGAAATGCCAAGGGCTGCGCGCACCGACGTCACGTCGTCGTTGTTGAAGGTGACATATCGGATGCGGCTGTCGCGTGCGGCCGCGCCGTGGATCGCGCCGAGCAGAACGGCGGTCGATAGGACGAGGCCCGCGCGCCGTCTCATTGCAGGCTCCCCGCAGCCGGCGCCGATTCCTGGTCGCGGCGGTAATCCGTAACCTGAAATCCCAGCGGGTTGTCGAAACGCCATTCGTTCTTGAGCGGCGTTGAGGTGTAGCGGAATTTTATCACCGCCACCCAATTGTCGGCCGTGAGCGAATTGTCCCGCCGCGTCGTCGTGGCAAAGCGCACCGAGGCTGTGTTGCGATTGAGCAGGGAAACGGACTTGATCTCGACCGAGACAGTGACATTGCGGCCAAAAATCTTGTCCAGCGATTGTGGGTTTGCTGGCGTATAAAGCCATGTCAAATCCTTGGACGCCGCGTCGGTCGAATAGAGCTGTGCCAGGTCGAAATTCTGTTTGAGTTCACGCGAATCGTAGGTTTCGCGGGCCCTGATGTAGCGCACCAGATTGGCCGCCGTGACGGCCTCGTTCTGCGATAAATCTCCAGGCTTAAGCGCGCGCATGATCTCGAGGTAGCCCGTCGATTTGTCGACCTCTACAACGTACGGTTCGAACTGACGGAGTGGCAGGATCAGCACGAGTGCCAGCAGCGACAGCACCGCAACCAGTCCCGAAATGCCGCTGACGATCCAGGCCAATGTACGCGATCGGCGCATTGACCTGTGCGTGTCGTCTTCCCAGGTCGCGCCCGCCCTGTAATAGCGCTTGTCGACGAGTTCGCTGCTGCGGTCAGCAGCTGTTTCCACTGGCATTGTCACGTCACTATTGCCTCGTTTGCGCGACGATCCCGATCCGATCGAGGACCGCGATCGGTGATAGTTCTTGTGTTCTAGGCCAGAGGCCTGGAGTTATCGCGCGCACCTTGCTGGATGGCGGTCCGGGTTGCGGCATCCGCCCTGGCTGCTCGCGAAGATCGAAAACTGTTTGTCGCGAGCTGCCGGGCGCCCCGAGCGGCGCGGCCTGCGGCCCATCGCGCGCCGGACAGCGCACGGCATTCCTGCCGAACGTCCCATATGAGTAACGAGCGCCTATGGTGCTGAGATACCCGCCGCCATTCAGGATCGAAGCAATCGAGGGTATCTGCATGAGAACGTAGATGCCGATGATCGTCACCAGCACCAAGGGCAGCACCAGCGACATTTTGCTGTCCATGGTCGCTCCGCCGGACGTGGCGGTGTTCAGCGCCGCATTGACGAGGGAGAAGTAGAAACCGAGAAAGCCGTAGATCAGGATTTGCTGGATCATCAGGAAGGTGGTCAGCGAAAGAAAGCCTTCGCTCATGCGCGAGGACCATCGGTAAAGCCAAAGGATGATCCATATCGGCGCCAAGGCCAGCGTGATGAACAACATCACTTTGGCGGCAATGATCGCAGCAATAGCAAGCGCTGCGAAGATGATGGCCGACAGCAGAACGAGCAGCGACAACAGCGCACCAAAAATGTCATAGAAGGATCCGCTGTAGACCTGATTGGCGACGTCCTGAGCCCCTTGGTAGAGATTGTCGATCAGCGCTGGAATTGCCGCCTGGTCGCTAAGCTGATTGCCGGTGGCCCGCGACACGGCGCCGACGATCACCTTACCGACCTCGTCGGGAATGCTTTGCACGAGCTGATAGATCGTCGCGGAAAATGTGCCCCATCCGGTCAGCAGCAGATAGATGATGACGGCGCGGCCGAGGCGATAGGCCGCTTCGATTGGTGAAATCGACTCACGCCCACTCAGGATCGAATAGCCCCACCATGCGATATAGAGGGTCAGCATCAGGGTGAAGACGTTGCCCATCGCATTTCCCAACTGCATATAGACGGTGCGAACGAAGTCCTCACCGATGTTGTCAATGCCACCGAGGATGCTTGCGGCGAGACCGTTCATGGATCCTCGTCAATGATGCTGGCGAACGGAGTTGAATTGACCGGCTTCAGCGCGCCGCATTCGTCGGCGTGGGCATACGCCAAAGGCCCGCACGGCGCTTTCAATTCGCGATTTGCGCATCCAAAAAGCCCTGCGCCGAGCCCAATCACAACGCATATGCGCAGGACTCGCCTCGACAAGCGCTCAGCCCCCGCTCTTGCCGAATTCCGCGAACGGATTGACGGTGCGCGGTGTCATCATCTTCTGCACTTGGCTCTGGCGAAGAAGATCTCCCTTCAGCTTCTCATTCAGGGCCGCGACCGCGCCGTTCTGGACGCCGATCAGTTCGTTGACGGCGCGCGCGTTTTCCAGCTGCATTCGTGTGTTCTGGTCCACCGAACCCTTGACGTCCTGCGACTGCCCAATCTGCCCGCTCGCTGACTGCAGAGACTGTTGGCGCTGGGTAACGCCCTGCGAAGCCTGCGAGGTCAATGCGCTTAGCAGCGAGGCCACATTGACGCTGCCGCCATAGGCCGTGTTGACGGCGCTGGTCTCCTTGCCGGCAATCTGCTGGAGCTGCTTCACCAGCTGGAGCCCATTGATGACGGCGCCTGCGATTTTCTGGATTTCGGGCGAAAGGCCACCAAACGAAAGAGCCCCGCCGTTCAGGATCGATCCGAACGACGGCGCCTGGGCAATCGACATGTTGCCGCCAAGACCCATCTGTCCGATCCCGAGCGAACCGTCACGACTGCCGCTGAGAGCCTGCAGGATCTCCTCGCTCTTTTTCAAAATGTCCTTGTTCGAATCCATGATGGAGTTGGTGTTGTCCGCATTCTTGCGGGCGACATCGAGATTGGCGCCATCGATGACGGCAATCTGTGCGTGGGCCGTGCTTGCCCAAAGCGCCAGACTGGCGGCAATCGCGAATTTCTTCATGTCAGCCTCCTATTGCTGTAGAGAATTGATCACGCTGGCAGCGCCGGCCGGATCACTGGTGATGATCATCGAGCGACTGTCGGCCGAGCTTGACCCCGCGTTCTCAACCGCGCACGGTAGCCACCGGCGGCGATCGATCTTCAACCGCTCCAGTTCCGCGGGATCACAAGAGAACGGGTTTGGAGAGCCGCTCTTCGGCTGTTGCACTAGCTTCGACGACTGCGATGCCTGAACATTCTGCAACGATAGAAGTTGGGTCAGCAACGTCGTAAAATCCCCCGCCTGGGCGAGGTACTGGTTGGTGACATCGGCGTTGATCCCACGAGCCGACGAGTTCAGCTCCCATGCGTCCTTGTATTCGGTCACCTGGCCAACGTTGCCCGCCAGCGCGTCGATCGCCGCGGCGTTGGCGCCCATCTGCGATGAGCTTGCATCAAGGCCGCCAGCCGCCTTCCTCACCGTGCCCATGGCCGCGTCCTGAGCCGTGCCGCCTGCGCCGTCGGCCGTTACGATCGAGAATGGTGGCGGCGCGGCGGCCGGAGCCTTGCCGCTCCCTACATATTCGTTGAAGTAGCTGTTCCAGCGGCCGACGCCGCCGGCCCATTGGTTCTGCTCGCCTGCATTCGATCCGTTGTAGAAGGAGGCGAGACAGCTGTAATTCGTCGCCCCGCATTGCTTCACGCCCATTCCGAGATATTTGACGCCGCCTTCTACATTCTGCTCGTTCACGTCGCGGTCCAGTCCCATGGACTTGCCGGTGCCCTTGGTCAGCTGCATGACGCCTTTGACGCCGGTGTGGCTCCCGGCGCATGTGTCGAAGCGTGATTCCTGATAGGCGACGGACAGTGCCAGGCCTTCGGGCACGCCGTATATTTGCGCATAATAGCGGATCATCTTCACGTTGCCCGCGTCGCGCTGCAACGCTTCGGCGGGCGACCGGCGAAACATCTGTGAGCGGTATTTGTTCGAATAGGTGCAGACGACGCTTTTCTTCCTGTCGGTTTCGTCATTCTTGGCCTCATCCGACTTCGTGCTGTGCTGCTCGTCCTCTTGCCGCTTGTCGAGGTTCGGCCCGTCGATCACCGCGATCTGAGCGACCGCCACGCTCATGCTTTCCGCCGTCGCGAGAGCCATGGCCAGACAAGCGCTGCTAAGCCGCTTCGTCATGCTCATTCTCCCATCCGCAGAAGTATGGCAGCCACATTTCCGGCTCGTCGCCGAAGGTCTCCCGGAGCCGTGCGCATTCCTTGCTGTTGGCCTCGTTCGAGGACAGGACCTTGATGAGATCGGGCATCGCCGACAAATCGAGCTTGGCTACGATCGAGTCGCTGTCGTGCTTGACGAGGAAAGTGCGTGTTTCCTTGGCGGTTCGGCGCACGAACTCGAATTCCTTCGCCGTCAGTGAGAAGCGCTCCATGTAGGACTCCTTGCTCGCCTTCGGGTTGGGGAAGAAAATGTTGGTTTTCGTTTGCTCGATCAGCGACGACGAGATGGAGGAATTGACGACGTCTTCCGCCGTCTGCGTGCCGAAGCCGACCACGCCGTTGCGGCGACGAATGGTCTTCAGCGTCTCGTTGATGAAGGCGGCGAAAACCTCATCGTCCAGCAGCTTCCAGCCTTCATCGAGGAAGAGCATGATCGGCGAGCCGTCGATGACATCCTCGAGACGGTGGAAGATATAGAGCAACGCCGCCGAGCGCAGCTTTCGGTCGCCCAGGATCCTGGTCATGTCGAAGCCGACGACGGGTTTCGAGAAATCGATGAGATCGACGGGATTGTTGAAAAGCCAGCCTTTGTCCTTCGGGTCGAGCCAGGGTTGTATCCGCGCCGCCAGATCGTTCATGCCGGGCATGAGCGAGCCGCGCAGCACTTCCGGCAGCAGGTCGAAGGTCCGCTGTTCGCGCGGGATCTTGTAGATCATGTCGACGGCGGCATTGATGACGCGCATCTCCGCCACGTCCAGCGCGCCGCCTTCCGGTGTCAAAATGTAGATGAGCAGATCTTCCAGGAAAGAACGGTTTTCTGCCGTGTCCTCGAGCTGCAATGGCGCGAACCCGGTTGGCTGGGAAGGTTCCATCACCTCGTAGCGGCCGCCGAGCGCCCGAACGAAAATTTCAGCGCCGCGCATATAGTCGAAATAGACACATCGCGGCCGCGGCATGATGCGCATGGCCTGCGCCATCAGGAACGAAAGCACGACGGTCTTTCCCGAGCCGGTCGGGCCGAACACCGTGAAGTGCCCGACATCGTGAACGTGGAAATTGAAATAGTAGGCCGTCTGGCTGGTCGTTTCGAGCAAAGCAATGGGGCGTTTCCAATGCAGCCGCTCACGTTGGCCGGACGGGAAGTTGTGTCCGGAGAAAAGACCCGCGAAGTTAAGCGACGAGATCAACGCACGTCGCGCGATGTAGCTGAAATTTCCCGGCAACTGCGCCCAGAACGCCAATTCCGTGTTCAGCGTCTCGCGAACCGGCACGATCGACATGCGCGACAGCTCGGCCGTGATGTCGGATAGCGCACGGTTGAGCCCGGTCATGTCCGGTGCCAAGGCCATGACGCTCATGTGATGTTGTCCGAAGACGACTTCGCCGCCGGCCAGCTTGTCGGCGCCGTCGTGGACGGACTCCTCGACCGTCGTGCCCGCCTCGTCTGAGCCCTCGACCTGGTTCGCGATCGTGTTGATCCTGCGCATCGCGGTTACACGGTCTTCGATCGCGAAACTCTGCGTCAGGATAAACTCATGGGGCAGGCGCAAGAGACCGTCCAATGAGCCCGGAGCAGTGAACGGTGGGTATTCCTTGATCGACACCATGGCGCCGAGTTTGGCGGCGTCCGGCCCCCGAAGTTCCAGCGCGGATTTGCCGAAAAACAGCTGTCGTGTCGCCAGCACATCACCAAGGCTCATGCGCGGCAGAGGCATTTCCACGTCGACGCCGCCGGCGAGGATCTTCGCCAGAAATTCCGCCGGCTCGGAAAAGAAGCTGTCGCGGCGCTTCACGACGCCGAGAAGACGCGCACCATAAGCCGTGAAATCCTTGACGACACCGTCGAGAACGTCACGCAATTCGGCCATCGCCTCTTCGCGGGTTTCTTCGCCCGCGGTACTGATGCGAAACGCATTGAGCGCCTTGTCCACCCAACCGACGCGGCCGACCATCGGTCGGCGTATGACCGCGAGATACGCCTCGTTGACGAACAGGTTTCTCGCCCCAAGCTCATCCATGTAGCGGGCGTCGAGCTCGGCCACGAAAGGATTGTCAAAGTCGCCTTCGATCTCCGGCGTGACGTGGCGGCGGATGATCGTCGTGTAGACGGCAAAGCGAGAGGTCGAGAGATTGCGGAACGTGGTATTGCGGTTGAACATGCGGCTGTTCAGTTCGGCCTGGTCCATCGTCTGGAACGGCAGGCCACTGAGCTGGATGACGCCGACAAGAAAGCCGCTCTTCGTCACGATCAGATTGTCATCGGCATGGCGAAGGTAAGGTATGTGCATCGCCGCGGGCTTTTCACGCCTGCGCTCACGGCCAAATTTCAGGTCGGCATCGAGGCTCATGGCGAATAGCTCCTCGCCCCCCAAAAAGTAAGGTTCGCCACCGCTCCGCGTTTGGAGACGCGCCGCTCGAAAATATGGAACATGTAGGGATCGCGCTGGCACAGATATGCGCTGACCAGATGCACCACGCCGAACAAGCCAAGGCCGAGCATGAAGCTGCTCGTGGCGATAAAACCGATCACCGCCAGGATGCCGTTCAGGGCAAAAACCTCATATCGCACCCCCCATTTCATAGGGGGGCGTGTCAGTGGCAGGCTGACAGGCTCGACATAGACTTCCTCGTCGTCCATCTCTCAGCTGCCTCCGGCCGTCGCGCGCACCGCGTCCACCAACTGCGCGGCACCGAAGATCAAAGCGATGCCAATGATGATGGAAAAAGCCATCATCCACGCCAGCCGGCCCGTCATGGCGAGGAAGCCGAGAAAACAGACTGCGATGATGGCGAATGAACGCGCTATGTTGCCCTGCAGAACTCCGACGAACCACTCCAGCACATTCTCGACTGGTGCCGCCGACTGGGCATACGCAGTGGCTGGCGCGAGAGCTATTCCGACCGCCGAGGCCAAGGCCAGTTTCAGGGCAAATTTGCCCGCTTTCCTGTATTCCACCCTTGGCTCCTTTCAGTTGCCGAGATCCATGACATGACCATCCTGCCAGACGTCCTCGCTTGCTGGCGGAGCGGCCGCCAGCGTCTCGGATTTGGTCAGGGCAGACTTCTTCACCACACCGCCGAACTTCCAGCGGTTCAGTATTTTCACGATGTATTCCGCCGTCTCCGGATTCACCGGAATGCCCTGCGCCTTGTAGACGCTGTTGGGCCCGGCGTTGTAGGCCGCCAGCATCAGCAGCGGATCCCCGAATTCGTCATAGAGTGACTTCAGGTAGCGAAGGCCAGCACGGACATTTGCCTGGGTATCGCAACGGTCGCCGACCCCCAGATCGGCCGCAGTGCCCGGCATCAGCTGCATGATTCCCAGGGCTCCGGCTTTTGAGGGACCCTGACTGGCGCCGAGATCGCTTTCGGCCCATGCAATTGTCTCGGCGAGATCGGCGTCGAACCCTTCCTCTTGCGCGATTGAACGCACAAGGTGGGAGACCTCGGCACGATTTGCGGTCTTACATGCTCCCGGCCTTTGCGCCCCGACCGCGGCAAGGGCTTGCGCCGGCGTTGCAAAGGCGATTGCCACGCGGTCTGATGCCAGGTCCCGGCCGTGCGCATTGAACGGCATGGTGGCGCCAACGAGGGTGAGCAGAAGAGCGAATCGAGTGTTCATACTGTCGCCAAAGTTTGACACTTTACTATGGCTACACGTAGCCCTAGTAAAGTGTCAACACGATATCGATCACAAGGACGAATTTCGATGAAACAGACGGCCCTTTGCATGGTCTTGCTGCTCCAGGGTAGCGTGGCTTATGGTGCCGGCGCCGACGGCCCGAGCGCCTTCGCGCAACCCTCGGAGCACTACCTGCTCCAGTTTGCGAAGCCGGGCGAAAAGGTGTTCGTCTATGAACGCTACGATGGGAAAGGCGCGCTGTTTCAGCGCGATGCGGCCGCTCTCATCGGGCGCGTTACAGTGCCGTCGGCGACCGAGCGCGTCGTCAACGGCGTGACGTATCGACTGCGCGGCCTTACCGGCTGCCCAAAACCGAAGATTACGTACAAGACGCAGCTGTGGGACTGCACGAAAGCCGCGCAGGACTATGAAGAGGCAATCTACAACGATCGTGCAGCTGTCGTGCTCTGCAAAACACTTGTGCTGCAAAGCAAGAAGGGCGAGCCCGACGCTGTGTCGTGTTTCTCTCTCGTGGGTGCGGGAAATGCAAACGACCCGTACAACGTCGCCTACGACGACGACGAAATGGTTTTTTTCCACATGGCGGCGATCGGACGCAACAAGGACGGCAAGTCGCTGCGCCCCGATCTGGAGCATTCCGCCGACCTCGGTGGACAGTTCCAGGAATGAAAAAGGCGAGCTTCGCAGTGCTGGCGGCATTTGGTTTGTGTGCATCGGCACAGGCTCAGGATGCGTCGGAGTCTGCCGTGGCAGCGCCGCTCGCGGTATCGAAATCGGCTCAACTGCTGACCGGAGATACCTGGCGTGACGGAGATCACCTTTTTCGCCTCTATGGCGTCCAGTCATGTCTTCGAGGCACATCAGCTGAAGAGCCAAATGGGAACAAAATCGATTGCGGGAACACCTCGCTGGCGCACTTGGCGGCCCTGTTCGACAGCGCGGCGGTGACATGCCAGCCAATCGGCTACGCCCTGGACAAGGCGGTTTTTGTCGTGTGCGGTGCGCAGCTGAATGGCGAAACGATCGATGTCGGCACAGCGCTCATAGCGACCGGATACGCGTTTGCGGCAACGACAGCAAAGGGCAAAACCGTCAATGAGAACTACCTCGTTGCGGAAATCAACGCTAAGATGAAACGTGCAGGTTTGTGGGGCACGACGTTTCAGCATCCTGTGCAGTTGCTGCTAAATAAGCGGTCGGAGAGACAACAATGAAGCACGACGATGAGGCGCACAAATATTATTATCCCGTGGAAGGACGCACTGACGGCGCCATCGGCGATGCTATCGCAATCATCGCGATCATATTGGTGCCTGCGGGGCTCTATGCGGCCTGGAATACCGTGGCCTCATGGATTTCAGCGCTCTTCTCCTAGGACTGCAGTTTCGCGAAAGAACCGAGCAACGCGCGAAAATCGTCGACATCAAGCTCGCACCAGTCGTTCCCCAACAACCGCCGGAAATAAGCTGCCTTCATTTTCATATCAACGAGATCGGCCACCGGCGCAGCAGCCGCGCGCCGACGCGCGATAGCCTCTTCCGCCATGACCGAATCCAATCGCCGGCCGATCAGGGTCGCATCCGGCCCTTCGGCCCTCATCCATCGCCTGCCGAGACGTTCAACCGTGGCGACTGCATGACGATGCGCCGCGAGCAGATTCGCGACCCCATCGGTCTCTTCCATCACTCCGTTATTACAGACCACTTGAATGGGCATCGACCGGCTCCGTGCGCATGACAATTCGTAAATGATACCTGGGGAGGCGAGAAAAATAGGAATGGGTTCATCCCTCTGCTTGTCAGGCTCCCGAAGCCCTGGCTTCCCCTACTGTTCGCTCACGAGTGCCGGCCAAAATCGAGTTGATAAAAACGTTGATTGAGGACGAAGGCACGATAGGATACGAAGCCTAGCGAAACGGAACGAAAATAGAGCCTCTAAGTTGTTGTTTAGGAACGAAAAGTTATTTCTCCCTCCGCCGAGAGACGGGAGTGATTTCAAAGAATTATTCAAACGACTGGCGGCGGCGGGTGCGGGTCGACTGTTGGACAAAGACGGGTTTCCTGCTGGCCCCTGGACGCCCGAACTCCTTGCAGAGGCGATTTCACTGATTGATTCCAACCGGGTTGGGGTCGATCTGCGAACAGTGCAGCTCTGGTTTCAAGAGAACGAGAAGGGAATTAGCACTGCCAACATTCGTTGGCTGGCGAGGATTTTGGGATGCGATGATCCGGTCGCAACTAGCGAATGGCAGATGGAGCTTAGTGAGGCGCAATCGCGGTTATCAGCCAAGAGACGAGAATGGAAGAGAGCTGGAGGCAGCGTTGCACAGGAGATTCCAGATACGGCAGTGACTGCGACCATCGATGACGAGACAGACCCCCCGGTAGAGCTGACACTGGATACTGACCCCAAGGGGCCGAGCCGGCGCTTTAGTTTGGCGAGGGAATCGGAGGCGTTTTTTAGTCGCGGATCTCCCCTGAATTTACCGGCGTCGGTGTTTGCGGGTGTCACCGCTCTTGGGTTTTTGTCGTATCTTACGGGGATTCACAGCGTGACGTATGGCCGGGCGGATGGCGTCGTCAAGCAGGTTGGGTTTCTTTGGACAGCGAATTGGACATTCGTCTTCATGATATTTTTGCCACTGTTTTTTGCCTTCGTGACCGAACTGGTGACCTTTTGGAAAGATGAAGGCCGCCCAAAGCTTGTAGCGCAGGGCGACAAGATGGAAAGCGACCATGCCTGGGCGCGCACCGTACAAGCTTCTTCGTATTCATATTGGGCGGTTTTTTTGATTTGTGTAGTGTTCGCCGGTCTTCTTCAGTGGATCGGCGTGTCTTTAATCCCGTTGCTCAAAGGGGGTGGCAACTATGCGACGGATTGGGGCTCGTTAGCGATTGTGCGCCCCGAGGTTATATCGGTGCCGGAAGCGGTCGTGTTCACCGGCCTCGCTTACTTGTATATGTGCCTCTGTTTTTATCTGTTCTTCGTAGGCCTCATTTTGCTTTATACGGTGATCCATGATCTTTGGAGTATTGGAGAAGCAGTGAGTAATCGGCCAGAGGTTGATTATCAACACGAGCTCTATGAAGCCAGCCTCAGGGTTATGCGTGCGATTTTTCGGTGTACTGTTTTGGGCCTTCTGATCGCCATAGTCATGAAGCTCCAGAGTGCTTACCTGACATCGCGTGGAGAGAATATTGTGTCTTGGTTGGTCGGCGATATGTCTTCCGCCTTTTATGGGCGCAATGATGTGAGCGCCGGGATCATCTACCGTAGGCCGACCCATTACAGTAGCCTTCTTATCGCTATTTCGACCTGTGTGGTATTTGTGTACGGCTCCATCCGTTTAGGTGTCGAACGTCGGTTTTGTATGTCTTTGTGGAGAATGTCAGCGATCGTAGCGGTACTCGTTGCTAGCTACTTGCTGATCGATGCATTTGCTGGCTTTTCGATCCTTCTGGGCGTTGGAGTGCTGTTCGCGATATACGGCCTGTTTGACCCAGGGTTGGGGCGAGGGCAAGCGAGTAAGTTAGGAAACAATCAGAGTGTATCATAGTTGGCTTGACGTTTGGGATGAGCGGCGGGCGCGACGCGGTGAGGAAGGGAAGAAACCATCGGATTTCGCCCTTGACGCGGAACTCGCCTTTCCTGGTGCGAAGAAGATAACAAGTATCGAGGAATTCTGTGCCCTTGCGGACCAGGCCGTGGCTGATCCAGCCTTTTTCGATGACCCGAATCTGAGTGATCAGGGGTTTGAAAGGCTAGATGGGTGGCTCAAATTTCCATCGGACATTTCTACTGATATCGAACAGAACAATGTCGTCTCGGCGAAAATCACAGAAAGCGGGTCGTTCGATCAGGCGATGGTGATTTTTCACCATTGGAATGCAAGCTCCAGGAATCGTCAGATTGCCAACTTTTTCTCCCAGCGTGGCACCACGGTTGTCGAGATTGCTATGCCTTATCACTTCGAACGCAGCCGTCCCGGCTCCGTGCACGCCGACTATATGCTTAGCCCTAGTCTCGGTCGAACGATCCAAGCTGTAAGGCAGGCAGTGTTGGATGGGCGAAAACTCATACGTTGGTTGAAGATCGAAGGCTATCGAGAGATTTCGGTTCTCGGTATGAGCTTAGGCTCCTGGGTTGCGGGGATGGTCGCGGCGCACGACTCGACTGTGTCAAAAGCCTCGTTGTTTCTGACGGCCGGGAGTCTAGCGGATATGGTTTGGACAGGTCGCGCGACACGATTGATACGTGATAGCCTTGAGCCTGAGATTGAGCTGACCGATCTCAGAAGGGCCTGGGGTCCACTTAACTTGGAGAATTACGCACATAGTTTGGCGCGGCCTGATCTCGATCTTCATGTTGTGTTGGCTAAGAGAGACAAAGTGGTGTTGCCAGAGCTATCGGAAAGGTTCATGCATAGGCTGAAGGACGCCGGAGCTAGGCCAAATATTTTGAAATTAAACTGTGGTCACTATTCGCTCGCCATGCCGCCTTACATTTTGTTGGCCGGTTTGAGCTTGAAGCGGTTTCTGTCGCGTGCTGACAAGTCGGCCCGGAGAGCATGAGTTTGGTTTGGCCGGTCAGTTCACCGGCAAATTCTCTGGCAGGCATCACGACACAAAAGTGATGATGTGGGGTCGCCACCTACCGGAACCGACCCCTGGAAGTGGCCGACAAAGGCGCAGGCGAGACACCGGAAATTGTCGAAAAGGCCACGACACCCTTCTTCTCTACACGCGCCGGCAGGTTTGACGGCTTGTTCTCATATGGTTTCGACCCTCAAGGGAAAGCTCTTCATCAGCAAGCATTCCCGGCGCCGGCACAGTCGTCCATGTCAAGTCCCGTTATCATTCCCGCCGCTAACATCCGACGAGACGCCAGCGGCCGACAGGCGCGGGGAGGCGCTAGTCGGCCGCCGGGCCTGACCGGCAGAGGCATAGGAGCGACGCCGGCTGGGCCGAATTATAGGTCCTTTAGGAACACTCGTGGGGCGCCCAGGTGGCGGCTCTGCCAGGCGGGATCTTTTCGGAAAAGAGGAAGGTCGCTGGATCAAGTTTCAACGCCTTGGCGATCGCGGCAATCGTGTCCACGCTGATGTTGCCGCTCGCGCGTTCCAGTTTCGTAAATGTCGCCTCCGCCACGCCGATGAGTTCGGCCATCTCATAGCGGTGCAAAGTACGTCGTTGTCGCTCAAAATCGATGATATGCGCCAGCCGCTTGCGGATCGCATTGTCGTCCAACCGATGCGCCCATTCCGGAACTTTCTTACCGCCGGCGAGCAGTCCTGCAAAAGACACTTCCAAGCCCTTTGCCATGATCTGCAGCGTCGTCAATGTGACATTATTTTTCTGACGCACAGTCTGAATGTAGGTTCGATAGGCCAGTTTTTCGCCCTCAGGGGTCCGAAACAGTTCGGCCATGTGCATATGGGATAGGCCGCGTCTGGCTCTCTCCCGCTCAAGCGTCAGTGCAATGTTGGCGCGCAACGGGTTGTTGACCACGCCTCCGTCGTCTCGTTTCATAAATCGATGTAGTCGCACAAACCTGCCTTTTCGACCTGTCCTTTTTCGCGCGGATCATCCATAGTAAACTGTCAAATCTGCAGCGAGGAAAAGGCTATGACCATACTCAAATTCCTACTGGGGGGTGCCGTCGCCATCGCGGGCGCCGCAGCTCTTCCATCCCAATCAAAAGCGTCGGAATGGGGCTGTCAGGTCCTCCTATGTCTTTCCGGCGACTGGCAAGGCACCCCCTCGTGCCACCCGCCAATTTACAAGTTGATTGCGGCGATGGAAGCCCCGGGTTTTAATTGGCCGACCTGTCCGCAAGCCAACTCCAGCGCGGCGAGATTTGAGAAGTATGATGATTGTCCGTCTGGCTGGCAAGCAGTTGGCAGCTCCGAGTCCGATCGGCCGGGCTTAGGTCAAGAACGGAACATCTGCCGCATCGCGGCCGATAGGCTCACGCTGCCGGTCACGTTCACGAATAGTCGCCTCGGCCAGAATCAAGACAACGGATCTGGACAGGCTCAAATCGAAATCAACGGTAAGGTGGTGACGGCAAAAATCCAGACCGCGGGGAACGATCGAGGGCATGCCCTTGGTAATGGCCCCACCTACTACACCATCTCTCGGCCGATGCGCGGAAAGCCGTGGTTCATCGAGTATGACGACGCGAACGGCATGCGCCAGAAAAGCTGGTTCGATCTCAACATGCCATAAGCCAGGCGATCCCGCAGGACGAGACACTATGAGGGTCACAATTTAGGGAGGTTTGTAGTGTTCAAGGCACTTCTCCTGTCCACTTTGATTTTGAACACAGGCGCAGTGTTGACGGCGGCTGGTCAGAGCGACAAGCCGCGATCAAGCGTGGACAATCCTATGTGGCCCGCTTCACTGAAATGGGACTGCAAGACCGCTGCCAAAATCGTGTGTGAGCGTGATGGCAGTTGCTCGGTGGCTGAGGACCACACTCGATTTGTGCTGAACTACGGCAGCAACGAAGCTGAGTTTCCGGCCAGCAATGTCAGGATCAAACGCCACTATCAACAGACTGTGCAGGCAAGCCCTCTGCAGCAGGAAGTTAAAGTCGAACTGGCCGATAATCGCGTTCTTTGGCTGACGGCCGTGGATGCCAGCCGCACTTATTCGGAAGCATGGGTCGGTGCACTGAGCGAGTTGAAGGGTGGCGCGGTACTGATGGAATCCGAGGGAGTCTATTGCATGCCGCACAAGTGAGTGCGCGGAGAGGGGAGGAGCGAAGGCCGATATGGTCTCGCTTGAGACGCCGGCCCCGCGTTTCAGAAGAGTTCACGGCGTCCCGTCTAATTTCATCAGATGACGAGGTGATCTTAAGAAGCATAGATCTGTCGAACCGGGACGTCGATTAGGCGTTACTGCTGCAGGATCGCCCGGTTGCCTTTCGATGATCATTGATAAGACTTGTATCAAGCGCCGTGCATATTTTGCATAACTAAGAAATATTAACTTCCACCGAGGAAAGTCGCGTAATCTATCTTATGGAACTTTGTAAATCGTTGAAATAAAACACTATTTACGCACTACAGCAACCGCGCATCCAGATCAAAGGCTTCAATCCGCTCTATCCGAATCCCAGCGGTCGCGGGATGGCGATGATTGATGATCACGTTCTGGTCTGGGCTGTCCGCAATCGAAACGATCGCAGACGGAATGAACAGTATTGCCGCTCGATTGCTCGCGAGCCACTCATCTCCGATTCTCTGCGTTTCCGCCTCCCGCCGACGCCAATCCTCGGGAAGATCCGCCAGAGTGATGGGTTCAACGGGCATCTCATCTGACACCTCATAAACCACCATCGCAAGCGCCGGCAGCAGCTCCGGGTCCTCAACATGAACGAGCTTTTCGAGAACGCAGAGCGATGGCGATGTCGCGGCGTATGTCAGAGGACGGCCCACCGTGTTCCACCGGCCGTCGAACCGGAGACCGTAGCCCCCGTCGAAGGCCTCCGCGAATTGCAGGCTCGAAAGTCGCCAAAGCCGCATCAAGCAGCGGCACCCCAGGCAATCTTGCCGAGAATGGTTTCGATTACGCGCGCGCCGGCCTCGGTCTGGGCTACAGTTAGCGGCGTCTCACGCCCCAGCTCAGCCAACTCTTTACGCAGCCAACGGTTCGCCTTGCCGGCATCACCAAACGTCTCTTCCGCAAGCGACTGGATGCGGACAAGGCGCACGGCCCGATCGGACTCGTCTATCGTCAGCGGCTGGTTCTTCTCGGCGCGGTGTCTGCGCGTGCGCTGCGGAATGACAAAACGCTCGATCTCCTGTTCACTCATGCCGGCGAGAGAAAGCCCCTTCAGCGTGGCGAGTGGAAGCCGCCGCCGCACCACGGTCGCAAGATCGGCCTGCGAGCGAACGTCCGCTCCAAGCACGGTCACGCCGCCCAGCTTGCGGGCGACTTCCTCAATCACTGCGTTGGATGTGGCCATTTTTCTTACTCCGGCAATCTGCCACAGAAGTTAGGGCATCTTGCCGGAAATGCAATAGCATGGCTTGCCGGCGCACGCCGAGACGACGAGATGCGGACTCCCTGCCCTTGCGTGTGGAGGCTGAGCAGCAGGGCCGGTGTTGGCTCATCTGTCGCGACGAGCAAGGCGCGCCTACAAGCGGCTGCGGCGCAAACGCTGGTTCGATAGCGAAAATGAATGCTGCCCAGTTGGATTCGTGCTGCGCTCTTAGGCGTCTAATTCAAGTGGCTGTTGGTCCGGCTGCTCGTGCCACATCACCATGGGCGTCAACGGGCAAATTTTTGGCACCGATCCGCGCACGACTTGATAATGTCGGGACAATCCGATCATCACCAGAGCGCCCCGCCCGCCCTGCCATTGGACCAGGGCGTTCATTGCGAGCGTGGTCGACATCGAGACGAGCTTGATCGCGGGCATCGCCCGCCCCGACGCCTGAAACCGTATCGGCGAGCGAAATCGCGAAGGCTGAGAAGCTAAGCCGTAACCCGGGCGTCAGCAAGTCGTCCAAGTAGATGCAACTCAGATCCGGATTCTGTCGGGAGACCCCTGCTTCATGTGTACACCCCTGCCGAAGGCGTGGTCTGTGGGGGGACACGACCAAAAACTGTGAAGTTCTGCATCACCCCATTTCCGGTTCCCGCTACAGTGCTGCCGGGTGTCGAGGAGTCCCCCCATGGCTGGGTGCGATCGCTGTCCTTGTAGAGCCATACGTTACGGTTTCTGCGCCTTTCGATATCTTGCGTGTTGTCGGTGGCGCGCCTGTCATCCCGCCATTCAGCGAGACCGTATATGCTGCTGCCGGTGTGCAGGTGACTGAAACCTGGCCAGTGGCATCAACATTGCCGTCAAGTACCCCCTTCGACCGAAATCGTTGTTCTGTGTCGCAACGAGGCAGTTTGCAGCGACCGTCGCATTGATGGTGAGAGTCGGATCAGCGGCCACGCTGCCCGAGGCGGTACTGCAACTGCTGCTGGCAACTCGCCAGGTCGAGCATGCCGCTGATAGCAAAATCCTCCGCGACCGAGCCATTGCCGTGCAGCAGGAGCAAGGGAAGCCCGCTGCCTTTCTCGACGACGCGCAGTTTCACTCCATCGATCTTGAGAGTGCGTGCCATCAAACCGGGAACCAGGGCCTTCCTGGCGCGCGCGTGATTGTATGCTGCCAGCGACAGGGCGGTAGCCCCACCAGCGTGGCGAGCTTTATTCGCTTTGATAACATGCTGAACTCCGGCGCTGGGACTGTCGTGGCACCACAGTTTCACCAGCTAAAAAGGCCCCCCTCGCGCGGACGGGCCGAAGGACACTCTTTGGTGCGAAATCTAGATTGCTCGCGGCATCCATGGAACTCCGGGGTTTGCCGTTAAAGCCTCTTGCCACAGATGGCAACTCAGTGTGATCTTGAACATTGAGAAAAGCCCCCCGCGCGGTAGCCGGTCCGTAATGAGAAGTTACGTTTGACTGCTGGACGGATGCGCCGCCGAATTTGACGGCAGCCAATGCCGAGCGCATCGCCTGTGGCATCTCCGCGTCTTCCGGCAGCCCGCATGCGAATTCGGCAGCCTCAGGCAGAAGCGCGCTTCGCTTTGCCCGCGAGGAGATCTTCAAGCTCTTGTTTGGGCACTGGCCTGTTCAACGGCAAGGTTGAGGGATGGTTGTCCTTCTGTGACATCTATCCGGCCGATGCAGCCATTGAAATTGGCAGTATCTGGCTTTCGCCAATACTACAGCGAACGCGCGCAGCAACGGAGGCGATTTTTCTCCTTTTCGAGACGGAGGAATTCGCAAGGAATTTCGCAGCCGGTCAGTGGCAACGGTTAAACCCGAAGCCTGTTCCCCCATTGCGCCGGCAACGGCGGTAGACTGCTAAGCTTCAAAATTGCTCAATTCTCGGATGCTGCACTGGGGCGGAACTTTGATGCAATAGCGAAGTTCGAGAGGAGATATGTTCGCAGCAGGCACGCAGATGAACGGGATCGTAAACCACATCCTGGCCGAGGTGGCAGAGATACTTCCTTCGCTATCACCGGACGAAAAAGATTCGCTGCCGAAACTGCCGGTCGACGCACCCAACTTTCCCAACGACCTGGAACCGGTGATCCGAGCTGAGACGCCACCCCGCAGCAGAAAGCAGAAACCGTAGACCGTCAGTGCGACGGGAAGCCGCCTCAAGGCGAAGCCTGATGTCGGACAATGGGCGGAACCGAGCTCGGGAAGGCGCGTTGCTCCCCAGCGCCACTCCACGAAAGGCCGGATCAATGGTGGACAACCTATCTCGCAGGGAAGAACAACGCGGCACGCGACGACTCATGGCGTGGGGCGTGGCGGTTATTGCCGTCATTTTTCTAGGCCTGATGGCATTCTTTGTACTCACGCCTTTATCGAACGGCTCTTGGCAAACGGCACCGTTCAAGCGTGCTCCTGAGCAAAATCAGGGCGGTAATGCGCCAGCAGACACGTCACCCAGCCCAGGCGTGAAAAAAGACCCTCAGGAAAATACTGAAATGCCCGAGCAGCAGTAGTGGGGTTGTCAACAATTCCGCACCAGCTGGAAACTTTTCCGGGGCTGCCGGGCGATTTTAACAAAGAACCCGCCTGACTTGGGCGGCTTCCGGCGCATCTCCGAGCATGAATGTGCCGTGAGCATCACGTAGGGGAAGACCAGAACGGGAACGAGCCAAGAACCCGCTAGGTTTTGCGATCCAGTTGCCGAGCATCGATCGCTATGATCGAACTCGCCGCCTTGTCCTCAGCCAAACCGATGAGGCAATCGATCTCGAACATCGCCTCGATATGGCCTCGACGACTTACCGACCGGCGTAGGGTGTGGAGCGCGTCTCGCACCTCACATAGAGTGGTACGAAGGGTAAGTGGCATGGGGGAGCCCGCCTTATCGCATTCAACCACCAGCAGGTCTGTCCGGTTCCGTACAACTGAAAATAATGGCTGGCAGCCCTCAGATCATTCTCTTCAGCGCGCCGACAATATCCGCAGGGCAGAATTGTACATTTAAACGCTTTGTCTGTTCTCGTTGACTTGCCGGATTGGCAGGAGTTGAGTTCGCCATCAGCAAACGGTCCGATCGTGGCCTCCTTTATCCGAGCGACCTCGCCCTTTGCCAACGCGTATTTGAACAAGCTCGGATCGAGCGCGGCTGGGCCGTCAAGGCGGTGTGCGATACGGCGGCAGCAGCATTTATTGCGGCACTTGTAGTGAGAATGAAGCAGTGGACACGAGAGCCTACGGCAGGTCAGTCTCGTGGGCGGCACCCGGTTCAAAGGCCCCAGTACTCACTGATTGCTCGCTGCGGGGTAGTCCCCTGCAACATCGCAACTAGAAGGACGGTCTTCAGATCCTCAGTTGGCGAGCCTACCTAAGAGTCTCCGCGGGCGCTAAATTTCTCGTAAGGTTGGAACCTGTTCGTGAAATCGAAGTTTGGTTTGCAGCTTGGCTTCCGGGCCAGGTCTCAAAGCAAAGGCCCGTCGCTGTTTCAGTGTCCCTCAGCGGCGGGCCTAGTTCGTCAGCCGTTCGACTGTCTCGATGATGGCTTTCGCCAGAGTTCCGCACGCCAATTACCGGCAAGCCGCACGGGAATTTCACAGGCGCGTCGCTTAGGCATTATCGGCAGTAGTCGACACGATCAAGCAGCCAAAGCATGAGTTGAGTGACCGTGCCGACCAAAGCTGGACACGAGGGTGGGCCTAATGACCAGGTCCAATGATACTAGACAACGGCATTTCTACAATTAAGCCTGATGGCCTATGTCGGATAAGGTGTCCGCCGCCTCGCCCCAATAGGCGGCGGACTCTAATGGCGCTCCTTTAAAAATCGGGCTTCACGAAGTAGCGAATTCCAGTCGGTGCCGATAAGCTTGATCAGACCGCGCGCGTCCGGCTCTGAAATGCCGACTTCTTCAGACAAACGTCGGGCAAGCAGTTGCTGGTTGTCTTTGTCCACACGTCCATCGCCATCCTTTTTCATTGGCTCCTCCTTTGAACCAACTGCCGGACTGCGCTTTCGTTCACGGAAAACGAAAAAGCCAGCCGTCCGGCAAGTCAGCAGCCTTCGGTGGTCTTTTTCATCTGGCCAGGAGCAGCCGAGTTGGCATCGGTATCCTGTTGACCTGGCGCTGCCTGCTTGGCGCTGCCAGTTTGTTGACCCGGAGCGCAGTCCTTGGCGGATTTCGAGTTTGTTCCACTCGTGGTGGTCGAATCCGTCCGCTGATTGGTCGTAGTGCTCGGCATTGTCTTTGTTGTCGAGTTCGACGACCCGCCTGTGGTCGTGGTGGTCGATTGCGCAAAGGCGAGGCCAGTTAACAGTGCCATAATGGCTGAAGCGAAAAGAACCTGTTTCATGATCAACTCCATATCGGAACGTCCCTTCGGTACCGAACTTCGCTGCGAAATGACGGTTCCTAGAAAAATGCGCAATCGCATATCCGGAGCCCATCGCGCGCAATGGCGACGGGCTTGTAGTCATGCTTCGGTATAGTACTCGAGGTCCATTGCCTCTTCAGAGCTAACCATAAACCACCCCGGGAACTGAACTGACCCCCGAAAGTTGGACATCAACCTTCGGGGGTTTTCATGTCCAAACACAGCGAGAGTTTGAAGCGCACTGTTGTTGATCGTTATTTGAGTGGTGAAGAGAGCTATGCGAGCGCCGGGATGCGCGTAACTGGCTTACTGTGAATGCGAGCACGCTAGCTCAGCTAGGAACAGCGGATATGAAGCTTTCCCATTGAAGAAAGCACATTTGCAAGGTGGTCACTTCGCGCAACTCCACGAGAGGCCGGCGCCTACGCGATCCGCGGGCCTAATCGAGCCGGTGGCACTCTGGGTGACCGTGGTCGGCCCGACCGACGCACGGCCCGCATGGCGGTCGACTTCGTTGTCGAGTCCGATCGTCCAGCGGACGGACGATTGGGGACGACATCGGCAACACCTTCATGTCGACGATGACGTTTCCGCCTTCACCGACGAGCGCGGAACCGATCAACCGCGTTCGTCCGTGTGCGACACGCGCCGAGCGGTGCGCGCGGCCGGCCGGCGCTATTCAGATCGGCTGCCGCAGGTCGATTGACGCAAGGAACGCCAAGGACCGTATCTGATTTCATGTTCCCTTCACGATTCTGGGTTTGGTCGGTCGCCGGGATTGAGCCGCGCTCTCGATGGCCAAGGTCAACCGCTTCTCGTCCTCTATGGCGCGGTCGACTGCCTCAATTTCCTCTTGGAGCGCCTTCAGCTCGGCTCCGTAGCTGGAGCCGTCGCTATCCCCAATTTGAAAGCCACTTGCCCGCATCGCGTCGCGAGTATGGTGCACATTACGGATTCCTTCGCGTCGAGCCGCGACCAGAATTTCCCTAAACTCATCAAGACGTTCAACGTGACTGCGGGTCATTGCGTTCTCCTATTTCGTCGTTAGCGTCGCCGACGGCCAGTCAAGAACGGTGGAACCTCACCGCGCAGAAGGCTTAAGTGATTTACATCAGATACCCTCGCTAAAGCATTAGTGCGGAAGCTCAAATTTGAACGGCTTGCAATAACGTGTAGAGCGAGCACAGCTACATTAGGCTTCGGCCAAATCATTGCCTATCGGGGTTGTTGGTTAAGGGGGGCCAAGGATCAGGCGCTGGGGCGTTCCCGAGGTGGACTGACCACCAAGATCCACATGCTCTGTGGCACGCTCGGCCGTCCCTTGCGGTTTCTGATCACACCTGGCCAAGCCAATGACATCACCGCTGCTCCTGATCTTCTGAAGGGCCAGGAGGCCTGTGCCGTGCTGGCCGACAAGCCTGTGACAGCAACGACTTACGCCAACGCATCGCCGGCATGGAGGCCAAGGCGGTGATCCCATCCAAGCGCAACCGCAAGCCGCCATCCCTCACGACACCGACATCTACAAGCACCGAAACCGCATCGAACGATGCTTCAATCGCCTCAAACACTTCCGTAGATTCGCCACGCGCTACGACCGACGCACAGTTCACTTACAGGTTTCGTACACCTCGCCGCCGCAATGATCTGGCTACGCTGAATATCGATCCGGCTAGCGAAGCGCGGCGCACCCTTGCCGCAATCGGCATGTTCACAGAAATGCTTCGGATCCGCGCCCGCTCGTGAGGCGCCGGCGTCATGCCTTCCGCAAACCTCAGCGGTTCGTCGCTCAGATCGGTTTGGTCGGCCCCACGAAGGCATGGTGATCGAGGGAAGCTTGTTGGCAACCGTCGCGTTGATCTCCCGGCCGACGCGATTGCACTGCAATTGACCCTTCATATCGTGGCTGAGGATGTCCTTCCTTCGGAGTCGCCGGGCCCACCCAAGCATCATAGTAAACCTGATCGAGAATGACCGGTCGCCGATCGGGCAGGTTCTCATCGGCTGTCCGCCGGCTCGGTGACAGTAGAGCAACTGGTGATGTCGAGATTGGAATTGTGGGCCACAGGCTGGCAGATGGAACGTCCCATGGCCGGCAGGTAGATGTTGCCAAGGGTCGTCGGCCATAATCAGACAGCGCCTGGACTGGAACGCGTCGCGAAAGGCCGGCACTGTGTCGACCCCTCTGTTTCGGCGTTGAAATGGCGGCTTGGGCAACTCCTTCGCCCAGACGCCGCAGGGCAGCGTTTAGCGAGCCACGACGGCTAAAAGGCCAGCCACTCGATCGGCGGGCGCGCAATCATCAGCCAGAAGATGGCGAGCACAGCCGCAAAGGCTGGAAAGCCGAAGGCGAACCAGAGCCTGAACAACTGATTATAGCGCTCAGGCGGGGGTTGGTTGGACGTCGCGGCGTTGATGGCGAGATCGCGCATCTTGATCTGCATCCAAACCACAGGCAGCCAGAACAGGCCGGTGGCAATGTAGAGCAGGATCGAAAGAACGATCCATCCTTCAGCAAGCGAATAGCCCGCGTACTGGGCGAGAGCGATTCCGGTCACAGGTTGCGCAACAACGGCCGTAGCCGTGAACAGAAAATCGGCGAGGACGACGATGCGGGCGACAGCCGCGATGGTCGCGGCATTTCCGGTTCGGTGTGCCAGAAGCATGAAGAAGGCGATGCCGGCGCCAGTTCCCAACAGCACAGCCGCACCGATGACATGCAGGTATTTGAGCACGAAATAGACCATCAGCGTTCCTCCAGCACCGCCAGCGCGACAAAATGCAGAACCAGGATCGGCAGGATCTTCATCAGCGGGCCGAGCGGCTCGTTCCAGAGCTCCGGCCGCAGAATGCTCCCAGCGATCGCATAGAAAAGCGACAGCGCGATTGCACCGAAGAGACCAAGCCGGCCGGTCGGGCGCCAGGCGATCAGCGCGCCGACAATCATGTCGGCCAGCGCCCCGGCGACGACGGCCGGTCCGGCCAGCGCGCCGACCGCTGTGTCGATGAGCAACTCAACACCGCTGCGCCAGCCGGTGGTGAGGGAAATGATGCCGGTCATGATCCAGAAGAAGGGTAGCACGGCGAAGATCGCCGGCTTGACGAAGTAGAGACCGGCGAACCATCGTTCCTGCACCGTGGCAGGGTTAAGGCTGAGTGCGGTTGCAAGACTTGACGGTTGAATGCCGGTCTCCGCTATCCACGGCTGGGGATCACCGACCGCGCCCCGCTCGATCTCCTTTGCGGCATTGCTGCGCATCGGCGGACGCCAGCCGAGCTGAGCCGCCGCATCCCCAACCCGGTATAGGATTGCTGCGGCCCAATTGGGCAGGATGAATTCCCGGGCGCTGTTCCATCCGAACCAGTGGCGGTAGCAGGCAACGACCTTGTTCATGGAAAGGGCCTCAGGCCCAGCCAGTTCCAGAGCGAGGCGCGATGGGCTGTCGGGCCTAAGAAAGAAGAGAACGGTGGAGATCACGTCGTCGAGCTGTACGACCTGAAGACGACCCGTGTCGGGCATCACAGGCAACAGTGGCAAAGCAGCGAGACCACGAAAAAGCGCGCTTGCGCCGAACGCCGGCCTCCCCAGCACAACCGAGGGGCGCAGGATCACCCAGTTGAGATCGCGCGCCATCAATGCCTCATCGCCAGCGAGCTTGCTGGCGGAGAAAGCGGACGGCTGCTGGCGATCGACGCCGATAGCCGAGAAGTGGATGACCTTTTTCACATTTGCCTGTTCACACGCGGCAAAGAGTGCCGAGGCGCCGCCTGTATGGACATGCTGGGTATTCTCGCGAACGCTGTCCTGCAGAACGCCGGCGCAATTCACAACGGCATCGGCACCGGCAAGATGAGGGATCCAGTCCTGCGCCCGCAGCGCATTTGCCATGTCGAGCAAGATGGGAGGAGGCCCGGTGAACGGGGCAACACTGGGGCGATGGAGCACACGAACGACGTCATGTCCCCCGGCTGCCAGCCGCGCGCAAAGCGCGGTCCCGATCAAACCCGACGCGCCGGTGACGAGAACTCTCATTTAGCGTGCCCGGCATTCGGCGACGCTCGCGGCTCGAGCGGTCTCGTCGCGGGGCCGGAAAGAACCTCACCAGCTTCATCGAAGCGGGATCCATGGCATGAGCAGTCCCACGTCCGGTCGACCGAATTCCATCCAACAACGCAGCCAAGATGGGTGCAAATCGCGGAGCGGGCGGTTACCGTACCGTCCTGCGCCTTCCTGATAGCCAGTTGCTCTCCGTCGTGCTCGATCACCCCCCCTTCTCCTGGGCGGATCTTGCTGATTTCCATAGTTCTTGAACCCAGGAGCCGTTCGGCCACCAAATGAGTAGCCGTCTTGACGTTCTCAGATATGAACGTCGGGCCGCCTGCGAGCGGCTTGATACGAGTCGCGTCGAAGATCTCCGCCGCAGGGTGGGATTTGCCGAGAAGCTGCGACGCGAGGATCTCTCCTGCAACGGCACCTTGTGTGATGCCCCATGCGTCGAAACCGGTAGCAACAAGAAGGTCTGGTTTGGAAGAACTCGCCAAGCCGACAAAGGCCATTCCGTCCATTGATCGGAAATCTTCGTTTATCCAAAGGTGCGACGGTTGGTTGATAGCGAACGTTGCCTTGAGGAAGGCCAGCATGTCGGCGACGGCGCGATCCGCACCCTCGCGGTCTCCGGTCTTGAATTCGCCGCCGGCGGCCACCAGAAAGCGCTTGCCGTCACGGTTCGTCGTGCGAAAGGAATGAGACGGCCGGCCGGCACTGATGAACATGCCGTCCACTCTTGCTTGTTCCGGCAGTGGCGCTGCCGCGACCGGATGCGCGAATGGGAAAGCCTTGGCAAAGAAGAGTCCGTCTCCGATGATGGGCATCTGCGTGGCGACGACGACCTTACCGGCGGTCACAATGCCGCCAGCCAGAGTCAACTGATAAGGCCCCTCGCCTGCAATCTCAAGAACGCGGCTATTTTCGAAAACGGAGATGGTGCTCTCGCTCACCAGACGGGCCAGCCCGCAAAGATAAAGATACGGATCGAACTGGTACTGGCCGGAAAAGCGGAGCGCCGCGGTCGCCGTAACGGGCAGCTCCGGATCGGACAGGAATTCGGCGGGCAATCCAAGCGATGCGGCGGCGTCGGCCTCACGGCGTAACGTGTCCGCCTGTTGTTCGTCTTCAGCATAGATGAAGGCAGATTTGGCTTCCAGCTTGGCCTTATCCACCATAAGCAAGCACTGTGCAGCGATCTCTTCCTTGGCCTTTTCATTCGCGTCCGCGTAAAGTTTCGCGCCTTCGCGGCCGAAATTGCGAATGAGGGAAGCGAATTTGAGCCCATGCTGGGATGTGACCTTGGCGGTGGAGCGGCCGGTGGCCTGCTGGCCGATCTGACGTGCCTCGAGGAGCGCGACCCTCAGACCCGAGCTGCGTAGCAGATAGGCAGTGTGCAGGCCCACGATGCCCGCGCCGACGATTACGACTTCGAAGTCACGGTTGCCTTGGAAGGCACCGAAAGAAATCTCGGGCTCTCGATCGAGCCAAAACGGGATCGGCTTCATCGGCCAGTTCCTCTCTCGCGCCTTTCCAAGACTGACAGTTCGGCGTCGGCAGGCCTGCCGAATGCTTCGGCTTCGGCGGCTTCCAACTCGCTGAGCGATTTCGCGAGCACGGTACCCCACACGATGTGCACGGCGATCATCAGCAGATTCCTTTCTGCAGGATGACGCCATGCGGGAGCAAGAATTCGCGCTGCTGGAATCCAACCCAGGTAACTGGCTGTCCACACGCCGAGGCCATAGAGTATGCCGCTGCCGCGATGCCGAGGCAAAAGGGCGAAAACGGCGCCAGTCATGGCGCCGCTATTTGTTCGCGCCTGCCTTTCATCGCGCCCGGAGTTCATGCGATCGACAATTTCACGCAGCGGCAAAGGGTAGCGATTCGTCCCGTTTAGCAATCCATGGAACCGGCGCATGGCACTGGTCATCGCCATCGTTGCCGCAAGGCCGGCCAGAGCTCCCAACATGACGTGTCGCACAGCATTCTCCTGACGCGATCCTGCCCAACGAGGTTGCGGGTTGATTGTTCCTTGAGGTGCATCTCGATCGCATTGCAAGGTTGCTGCACGGTGGCCGCGGAAGTTCAAACGCTATCGAGGCGACGGGCAGGGTCTCAAGGCTGATTGTCAAGGAAATGATCGTCAACACGTTCCCGAGCCGGACTGACAACCAAATCCACGCTCTTGTCGACGCCCAAGGCAGGCCGCTCACGGCAGGCCAGGCGAGCGACATCGCCTCCGCAGCGGGCTTGACTAAGGGTTTAGCTCAATGCTGCTCGCCGACAAGGGCTACGATGCCGAAGCATTGCTAGGGCCAATATCCCTGGCCCCAACTGTAGCCCAGATAAGAAGTCCATCCACGCCCACCCAATTCGACCTTGACAATTATGTTCCGTTTTTGTTCACTGTGCGCACAATCTTTTGGAGCGATCTCATGGACCACACTGCGACGCTCACAGCCGCCAGGAAGCTGTTTTGCAGGCAATCGCTGACAAGTTCATTGCTCAGAATGATTGTCCTCAATTGCCATTTGCAAGAACGGCTTGACTCGCTCTCCGCACCGCGCCGGGCAAGTCGCTAGATCTAGGAGACCGAAATGGCGACAATGCATCTGCACGCCGACGCCGAAGCCGAATTGCACTCGGAGGCGGAGGAGCTCATCGCTCGCTACGAAAGCCCGCTTGAGGCCGTGAAGGCGCTCATGGCCTACAACTGCGAGCTTGAGACCCAAGTCCTCGCTCTCGCCAACAGGTACCCTGGCTTCGTGGCGATCAGCTACGATCCCACGCCGCCTGTGCTGGCATGACTTAGGCGGCTCTCGATGCACGACCTTATCGCTTTCATTGGCAATAACACCGAACTGGTCATCGCCCAGCCGACAGCCTTCGCCACATTCGCCGTGCTGTTCGGAGGCGGTGGATTTGCAGTTGGGCGCTATTTCTTAGCAGAGCGCATTGCCAATCTGGAAAGCCGAATTGCCAGACGAGATGACGAAATCATTGAGTTGAGAGCTAAACAGGCATGGCCAGAGCGGGAGGCATCGATGATACCGATCATAGGCACGTCTGAGTTTCTTCCCAGCGAGCCGGTCAAGTCACGCCAGCCGGTTGGCCAGCGGAGGGAGAGCCTCCATGTCAGATAGCTTGCTGCCGCAACAGAAGGCCCGGAGACTCATCGTCGTCACAGCATTGACCGCGATGAGAGCGGCGACTGTCGATTTTCACTGAGAACTGACCCGGCATTTCCACCGAGATTTGACCCGCCTTTTATGTATGTTTCGGTTCGGGGTTGAGGGTCAAGGTCCTGGCTTTCTCCTTCGCTTTTTTAGGCTCGTGGGCAGAGCTGTTCTTGAATCGGAAGCTGTCGTTTCCGGTTTCCAGGATGTGGCAATGATGGGTCAGCCGGTCGAGAAGCGCGGTTGTCATCTTTGCATCGCCGAAGACACTGGCCCACTCGCTGAAGCTGAGGTTTGTGGTGATGATGACGCTTGTGCGTTCGTAGAGTTTGCTCAGCAGATGGAAGAGCAATGCTCCACCTGATGCACTGAACGGCAGATAGCCAAGCTCGTCCAGGATGACGAGATCGGAATGCACGAGGCGATTGGCGATCTGGCCCGATCGTCCCTGTGCCTTCTCCTGTTCCAGCGCATTGACCAGCTCGACAGTCGAGAAGAAGCGAACCCGCTTGTGATGATGCTCGATGGCCTGCACGCCGAGGGCCGTGGCAACATGGGTTTTGCCTGTGCCAGGGCCGCCGACGAGCACGATGTTGTGGGCTTCATCGACGAACTCGCAACGATGAAGCTGCCGCACGAGCGCCTCGTTTATCTCGCTGCTGGCGAAGTCAAAGCCGTTGAGATCGCGATAGGCTGGAAAGCGTGCGGTCTTGAGCTGGTAGGCTGTGGACCTGACCTCACGTTCCGCCGTCTCAGCCTTCAGCAGTTGCGACAGGATCGGAATGGCGGCCTCAAACGCTGGCGCTCCCTGTTCGGTGAGTTCGCCTACAGCTTGCGCCATGCCGTGCATCTTCAGGCTCCGGAGCATGATGACGATTGCGCCGCTGGCGGGATTATGACGCATGGCGGACCTCCGCGGTCTTCCTCAAAGCATCGTAGCGTTCGACATTGGCCTTCGGCTCATTGGTGAGCGTCAAAGCCTGAGGAGCACTGATGGTCGGGGGCGTGAGCGATTTGCCGTCGACGAGCCGATGGAGAAGGTTGAGCACATGGGTTTTGGTTGGAACGCCGGCCTCCAACGCCATCTCCACGGCCAGAAGCACGGCCTGCTCGTCGTGTTGCAGCACAAGTGCCAGGATGTCGACCATCTCGCGATCACCGCCCGGCTTCTTGAGCAAATGCTGCTGCAACGACCTGAATGCATCGGGAAGTTCGGCAAAGGGTGCTCCGTTGCGTAGGGCGCCTGGTTGGCGCTGAACAACAGCCAGATAGTGCCGCCAGTCATAGACGGTCTGCCCTGGTCGGTCATGCGAGCGATCGATGACGCGGCGATGCTCACAGATGATCAAACCTTCCGCGGCAACCACGACACGATCCGGATAGACCCGCAGGCTCACGGGCCGGTTGGCAAAGGACGCCGGAACGCTGTAGCGGTTACGCTCCAGATGCACGAGGCAGGTTGGGGAGACCCGCTTGGTGTATTCGACAAAGCCGTCGAAGAGACGGGACGCCGGCATGAGAGCCTGGGCTTCCTCAGCCCAGATATCGGCAATGGTGCCGCGCATTTTTCCATGCGGGGTCTTGTGCCAAAACTCCTTGCATCGAAGCTCCAGCCAGTCGTTCAGGGCTTCCAGTGATGGAAAGCGCGGCATGGGTTGCCACAGTCGGTGACGCGCATCCTGGACGTTCTTCTCGACCTGTCCCTTCTCCCAGCCAGAGGCCGGATTGCAGAACTCAGGCTCGTAGAGGTAGTGGCTGGCCATGGCCATGAAACGGACATTGACGTCGCGCTCCTTGCCGCGCCCGACCTTGTCGATCGCTGTCCGCATATTGTCGTAGATGCCGCGCCGGGGAACGCCGCCAAACACACGGAAGGCATGATTGTGGGCGTCAAACAGCATCTCGTGCGTCTGCAACAGATAGGCCCGAACGATGAAGGCCCTAGAGTAGCTTAGCTTCGTATGAGCCACCTGCAACTTGGTGCGTTCATTGCCGATGATCGCCCAGTCTTCCGACCAGTCAAACTGGAATGCTTCACCCGGATCGAACGCAAGCGGCACGAATGTCCCGCGCCCTGTCGTCTGTAATTCCCTCTGCAGATCCGCCTTCCACTCCCGAACGAAAGCCGCAGCACGACCGTAAGACCCCTCATAGCCAAGGCTCAGCAGATCGGCATGAAGCTGCTTCACCGTACGTTTCTGTTTGCGATTCTTTTTGGCTTCCGTCCTCAGCCAGGCCGACAAACGGTCGGCAAAAGGGTCAAGCTTGCTCGGCCGCTCGGGAACCTTGAACTTCGGCTCCACCCCATCCACACGCAGGTATTTGCGCACGGTATTCCGCGACAGGCCGGTCCTACGGCTAATCTCACGGATCGATAGATGCTCTCGAAAATGCCAGCGTCGGATCACGCTCAGTAATGCCATGTCGATCACTCCGTAGCCCCCGCTGAAAAACGCAGGGCAAGGTTCAAACATGGGTCAATTCTCGGTGGAAATATCCTGTGTTGCCGGGTCAGTTCTCAGTGGCAATCAACAGACGTCCCACAACGTCCTCGACACCGCTCTCCAGGCCAAGGTCGAAATCCTTGAGTCGCAGGCGCGACAGTAGTTCAACCCGGCATCTCTCTTGCCTGGAAACTGGAAAGGCACGACCCAGCCGGGAAATGGTCGCTCGCCTTTCCGAATTCCTCGATATTCCGTTGCGGGATCGCAACAGCCTGTTTTTCGCGGCCGGCTTTGCTCCGGCGTTCCGCGAGAGCACCTTAGATGGTTTAAGTGCAGCCAAGGCGGCGATGGATCGCGTCCTGCAGGCCCACAAGCCGTATCCCGCCTTCGCGGTCGATCGGCATTGGACAGTGGTAATGTCAAACGCTGCGCTGCCGCAGCTAAACGAAGGATGTTCAGCGGATTTGATGCAGACTCCGGTGAACGCGATGCGCCTCATTCTGCATCCCGCCGGCATGAGCCAGCGGATCCTCACTACGCGGCTTGGCGCGCCTACAGTCTTGGCCTGCTCCGCCGCCAGGTTGAGGCCAACGCTGACTGGTTTTTCATCGTTGCGATGGTGTTCCGGTCCTACGCGCTCAACCTGACCACGTCGTGGCCGAGAACATTGCCTTCCCGCCGAAGATGCCCCGGGCTCGACCGCAAGACATCAGGCGAAAAGGTCGCCGCGGTGGCAAAGCTGCTGCAGATCGAACCCTTGCTGGGTCGCAAGCCACGTGAGCTATCCGGCGGTCAACGGCAGCGCGTCGCCATCGGCCCGGGCGCTGGTGCGCGATCCCCGGTCGTTCCTGTTCGACGAGCCGCTGTCCAACCTCGACGCGGCGCTACCTACGGAGCTCAGGGCCGAGATCAAGCGCCTGCACCAGTCGATCCGCCGGACCATGGTCTATATGACGCACGACCAGACTGAGGCGCTGACGCTGGCCGACAAGATTGGCGGTCAAAGGCTGAGGCGAGGACAAGTGCCGACGAAGAATCCGCTCTCATCCTCAGGTCCAGGCCGCGAAATCCTTGAAACCATGTCCGGTCACAATGCAGACCACGGTGTCCGTCGATCCGATCGTGCCTTTCACGAACAGATCGCGGGCCGCGGCCAGCGAGGCAGCCCCCGTCGGTTCGCAGAAAAGACCGGCTTTGCGCGCCAGTTCGATCATCGCCTCGCGAATGTCGGCATCGCCGACGGCGTGAGCAACGCCCTTGCTCGCGCGGACGAGTGAAAGCGTCAGACTGCCTTCCTCGGGATAGGCAAGCAACGGGTCCGAAATGCCCGAAGCGATCGTTTTGGGGGTCTCCCAGCCATCAACGTCGTTTTTTCCTTCCCTGAAGGCTCTCGCTATCGGAGCACAGCCTTCGGACTGCGCCGCGATCAGGCGCGGCACCTTGCCAGCCCTGTCCATGAAGCCCTGAAAGACGCCTTTGACCAACGGCCCGGAACTCGTCGGGATGGCGATCCAGTCGGGTCCGACGCCTTCCATCTGCTCATGGAGTTCCTGCCCGATCAGCCGCAAGGCATCCACGCCATAAGGGTTCAGATAGGTCGTCGTCAGATTTGCATAGCCGGTTTCGGCGCAGATTAGTCTGGCATGTTCAAACGCATTTCCGTAATGGCCCGGCACCTGCTCCAGCGTGGCGCCATAGGCGACAATCTGCGCCAGCTTGCCACGCGGCGTCGCGTCCGGGCAAACGATGATGGCGGGAATTCCGGCGTTCGCGGCATAGCAGGCGGCAGCGGCACCGGCGTTGCCGCTCGACGCGCTGACGATACCCCTCGCGCCAAGCGCAATCGCCCGGCTCAACGCCGCTGCCACAAGGCGATCCTTGAAGGAGCCGGATGGGTTGCGGGTTTCGTCCTTGGCGAGCAGCCGGCCTTTGAAGCCGGCGTGGAGGAGATCGGGTCTGAGTTCTCGAAGCGGCGTGCCGCCTTCTCCAAGCGTGATATCATCTGCGACGAAGTCAGCCCTGAGCCAACTGCGGCCCTCCGGTTTTTGATGGACAACTTCCAGTATGCCGCCGCAATCGGGGCAGCGGTAGACCAGGGTCGGCGGCAGGATGGCGTTGCAAGCGATGCAGCGCAGCGTCAGTTTCCGGGATGAGGTTTCGGCCTCTGGAAGTACCGCGAGCGTCATTGCATCATTCCGCGCGCCGCGACAGGAAAGACGCATTCGACCCGTTTGCCCCGCATGCCGACATACCAGTCATAGCGGTCGACCGTTGGATCGCAATGGCCGGGAACGAGACGCAGCGTTTCTCCGATGGCAAGGCTTCCGGGGCCCGAACGCAGGATGAGCGAACCGTGCTCATCGGATGCGCCGGCATAGTCGATATCCTGTCTGGCATGAATGAGAGGAAGACCGCTGTCGATGGCAATCCCCTTGTGTCCGCAATCCAGAACCGCGATTCCGTGACGGGCAGCGCTCATGACGGTGCTCAACACGAACAGCGATTGTTCGAAATCGGGAGCAGGACGATTTCGCGCATAGTCGGCATCCATGAACACATAGGAGCCGGCCTGCAGCTCGTTGTAGACGCCGCTGGCCGCCTCGTGGGCGAAAGTTCCCGTGCCTGCGCCGCCGACAATCGCGCATTCCAGCTTTTGCTTTCTGATTGCGGCGACCGTATCCATCGTTCGCGCCGCGGCCTGGCGTATCGCGTCGTGCCGCTCCTGCTCGGTGCGCATATGCTGGGCGCGCCCGTGATAGGATTGCAGGCCGCCGAACACCAGATGGCGGCTTCTCGCTATGCGTGCCGCCAGTGCCGCCGCGGGCTCGCCGGGCTCTACACCGCAGCGGCCGCCGCTGACGTCGACCTCGACCAGCACGGTCAACCGCGTGGCGAGGGATTCGGCCACTGCGTCGATCTGGTCGACCACAGCCGCGCTGTCGGCACAAAGCGAGATATTCGACATGCTGGACAGTGCGGCCAGTCGCGCCAGCTTGCGGGGAGAGACAACCTCGTTCGAAACGAGAACGTCACTGACGCCGCCCCAGGCAAGAACCTCGGCCTCAGCCGTTTTTTGCACGCATTGGCCGACGGCCCCCCTGGAGATCTGCCAGTGGGCGATGACGGGGGACTTGTGGGTTTTCGCGTGAGCGCGCAACCGCACGCCTGCATTGCGGCAGAACGCGGCCATTCGGTCGAGATTGCGTTCCATTGCATCGAGATCGATGACGAGGGCAGGGGTATCGATATCCGCTTCGCTCATTCCGGGCTCGGCAGGCGGGCGTTGGGGCATTTTGTCTTTCTCTGATCGCGATGATGCCAATCATGACCATGCGGGCAGTAGATCGTCTTTGCTTGGCATGCGAGACGATTGGACGAAGAGCCCGCTTCGTTTGCGTCAGGCGGCTATCGATGGCCGCGTCTGCTGCGACAGGGTTTCGAAATTGTCGCGGATATAGGCCGCGGCACGCAAGGCGAGCGCCGAGATGGTCGCCGTCGGATTGACGACGCCGCCAGTGGCGAGCACGCTTCCGTCGACAATGAAGAGGTTTGGAACCTCCCAGGTCTGGTTCCATTGGTTGACGACGGATGTCGACGGATCGCTGCCCATGCGGCAGGTGCCGATCATGTGCCAGGCGGGTGTGCGATAAACGCCTTCCTTGTCGCGATAATCATGCAGCCGATATTCGAAGGCGCCGCAGGCTCTTGCAAGCTCTTCGAGACGGTCGAGCATGTAGTTCATCATGCGCTTGTCGTTTTCACCTGGCGCGTAGCGGGTCCTTGCCGCGGGCACGCCATCGGAATCCTTGAGCACCGGATCCAGCGTCACGCGATTTTCCGGATTGGGCAGATCGTCGCCAATGCCGAAAACACCGATGGAATGGCCGAAGTGACGTTCGAACCATTGGTGATGGTCGCGGCCCCATGGCGCGCGCGCCGGCGTGAACCAGCCTGCCGCAAGCTCTCCCGCGGAGGGCGTGGAGGTGATGCAGTTGAAATTGAAGCCGTTGACGAAACCGCGCGACGGGTCCGTTTCGGCAAACTGCCGCGACAGCAGGGATGCGACGTAACCGATATGACCATCAACCGGCTCGTCGACCCACATCTCGCAGGCAACCAGGGTGTGATGCAGGAGATAGCGTCCGACCTGATCGTTGGCGTTGGCAAGATTGTCGGATGCAAGAAGAATCCGTGGCGTTCCGATGCCGTTCGCGGCCACGATAACCAGTTTCGCCCGCTGGAAATGTTTCATCCCGGTGTTACGGTCGACATAGAGAGCGCCACTTGCGCGGCCATCTTGGTCCTTCTCGATCTTGAGCACACGGGCATTGATGCGCAGTTCGCAACCGGCGTTCAATGCCTTCGGCCAGATGGACAGCGAATATTTGCTCATCGATCCGCGCGGGCAGCCGTTGCATGTGCCGCAATTGTTGCAGGCCGGCCGACCGTCGTAATCCTCGGAGATCGCCGCGGCCTCGACCGGCCACCAGTGCCAGTCAAGCGCATCGAAACCGGAAGCAAGGCGCTTGGCCACCTTGGACACAGGCATTGGCGGGGTCGGACAGCGGTCTCGCGGTGGCATGGCCAGATCGCCGGCAAGCCCCGACACGCCGACGAGCTTGTCGGCTTGCTCGTAAAAGGGAGCGATATCCTCATAGGTGATCGGCCAATCCGGCTGAAGACCATGCTCCGTGCCCTTGCGGAAATCGGAAGGACGATAGCGCGGCCAGATTGCGCCATAGACGTTGGTCGATCCGCCGACGGCGTTCCACATCAGGATTTGCGAGGAGTCCGAATTGACGGGGAAATCGTCCGGGTGGCTGCGTTTGTTGACGTCCGGGCTCCAGTTGGTCCGGCGCTGCCACGACCAGTCCGCATGGAGATGCGCATGATCTTTCGCCTCCACCCAGGATCCCTGCTCCAGGCAGACGACATCGAGACCGGCTTCCGCCAATGTCAGCGCCGCGAGCGATCCCGTCGCACCGGCGCCCACGATCAATACGTCACAGATGCGATCCGTCGTCATCTTTCCAGTCCCCAGCGATTTGTCTTTTCCGTGTCCAGCCCGAGCGACGACGTGTCGACGGGTCTAACCTTTTCGGTTTCCAGGTAATGGCCACGTCGATGGGCTGGCAGGTCCCTGTTGAAATCGAAGGGCGCCATCTCATAGCCGGTCAGATGAGGCCGGTGGGAGTATGGACGCCCCGTGTTCCGAATGGCTTCGATGACGAAGGGCGTTTCGTAATAGGCAAGCGTCACGGCCGTGTAGATCTTGTCGAAAAGCTCCGTGTCGGCTTCCTCGAAGGCCTTGACGGACGCGATGCGGATTTCACCATTGGCGCTTGAAAGGCCGTCCTTTTCCCAACCCAGCAGATCGGCCAGCGCCGTAATCTGCATATCGCTCCAGTCCGCAAAGAGACGCATCGCGACGATGCCATGCGCGCCGGCCTCGGATGCGGAGGGCCAGCCCTCGCTGCCGGGGATCAGTTCATCGACAAGAGCGCGGATCATCCGCGTTCTCTCGGGTGGGGAAAGGGGCGAATTTCGTTCGCCGGCAAACGCAAGCGATTGAGGGCTCATGCGGCACGTGCCTTTCTGTCGATCGTCACCGTGATCATCTTGAGTTCCGTCATGGCTTCCATCGTGTGCACGCCGCCCAGCCGGCCGATGCCGCTCTTGGTGCCGGTCCCGCCTCCGAAGGGCAGGTGAATTTCCCACCAGGTGCTGCCGGCGTTGACGTTGACGATCCCTGCGGGGATCGCCCTGGCGACCGAAACACCCCGCGCCACATCCGCCGTGAAGACGCCCACCGACAGGCCATATTCGCTGTCGAGCGCCAGATCGAGCGCTTCGTTTTCGTCCTTGAAAGCGAGTACCGGTACGACGGGGCCGAAAGTTTCCTCGCGATTGATTTTCATCTCGCGCGTGACGCCGGTGATGATCGTCGGTTCGAAAAACAGTTCGCTGCCGAGATCGGGGCGCGGCTTGCCGCCAAAGAGCACCTTGGCACCCTGCGCGATTGCGTCATCGACATGCTCTTTGACCTTGGCCGCGACCTTGGCGTTGTTCAGCGGCCCCATGGTCGTTCCCTGATGGAAGGGATCGCCAAGCACATGTTTTTGGGCATGGGCGACGAGCTTTTCGCACAGGCTTTCGGCAATCGAATGATGCGCGAGTACACGGCCTGTCGCGGCACAGACCTGACCCGCGTTGAAGAATGCGCCGCCGGCCGCGGCGGCGGCTGCCGCGTCGAGATCGGCATCCTCGAAAACGATCACTGGACCGTTGCCGCCCAGCTCCAGAAGCAGCGGCTTGCCGGCGCCGCGCTCGGCGATTTTCCTGCCGGTCGCGGCGCTCCCCGTAAAGCCGATGGCCGCGACGTCGGGATGGACCACGACGGCATCGCCGGCGGTTGCGCCTTCCCCGATAACCAGGTTGATGACGCCTGCTGGAAGACCGGCGCTGTCGATTACCTCCATCAAGGCACAGGCGACCAGCGAGGTGGACGGGGCGGGCACCCAGACGATGGTGTTGCCGGTCGCAATGCCCGGTGCCAGATATTCCACGGGGATGTTGACCGGGAAATTCCAAGGGGTGATGACGCCGTACACGCCACGCGGCTGGCGGATCGTCATGACGAGTTTCGTCGGATCCTCCGCGGGCAGGGTCTGGCCACCCAGTTGCTTGACGAGCTCGGATGCGAGTCGGAAGCCATCGGCGGCCTTGCCGACCTCACCCATGGCCTCCGCAAGAACCTTGCCCTGCTCGGCCGAGAGGATGCGTGCAATCTTTTCTTGCGCGGCGTCGATTGCCGAGGCGATGGCAACGCAGATCGCGGCGCGCTTGAAAACCGGCATGCCTGCCCATGCCGGCGCGGCTGCCTTTGCAGCGGCGACGGCCCGTTGTGCCGTCTCGCGGCTTGATCGCGGGAGTTGGGCAATGATCTCTCCGGTCGCGGGATTGACCGCCGCCATAGTATCCGGCTCCGTCCGCCATTCGCCGCCTATGAAATTGGCCGGCGCGTCTCTCATTGCGTAGCCACCATCCATTTTCAGATCTCCTTTATTCCGCCGCTGCTGCGAGCGTTTGATCATCGGTACCGATATCCTGGCCGGCAATGACCAGACCGGCGGCAAAGATACGTTCAGGCGCAACGACAATCTCGCCGCGCGTGTCTTCAAGGGAAAACGCGCCATTGCGCAATTCGAGGACGCTTGCATCCCCGGCCGAGCCAATCTTGAACGTTCCAAGCTCAGGGCGCTGCAATGCCTTGGCCGCATTGATGGTCGAGGCCGCGATGATGTCGTTGATCGACATGCCGAGCGCCAGGAATTTTGAAAGCGTAGTGACCTGATCGTAGGCCGGGCCCTCGATGCAGAGCGCATGAACATCGGAGGAGATGGTGTCCGGCAGGAAACCTTGCGCCATCATCGCGCGCGCCGTTTTCCAGGAGAAGGAGCCCATCCCGTGGCCGATATCGAAAAGGACGCCGCGTTGCCTTGCCTCGAGGATCTCCGGCTTGATCTTGCCTGCGCCGTCGACGGGCGCATTGGGGAAGGGCCGGAAACAATGGGTCAGCACATCGCCAGCACGCAGGCGCGAGACAACGGCCTCATAGGAGGGCGGCGGCTCATCGATGTGGGCCATCAGCGGCAGGCCCGTCTCGTCGGCAACCTGCAGCGCGACATCGAGAGGCTGGATACCGGCGGGACCGGAGGCGTGGCGACCGATACGCACCTTCACGCCAATGATGACGTCACGGTTGGCATTGATGATCTCGACTGCCTCACGCCCGGCAAGAAGCCGCATGTCATGGCCTTCGCCGATCATGATGTTCTTGGCAAAACCATAGATGCCGGCGAAGGAGATGTGCAGGTAGACGAGAATGCGGGCCGTGCTCCGCTCGATCACATGCTTGCGAAATCCCGGGAAATTTCCCGGTCCGGCACTTCCGGTATCGACGCAGGTCGAAACCGCGCTCTTGCGAGCAAACGCGTCCGGGTCCACGCCGAGCGACGTTCCACCCCAGTAAACATGCGTGTGCAGATCGATCAGGCCGGGCGTCACGATCAAGCCGGAGACGTTTCGTTCTTGCGCGCCGGAAAGACCGTCCCCAAGCGCAGCCACCTTTCCGCCAGCAAAGGCGACATCGGTGATGCGGTCGATGCCCTGGGAAGGATCGATGACGCGACCATTTTTCAAAACGAGATCATAGGGCATGAATTCGGCTTTCAGTTTCCAAGAAATGCTGATTGATGCGGGTGCCGTCCTCGGCGGCGAAATAGCGGACAACGTCGGGGCTCGCGCAGAGGGTGATGCGTTCGCCCGAGGACAGGCCGGACGCATCGCTGCAGGTTGCCCGGACGATGTGGCCGGCGACGTCGACGTCGAGGAATTGGAAGGGCCCAGCGGGTTCGATAAGCACAAGCTCGCCCGAAAGTGTGAGACCACCATTGCCGCGGGATGCCGGCTTCAGGTCGTGGGGACGCACGCCGAGAATCTGGTCGGAACTCCCGCCACAGAGATTGGCGGGTAAGAAGTTCATTTGCGGGCTGCCGATGAACCCGGCGACGAACTGGTTGGCAGGAGCCGAATAGACCTCCATCGGTGGCGCGAACTGCTGCACGACGCCATCCTTCATCACCGCGATCCGGTCGGACAGCACCATGGCCTCTTCCTGATCGTGCGTGACGAAGATGACTGTGATGCCGAGTGCCTTCTGCAGGCGCCGGATCTCGGTGCGCATGCGCACGCGCAGCGAGGCATCGAGATTGGAAAGCGGCTCATCCATGAGAAGTACAGAGGGGTTTCTGACGATCGCGCGGCCAACGGCAACGCGCTGGCGCTGGCCGCCGGAAAGCGCTGTCGGCAGTCGGTCGAGAAGAGCCTCGATGCCGAGAACGTCGGCTGCCCAGGCGACCTGCTTGCCAACGGTCGCTTCGTCCAGCTTCTGCTGGCGTAACGGAAAGGCGATATTTTCGCGCACCGTCATGTGCGGGTAGAGGGCGTAATCCTGGAAGACAAGCGCGATGTTGCGTTCACGCGGACCGAGATCCGAGATCTCCCTGTTGTCGAAGCGGATGGATCCCTCGTCGATATCCTCCAGGCCGGCGATGCAAAACAGCAATGTCGATTTCCCGCATCCCGACGGTCCGAGGAAGGAAATGAACTCGCCATCGTTGATCGAAAGATCGAGCCCTTTCAAAACGGCTATCGTCCCGAACCGCTTGTTAAGGCCCGTGATTTTGATCGATGCCATGGTGGTAGCTCCTTTCAGCCCTTGACCGCGCCGGAAAGCGCACCCTGGACAAGGTAACGTTGGAAGAAGAAGGCGACGGCCACGGGCGGCAGGATGGCAAGCACGCTGGCGGCGAAAAGCGGCCCATATTCATAGAAACGGGCCTGGTTGAGAAAGCCCGCGATGACGACCGGGATTGTCTGCGTCTTGGGGGTCGAGGTCAGGATCATGGCAAAGAGGAACTCGTTCCAGGACACGAGGAAGCAGAAGATGAGCGCCGCGATGATGCCCGGCCGCACCACCGGCACCAGAACCTTCCGGAACATCGTCCAGCGGCTGCAGCCGTCGATCTGTGCCGCGCGCTCCAGGCTGAGGGGCACAGCTTCGAAGCTGGTCTTCATCATCCAGGCGGCAAGCGGCATCAGGATGGTTGAATATGCGATCACCAGACCGAGATGGGTGTCGATGAGCCCGAGCGTCCGGAACAGGACGAAGAACGGCAGAACCAGCGTCAGCGCGGGAACCATCCGCGTCAGAAGAAGCGCCCAGAGGCTGACGGCGAAGAAACGGTGACCGGCGTAGCGGGCAAAGCCGTAACCAGCCAAGGTCCCCAGTGCGACGTTGACGACGGAGACGACGATGCCGATGCCGAAACTGTTGAGCAGGGACAACGGCACGCGTGCGGCCTGCACGCTGGTCGTGCCTTGCGCCAGGAGCACCGCTCGATAATTCTCGAAAGTAAGGGTCGAGGGCACGATGGAGGGAGGCGTGCGGATCAGGTCGGTGGCTGGCGACAGGCTGATCAGGATCAGCGCGGCAACAGGCAGGAACGACCAGACGAAAATCGCAACGACGGCGAGCGCGAACAGGATCTTGCCCGTGTTGCGCGTGGCAATCGGGCCCATCAGCCTCTTCGGCTTCCATTCCGGCAGGACGACCATGGTAGGCCGCGGACGGCCGGCTGTCGGCAGCCCTGGGGCTATCACCCCCGGCACAGTCGTTGTGGCTTTCCTTGGGCTGAGGAAGGCAAAATAGACGATCGCGAATGCAAGGCTGAGAAACGTCAGCACGTACAGAAGAGCGGCCCCTTCGCCGAACTTCAGAAACTGGAAGGATTGCATGTAGCCGAGCCAGGACAATGTGGTGGTCGCCGCGCCGGGGCCGCCGCGCGTCATGATCCAGATGATGTCGAAGGCCATGAAAGCATTGATCGTGGAGATGATCGTGGAGAAAAGCAGCGTCGGCTTGAGCCAGGGCAGCGTGATCGAGACGAAGCGCCTGACCGGCCCCGCGCCGTCGAGAATGGCCGCGCGGTGCAGGTTGCCCGGCATGGATTGCAGGCTGGAAAGAAGCATCAGGGTCGTCAATGGCGTCTGGTTCCAGACCTGGGTCAGTGCCACGAGGTTGAGGGCGCGGAAGCCGTCTCCGAACCATGCCCGTCCCCACGAACCGAGTCCTATGTCGTTGAGGAAACCGTTCAACAGACCGAAATTGCCCGCATAGATGAAGGACCACAGCACCCCGATCGACACAGGCGCCATGGCCCAGGGAACAAGGACTACACTGCGCAGAAAACCCCGGCCAGCAAATCGCTGGTTCAAAACCAGTGCGATCAGTGTTCCAAATATGGTCGTTCCGATGACCGCGATCGCGGAGAAATAAAGCGTGCGGCCAAGCGCATACCAGAAGTCCTGGTTCTGGAAGATCTTCGTATAATTGCCAAAGCCAACGAAAATCCAGCGTTTGGTGATCGGATTGGTGATGTTGAAGGACAGGTAGAAACTGTAGAGGAGCGGCAGGCCAACGATCAGGATCATCAGGATCAGTGTCGGGGCGACGGAGAAATAGGCAAAAGCCGGTAGGCTGATCCGTCGGCGGTTTTCGCGCGCAAGCGGCTCGGTTCTTTGCGACTGCAGTGTTATTGTCACGCGTCCTCGCACATCATCTGGGCCAGACCGCCGACAGTGCCTCGTCTGGCGATGTCGATGGAGGTTGATGCGGACGGAACAGCCGGTACCGATGACCGGCTGCCCCGGCATGTCCTACTGATATTGGGCCTTCAGCTCGGAAGCCTTGGACGCAAGCAATGCCACCAGCTCGTCGGTCGAGCTGCCCGAACGGATATATTCCTGAACCTGCTGCATCATGAACATATCCCATTCCGGGAACCAGATCGCCTTGCCGATCGAGCGTGACGTCGCCATGCCGAGCTGCTTGGCCGAAATGTCGAGGTCGCGCCATTTTGAAAAACTGGCGACGATCTCCGGATCCTGCATGACCTCCTTGTAGCCAGAGCCGAGACCGAACTCGAGTGCCCAGCGCTTGATCACATGATACTGGCCATCCTTGGCCTTGCCGCCGAAGAACTGGAGCAGGTTCCACACGCGCTCCTCATCGACGGGCTGCGCACCCATAAGATAGGCCGCCGTCCAGGCCATGGTCGAGCGGGTCGCGCCCGGCATGATCGCATTGCGCACCTTCCCCGCGATCTTGGAAACGGCGGGATCATTGGCGACCTTGTGGTTGTAATCATGGACGACCATGAATGTGTGGCGGCCGGAGGCATAGCTGGGTACCCCTTCGCCGGGCAAAGTCATGATGTCCTCGACGACCAGCTTTTCCTTGTAGAAGGTCTGGTTGATTTCGAGAATCTTGCGCAAGGCCGGCTCATCGACGAAGTTTCCATCGGCGTCGAAGACCTTGGCGCCCTCGGAATACCACGCCGCGAACATATACCAGGACATGTTCGGCCATTGCTGCTGCCACATCGCATGAAATGGCGCGTCGGATATGCCATCCTTCTTGAGCTTGCGGCAAACATCAAGAACGGCATCCCAAGTTTCCGGCGCCTGAGCCCCGGCTTTTTTGAGATGCTCCTCGTTGTAGAGGAAGGTATTGTAGCCGGCGTAGTAGGGGAGCCCGCACAGGGCCCCGCCGTTAGGCAGCGAAAGCGACTCGACGCTGACCGGGAACATGCCGGCCTTGATATCGGCAACGCCCGGCAGGCTCTCGATGTCACGGATCCAGTTGGCCGCGTGCCAGCGCGCAATGTAGTTCTCTTCGGAATACAGCATGTCGATATGCTGACCGCCGGTGAGCTTCGTTTCCGCCAAAGGGTGGTAGTCGCCCGATACGAGCTCGTAGTTCACGTTCTCGTCGTAGAGTTTCATGAACGTCTTGACGTTCTCTTCGACGATCTGCGGCTGGTATTGCCAGCCGACGAAGCTGATCGGTGTCGAGGGTGCCGCGAAAGCGCGAGACCCCATCATCGCTGCAGCGGACAACCCCGCCGCGCCTTGCAATATCTGTCTTCTGGACAGCAGGTGTCGTTCCAGCGAAGAAATCATGCCAGTTCCCCAATCGTTATAGCTTTTTGATTTCGGCCAACCGGCTGTGCCGGCAGATAACTTTCGGTATCTCCGACCTGGAAGATAAACTGTAAGGCCGGTTAAGCTCTTGCTGCAGGGGAACTATGCCTAAAAATTTTTAGCTGTCCAACAAAATTTTTATTTCCGGATCATTTTTTGGCCGCCCTGAGCGTATGTTCATTTTTTGAGCTGTTTTTTGATCAAAAAAGCAAAAAATGGACTCTATCTGGGATCAGTCGCACAATGGTTGGGTCTGGGCCGCATCGCGTGCGATCGCCAGTTGCTGCTTGAGGCGGCGAAGTTTTTCCCGGCCCGCGTCCTTGCGCGCGATGGCGACGCCGTAAGAGATGATATCGATCGCGATCATGTAGGCGTAGCGAATTGACGCTGGGCTCAGAATGTCTTCGTCCGGGGGGCAGTCTATCGGCAGAAGTTCATCAACCGCGGCAGCAAGAGGTGTTCCGTTCGGAGTCAGTGCGATCGTTGTCGCTCCGTACTCGCGAGCGACGGTTACCGCCTTTTCAAGCTCGATATTGGCGCCGGTGAGCGAACAGCAGATGACAACGTCCGTGCGTTCCACTGCTGTTGCCAACATGAATTGCATCTGGTGGTCGTTACAGGGAATGACACGTATCCCCAACCGGAAGAAGCGGTTCTGAATCTCCTCGATAAGCCATGAGGAGACACCGCCACTCCCGAATGCGTAGAGCGTGTGACAGACGCTGATCTTGTCGACGACTGCCTGGGCGCGTTCGAGGTCGACGTTGTGATGCATGTCCGCAATGGTTTTCTGCGCCCGTTTGCTGACGCGCTCCGCGACTTCGGCGATGGATCCGGGCGGCGTCTGGGGTTCGAGATAACGGATGCCGATGCGCACCGACCCCATGATCTTGAGCTTGAGGTCCTTTAGACCGTCACAGCCCAACATGCGGGAAAATCGTGTGATGGTTGGCGCCGATACGTCGAGCCAAGCGGTGAGCTCCTCGATGGGCTTTTCGGCAAAGCTATGCGGCTCGCTCAAAATCGCGTGCGCAATCCGGCGGTTTGTTTTGGAAAACTGTGACTGCTGGTCGACAATTAATCCGATAATGTCTTGTGCATTGCGCTTGTCGCCTTGGACGACCGCGCCTTCATTGGATTGCGATGTGCGATTTTCTTGCGACCGATTGCGAGCCATTGACTATCTCCTTTTAGGAATTGATCTCGCAACGTGGACGCGTGCCCAAGGCTGACAGCGATGGCACGCACGTCGTCTTCCGTCGCGACCGCTCGCTTTCGGAGTGCTTTCCAGCTCGTTGCATCAACTTACTTCACCCATACCGGCTATGATCAAGAGGATTTAGGAGCTCATAGACCCGGGCAAATTACGGTACCGCCTTTGCGTTCGATACCGCAAATCGGCGTGATGCATCGTAGGCATTTTCCAGCGACGTAGCTTTGGCTCGACTATCCGAGCAGTTTGTCAAGATTGCTTACGCTTCCCGCTCGTGCTTGGCCGGCCGCTGCATCAGGGTTTTCGGCGACGCCTGTTTCAGCCTGCAAGATCCGATTTCGGAAACAGTTCGGATATCCATTAGGTAGAACCCTCAGCGGTGCAGCAGAAAGCGGGTTCCACTCTTCGAGTCGCGACCTTCGATTCGGGCATAAATCGGTGGCAGGCCTTTCGTGCTGGAATGGCCTTTCCGACCAATAATGATGTGATCATGCACGGCGATGCCCAGCCGCTTGCCCCTGTCGACGACTGGTGATCTCGATCCGACAGCTGCTTCTTGCCCTCGATTGTGCGTTGCTCGTTCAGCGCGTGGATCAGCGTTGATCCCTTTATGCAGCGCAGCCTTTGAGGACTGACACTGGGGCAGGGCGGTTGCATGACCCATTCATTTCAAGGAAATTTAGATCGTAGCTGCGCAAGCATGATCCAGAATGCCGGTGGGGTATTGACCTTGCCCCCAGTTTCTATCCAGTTTTGAGTTCGATTCCGGCGTGGGTTGTGCCCTGCTGGGCGGGTGAAGGGACGGGCGCTGGCGCGGAGCCTTTGGCATAGCGCAGCGCGAGCGACCGTCGCGGATTGAAGGTGCCGGCGAACTCGGCCGGTGTCTGCCAGGCGATTTGGGAGTGCGGCCGCGCGGTGTTGTAATCGGCGCGCCACAGGGCGATGGCTACGCGCGCCTGAGCCAGCGAGGTAAACAGCGTCTCGTTGAGCAGTTCATCGCGCAGTCGGCCGTTGATGGGATGGACGGCCCCTGCACCCCGGCATCGGCGTGGCATAATGGCGGCCGGTGCATAACAGTCATCAGGAGGCATCCCATGGAGATCAGTGTCATTGGACTTGATGTCGCAAAGCAGGTTTTCCAAGTGCATGCCGCCGATGCGGCAGGTCGCACAGTTGCTCAGATCAAGCTGCGACGAGCGCAGGTTCTCGACTATTTCCGAACCCTGCCGCCCTGCCTTGTCGGCCTTGAGGCGTGCGCGACGGCACATTACTGGGCGCGTGAGTTGAGCGCGCTCGGGCACACCGTACGGCTCATGCCGCCAGCGTACGTGAAGCCCTACGTCAAACGCAACAAGACCGATGCCGCCGATGCACAGGCAATAGCGGAGGCGCTCACGCGCCCAACCATGCGCTTCGTGCCCGTGAAGTCAGCCGACCAACAGGCCATGCTGATGTTGCACCGAACTCGCGAGCTGCTCGTGCGCCAGCGAACAATGCTCGCCACTGCACTGCGCGCGCATCTCGCCGAGTTCGGCATCATTGCACCCCAAGGTATCCAGCGCGTCGAGAAGCTGGCGGCGCAACTGCATGACCCGTCCGTGCCGCCTCTCGCGCGTGACGCGCTGAACCTGCTTGTCGAGCAACTCGCGAGCACATGGAAGCAGATCGACACGATCGAGATGCAGCTTATCGCGATCCACCGAACCCAAGCCGTCAGCCGGCGGCTCGCTTCCATACCCGGCGTCGGCCCGATCACCGCTATGGCAATCACGAGTACAGTGTCCGATCCCACCATGTTCCGCTCGGGTCGTGAGTTCGCCGCCTGGCTTGGCCTAACACCCAAGAGCCATTCGAGCGGCGGCAAGGACAGGCTGGGGCGCATATCGAAGCGCGGCGACCGTTACATCCGTCACTTGCTGTATGTGGGCGCCGGCAACGCGATCCGGTTTGCGAAAGCGCGCGCCGCGGCGGGTGAGAACTGGATCCGCGGACTGCAGCAGCGCCGTCCGCCCAAGGTCGTCATCATCGCGCTCGCCAACAAGATGGCGCGGATCGCCTGGGCGTTGATGGTGCGTGAGCAGCCTTTCCGCTCGCCAGCTCAGTCGACGTTGTAAGGCGCAGGTCAGTGGACGAGGTTCACAGGTTGCGAGGGCGAACGTGAGGTGATGGCACAACCGGGCGGACCGGGGATCGACAAAGCCCGCAGAGCTTTGGGCGCCACGAGCGCGACCCGTTGATGAGACGTCGATCCGCGAATTCCATCAGGGCCAGCGGTCATGAGCACGGGCCGCATCAACAGGCCGTATACATGAACGCACCCGACCCGTGCGCTGCCGAAACCTCACCAAGAGCCTTGCAACGCAGGGGCCGTCCATACATGAAGCTCTCGATGAAGCCGTTCTGCATTGGCTTGCCCGGCGCAATGTAATGCCAGTCCACGCGGCTTGCATCGGCCCAGGCAAGGATCGCATTGCTGGTCAGTTCGCTGCCATTGTCACTGACCACCATTTTCGGCTTGCCGCGTTCGATCATGAGCCGATCGAGTTCGCGGGCAACCCTCACGCCGGACAGAGACGTATCCGCGACCAACCCAGGCACTCTCTCGTGCAGTCGTCGACGACGGCCATGATGCGGAAGCGGCGCCCGTCGGTGAGCTGGTCCGATACGAAGTCGAGCGACCAGCGCTCGTCGGGCCTCAGCGGCACCAGCATCGGCGCCCTTGTCCCGATCGCCCGTTTGCGGCCGCCACGGCGGCGAACGGCGAGCTTCTCCTCCCGATAGAGCCGGAACAGCTTCTTGTGGTTCACGATCAGGCCCTCCCGCCTCAGCATCACGAGAAGACGCCGGTAGCCGAACCGACGACGTTCCTGCGCGATTGCCTTCATCCGCTCGCGAACCTCGCGGGCGTCCGGCCTGCTGGTCTCGTAGCGAACCGTCATGCGGCAACAGCCGATGGCTTTACACGCCCGCCGTTCGCTCATCCCGAAGCCTTCCTTCAGGCGAGCGACAGCTTTCCGCTTGGCCGCGGGCGTCACCATTTCTTTTCCACAAGATCCTTCAACGCGGCATTGTCGAGCATGGCGTCAGCCGCTTTAGCCGCGTGTTCTCGTCCTCCAGCGCCTTCAGTCGCCGAGCCTCGGAGATATCCATCCCGCCGAAGCGGGCCTTCCAGTTATAGATCGAGGCGTCGCTGACCCCGTGCTTGCGGCACAGATCGGCAACCGATACCCCGGCCTCGTGTTCCTTCAAAATTCCGATGAGCTGCTCTTCAGAGAAGCGGCTACGTTTCATGTCCTGGTCCTCTCGATGGGCCAGAACGAACTTCAAACCGGATTAGATCAGAGGGGCAAGGTCAGTTTCAAGCGATTTATGCTGATCCCATGCTCGGCAAGGCCGGTGACAACGTCACCGAAGCACTGGCGGCATATCCCGACATGGAGACCGTTGCGGAAATTTCTAATTTCCTAGCCCGGTATGACTTGGGCGCGCCGAGCCGATTGCACTGAAGCGTGCCGGCGACGTTGAGGGCGCTTTGACCTGAGCGGCTTTGGCTAGTGGCGAAGCGGTCCCGCTCCGTTCTTACCGGCCATCAACTTGTTGTGGTCGGCTGCTTCATCTGCGGTGTCAAAGGGCGTTGCGGTGGTCGTCCCATCAGCGGCCAGTATCACAGCCAGGAACGGAAGGCCGATCAGCGGCGGTGCGTAAACAACATACGCTGGGCGGCTTTTTTCATCGCCCATTTAGCACGATTTGGTCGGCAGGTCGAAACCCGCAAGAACCCGCTGCCCCATTCACGGCAGCAGCGGGCCGTCCCAAAGGAGGACGTGCCGGGAGGGCGGTCCCTGCCAAGCCATAACTATTAGCATTACATGATGTTCCATCAGAGGTGAGCCTGCACGTCGGCCGAGATGCGGGTTGCCATGCGCTCCCTATGGGCGCAAACTCAATCGGTCGCTTCAAAAGCAAGAACAAACAGGCATGAGGCGTTTGGGAGCGATCATCAGGCTTTCGCCCGACCAGGGAGAAAGCCGATGTCAACACCGGCACAGATCCGGCTCGCGTATTTGATGAGCCAGCTTGCTCACACCGAAAGTATCTTGTCCAAGCAAGATATCATCGTGGGTTTGCTGGATCACGAAGGCAGTCCGACGGCGGACGCCATGCAACTTTTGGCGGACATGCACCACTTGCTCCAACGGACCCGCAAAAGCTTGTATGCGGAGACCGCAGCCCGGACATAGAACAATCGGCGAGGCCAGCGGGCAGGTTTGGAGCCTTTTCACCCCTCCGAAAACTGACTGGTTATACGCGCGAAAAGCCCGCCACCTTTCGGCAGCGGGCTCCTGGAGAGGCAGGCCATTTGGGGACGGGTGCTGCCCCAACAAGTTTCCTTTTGTCATGGTTCCATCTTGTCAACAATAAAAACGTTGCTTGAACTTGGGCGGCCCGCGCGAAGGATGCTACAAGATTGTTGGATGCGGTGCGGACGAGAGATGGGGGCATCACTCGGACGCGACTGGCTCAGGCGGGCTACCGCATCCACTTTCACCATCGCGTTATCTAAATGTTTCGGCCGATCGCGCCGACTTGCTTTACTGAGAGGGTTCGCCTCCGTTCGGCGCTGTTGGGTGTTGCCGATTGAGCAGTGTGGACAGCGCCGTAATGATCTGAGGAGGAAAGAACGGACGATCATCACGCTGTCCGGAACGCCTTCAGACCCCCAGGAAAACGCACCATCGCCGCTGATGTAGACCACAGGTAGGGTTGGGTTGGCTCGCCTGACGTGCCTCGCTACTTCCCACCCAGATTCTCCAGAGCCGAGACGGATGTCCGTAAAGAGGCCGGCGAACTTGTTTGGATCCTCATCAAACGCCTTTACGGCGGCTTCGGCACTCGGCACTCCTACGACGAGAAAGCCAGCGTCCTGCAAAGCTGATTCAAGGTCGAGCAGGATCAAGAGTTCGTCTTCGACGACTAGAATAGCACTTTCGCTCATGAAGCACCCCTGTCGGCAGCGCCATAACGGAGCGAGTGAGCTTTAGTTCCACCCGATCAACGGGGGTGGGATAGCGGCGGTAGGGGTATGGAATGCGCTGGGATCAACCAGCAGGGATCAACGAGCGGTGGAGGGGTTGGTTGCGCTCACCTGACGCTCTGCCGCTCAAGCGCCCAGTACCTGCGGCACCAAATCGACAGCAACCACCCTGGACCTGTCGGAACAGCCCCTTGGTGCGCTAGCTTGGTTTGGGTTCTTTACCCGGTGGAGTACCTAGTGGGATTCCCTCAAGATAGCTCCGATGGTTTCCAACGCAGGCGCAAATGTGTTTCTGTGGGCCACTGGACCGTCGCCAGATTGCATCAACAATCTCTGTTCGACGCGCACTCTTAGGGGGATTTTTGGGAAGTCCCGCTTTTTCCCTAAATACAATGTGCGAGTGAGCGTCTTCACCCACTTCAGGAGCATGCTCGGCATAGACGTCATAAACGTCATTTGCGGCGCTCGCCGTAGACGATACGGAAAATTCGTAATACCCGAGGTAGTGCACCGTGTCTCGAAGGGGCACCAATGTCTCCCCCTTAGCCTTGGCCTCTTCATTTCGGCGTTCGTTGCTGTTAGCCGCAGTCCTACAACCTTAAGAGTGCACGTCGCCTTCGGTGGCCAACTTTGCCCGCCAACCAACGGACAGTAACCATGTCTTAGGCACGGTTCTTACTGCGGGTTCTCTAAAATACAGCAACTTTTCGTACGCAAATGATTCCCTGTCTGTTTGCGGGGAGAATTGGGGGAATATGGCACATCTAGCGACAACGTCATTGCTACCCAACAAACTCAGTTCCGCCGCCGAGTCGACGTAACACCTGAAAAATGGATGGTTCTCGGAGCATCATAAGGCGACGGAGTTGCAGCAGCTGGCGTAGCAGCGGCAAGACTTGCGACTGCACCAAACAAAAGCGCAGAACTTGTGATTGCGAACTGATGGTTGCTCAGGAAATCGAGAGGATAGCTTCCTCCACGGAAGGACGGCGTTACACCACTCATTTGACGTCTCCCAATGTTTCGAACGCTACGCACCGCTGTACAACGCTTCCCAATTTCTCAAGCACGAACTCGTAGAGCCCGAGAGCCGCGCCCGAGGCGACCAAGGCGATAACGGCCCAGCCGATGGCGCCGCCGACAAGGCGCGGGTCCTGAGCCTAGTTGCGAGTGCGCCAACATCCGACTTTTATCGGCGTTTTTCCGATTTGGCGGTCGACTGATTCCGCTTGAGGCCATCTCACGGATCAAGCGTCAGGCTCCAGTACACACAATTCTCGAGCTGGATCACAAGCTCCCGGTAAGGGGCTTTATGATTGGTGTTCCGATCTACCCAAAAACCGCCAGCACGGTCAGCGCCACGCGCTCTCGTTTTTCTGTTCGTAGTCCCTGAATGCCTTTTTCAACCCGCCGAGGACTTCTTCCGCCGTTTGGAACATCGCCTTGAGCTGAGGTTCGTCCACCTTGCCGATGTCGTCGCGAAGATGGTCCATGGTCTCCTACAGGCGGGGCTGCATTTTCTGGGTATGGTGCCTCGGATCGCGGTCTGCTTCGCTGGCCATGACTTCCTCCTCGATTACCTGTCTACGGAACTACCCGCTGCTTTGAACCAGCGAGTTGCAGGTCCAACGAATCAAACCGGGGTCCGTTCCAGAAGTCAGGTCGCGAATCTGTCAGTGAGCGGCGGGTTGGAACAGCTCGATCACGTTCCCGGATGGATCTTCAAGCAGGATTTGCGAGCCGCCAACCCCGCTGATGATCTCGTTGCGGAATGGCAGCCCGGCACCTTTCAGTCGTTCAACTTCCCCTTTCAGATCTTCGACAAGCAGCAGGATGCGGTTCCATCCGCCGGGCACCGGACGGCGACCGTCCGGCATCGGCCGCGCGCCGGAGCTTGCAGCGCCACTCAACAGCAGCCGCAAGGGACCACGGGTCACCGACGCAAACGCTGGCCGTGCGTCCTGCTCGATGGTGAATCCAAGGTGCTGCGTGTAGAAGGCGACGGAGATTGCGACATCATTGACAATGTACCGAACACTGGCTGGCTTCATTATGGATCACCTTTCAAACGACCCCCGGCAAATTTATTAGAAGCGATTTCGTATGGGCAACGCAATGGACCAACAAGTAGCCGCGCCGATAAGTGGGTCGGTAGGCGAAGTCTTTCGTGTATTCCTGAGGCTTGGCCTCACATCGTTTGGGACGATTGGCCGTCTGCGCTGAAGACCGTCGTGGGCATAACGCTTAATGCGAAATTCCCCAAATGCATCGTTTGGGGCCCGAACCTGATCACGATTCACAATGACGCCTTTCGCCCGATCCTTGGCACCAAGCCTCCGGCGCTTGGCCGTTCGTTCCGAGACGTATGGAGCGAAGTATGGGCCGAAATCGGTCCAATCGCAGACCGCGCCTACGCTGGCGAAGCGACATTCATAGAAGACTTCCCTTTGATCATCGACCGGTATGGCTATCCCGAACAGGCATATTTTACGTTCTGCTACAGTCCGATCCGCGACGAGAAGGGCATCATTCGCGGCATGATGGATACCGTCATTGAAACGACCGGCAAAGTCGAAGCGCAAAAACAGTCACGCCTTCTAAACCAGGAGCTCGAACACCGGATCAAGAACACGCTGACAGTGGTCTCCGCGATCGTTAGTCAGACCTTGCAGCCCACAGGTGCTGGTCCGGAGCCCCGTGCGGCTCTTTTGCAAAGGATCGGCGCCCTCGCGCAGGCACAATCGCTGCTGACGCGATCCAATCTTGCCGAAGCAGATATCCATGACGTGACCAGGGAGTCGTTGGCGCCGTTCCGAACTGGTGACGGCCGGGTTCAGGTTGATGGACCGCCTGTCATGCTCTCGTCGAAGCAAGCATTGACGCTCACCCTCGCGGTCAACGAGTTAGCGACCAACGCGGTGAAGTACGGTGCCCTTTCAAACGAGACAGGACAAATACGGGTTCTCTGGCGGGCCGGGCGACCGGGCACCGAAGACCCGTTTTATTTCAGCTGGGTCGAAACTGGGGGTCCGCCGCTTGGGCCCCCGGTTCGAAAGGGCTTCGGCTCCCGGATCATAGAGCGAGTTCTTGCGCAGGACTTTTCCGGGCAGGCCGCGCTGATGCACGATCCTTCCGGAATCCGCTGCGAACTAACGACGCAAATGTGGCACATCGGCGAAAGTCCTAGGCCGTAGTGACGGTTTAACGGGTTGGGATTGAACGAAGCCGCTGACGCGACATTTGGCGCATGGGGTTGCGGGTTTTCGCGCCATTTTGGCCATTCGCCGGACCGGCTCGGTCTGGAGGACGTCCGCGCTTTCCAGGCGCATCTGGTCTGGACCGGAATCTCGTGGGGGCGAGAGAGCTGTGCCGCAAACCCAGATTGGTGCACCAGCCCAGCGCATCGAGGGCAGTGGTCTTGCTGCTGGCGACATTGAAGCAGATCGCGCCGAACTGCATCGCGAGATCGCGCGCAACAATGGCGCGCGGATCATTGCCGATCCATCCGTTCGCGCGTTTCAGGTCCTGATCGAAAGCTCGCACTTATAGTGCACGGCCCCAGTGGGTTTTCCTGATCCGGCGGTTTCAACCGGCTTTGTGCATTAGCTCCTGTCCACCCTTTCCAACCTCGTTGGCGATCCCGCGCCTTGTTTCATTCTATGCGATGACCGGCTCCTGTAGGGCTCGCCGCCGGTCATCAATGCCCAGACCATGCGGGCTGTCTCGTTAGCCAGCGCAACCGCCGCGACCTTGGTTGTTCGCCGTGTCACCAGCCATGGCCGCCTGGTCCCGTTCCCTTCGGCATAGCGGATGACCGCCATGGCGCCGACCACGAACAACTGTCGCAGGTAGCGATTGCCGGCTTTGGAGATGCTGCCGAGCTTCTCCTTGCCCCCGCTAGAGTTCTGCTTCGGCACGAGCCCGATCCAAGCCGAGAGGCATCGCCCCGACTTGAACGCGTGCGGATCGGCGACGGTCGCAACGAACGCACTTGCCAGCAGCGGGCCAACGCCCGGAATCTCCATCAACCTGCGACCCAGTTCGGCCTCTCGCGCACTCGCACGGACCCGGCGATCGTTTTCGAGGATCTGTTCCTTCACGACACGAAGCTGTGCTTCCAGCATCCTCAGGCAAAGCCGTGCGTCGGCCGGTATCCTGGCATCGTTCTCGTCGTTGATGACCACGAGAAGTTGCTCAATTCCATTACGCCCGATCGGCGCCACGACCCCGAACTCGGATAGGTGCGCCCGCAATGCGTTCGATATCTGTGTCCGCTGGCGGTTGAGCAATCAATCGAACCCGGTGCAGCATCATCACACTCCTGCTCGGGCGACTTCACCGGCACGAAGCGCATCGTCGGTCTTGTCACGGCCTCGCAGATCGCCTCTGCATCTGCAGCATCATTCTTCTGCCGCTTCAGATAAGGCTTCACATACTGTGCCGGCAGCAGCCGCACATCATCGCCACGTGCACTCAGTTCTCTCGCCCAATAATGCGACGAACTGCAGGCTTCGATTCCGACCAGGCAACGCGGCAGGCTCTCAAAGAACGGCAGCACACCCCCACGCGTCAACTTCCTGCGAACTGCAACCTCACCAGCCGCATCCACGCCGTGGACTTGAAACACGGACTTCGCAATATCCATACCGATTGTCGTAACGTTGCTCATCATAGCGCTCCTCCAGCTCTAGTCCCGCGATCATACAGCAGGAAGGGAGGAGAGCCGTCCACCGCATCAAGAGCGGAATGGCAGCTTCCGGGATAATCGTAGATAAGCCGGCGATATTGGTTGGACAGCAGGTTTCGCACGCGAGCGGACTCTTGGATCGGCCTTCGTCCGAATGGTCGCCTGCATTGCGCTCGATCAGCGAAGCAAGATCTCATGGACGGCCAGGGCGACGAGAGCCGCACCAGCTATCCCCTCTATGGCGCGCGTGATCGCATCGAACAGGCGTGGCCGGCTCTCAACGAAATGCATCAGGCTTTCGCGGAGCAGTATGGAGAGGACCGCCACGCTGCAAAGAGTGATCGCCACCCCTATCATCATCGTGCCGGCAAACAGCACACCGGCCACCGGTACGCCGCGTACGATCGCGAACGTCATGACGAACAAGGTAAGCGGGCACGGAACCAGTCCCGCCATCGCGCCGACCACCTCGCCCTCATGTTTGTGGTGATGGCGGTGGCGCAGAGCGCGCCAAACCATCCAGGCGCCTATCAAGCCAAGGAGACCCCGGCTGATGTCTTCGAGCAACGGCGCCCGGCCAACGCTGCCAAATGCGATCGAAACCAATGGCAGCGAGAGAACTGCAATCAGCACGGCGACCGTCACATGGGTGAAAGAAAGCGTTAGCGAGACCAATAGCCCACGCGCAACCTTTGCCTCCGATCCAGCGAGATAGGTCGCCAACACGGCTTTGCTATGGCCGGGCGTCAAGGCATGCGCCGCACCGAACAGAATGCCCATCGGCAGAAAGGTCATAAAGGCCAGCCAGCCGCCGCCGGCCGATAGCAGTTTGATCTGCTCGGCCAGTGCCAGGTAGATCGTGCGCTGGAATTCGACGAGGGTTTGGAATAACGCCATCGAACACTCACCCGCAGGTCAGTTCGAGGTGTGTCGCGAAAACCTTGCCGAGGTCGGTTCCCGCCGGATCACTGAAGGCGCCTGCCGGCGCTATTGAGGCGAGCAACAATGCCACGCTGGATACTAGGCCCGACAGGCGCATCTTTGGCTCGCTCTTCGCTCGTTTTCGATCACGCAGGACATCTGCCATTCCAAGCAGACCGAAATGGAGGCGGACATAGTCGCAGGATCAAATCACCTTCAGGGTTACAGCCGCAAGAACAAGATAGCGACCGACCTTGGCGATGGTGACGAGCAGCAGGAACATGCGAAATGGTTCACGCAAGGTGCCCGCAACGACCGTCAGAGGATCGCCAACGACTGGTGCCCAACTTAGCAGAAGCGACCATTTTCCATAACGGCGATACCATTGTTGTGCACGCTCAAGTCCCGCTTCATTCACCGGAAACCAGGGCCGATCGCGAAAACGCTCCAAGCCGCGCCCGATCAGCCAGTTGACGACTGAGCCGAGCACGTTGCCGACACTGGCTACCGCGATCAGAAGCCAAGGCGAGTAGTCCGCGAGCAGCAACCCAACCAACACCGCTTCCGATTGCATCGGCAGGATGGTCGCGGCGATCAAGGCTGCAAGGAACAGACTCGCGTAAGCTGCCAGCTCAGTCATGGAACCGCGTGTCTGCCTATCGACCTAGTGATGGTGGTCTTCCGGCTCGACCATCTTGAACGGCAGAACCTGTTCCCGACCCTTTGCCGTCAGGATCAGCCTCGCCTCGAACTCGTGTGGTTCTGCCGGAGCAACGCTGCTCTCCAGGCGGTGGTGATCGCCAGCGACAGGTCCAAGAGCCAGCGTCTCCGGCCCCTCCGGGCGATCGATGATGACAGTCGCCACCAGATCGTCGGCATGGCTGTCTATGGTGAGACGCATGCGTTCTCCGGCCGATGTGTCGACGATCTCCAGCAGTCCCGAGGCCAGATCGCCGGCGACCTTGAAAGGCTCAGGCGCGTGATGGGCATGCGAGGCACCGATGTTCTGCCCATTCTCGCCCTCCAGGCGAATATTCGCTTCGGCCAATGCCGGCAGGTGATCGACCAGTTCCCCCCGCAAGGCCTCGGTGATGCCGATCAGGTCCTTTGCGCTCGCGTTGTCGGCCACGCGGATAGCGACATCGGCATGCAGGCGATGGCCGATCCAGCGCGCCTGCACCTGGCCGATCCGCTCGATGCCGGATACGTGCTCGGCAGCGTGATGGATCTCGTCGATGATGCCAGGGTCGACGCCGTCCAGCATACGTGTGAGGACTGCCTTCGAGGACTGCCAGACGATGGCGAAGATCGCCAGCGTGATCAGCAGCCCGATAATCGGATCGGCGAGCGGAAAGCCCAGCCATACACCGATGGCGCCGAGCACGACGGCAAGGCTGGTAAAGCCATCGGTGCGGGCGTGATAGCCGTCAGCGATCAATGCGGCGCTGTTGATCTCGCGGCCGACGCGAATTCGGAACACCGCTACCGCTTCATTGCCCGCGAAGCCGATGATGCCGGCGATGGCGACCCAGCCAAGAAATGCGATGGGTTGCGGATTGATCAGCCGGTCGATCGCCTCGTAGCCGGCGACGATGGCGCTGAACAGGATGATGAGGACGATGACGATGCCGGCCAGATCCTCGACGCGGCCCAAGCCATAGGTGAACGTCTTGCTTGGCTTGCGGCGGGCCAGCACGAAGGCGAACCACAGCGGAATGGCGGTGACCGCGTCGCCGACATTGTGGATCGTGTCGGCCAGCAGCGCCACGCTGCCGGAGATGAACACGACCACGAGCTGAAGCGCCGCCGTGATGGCCAGGATAACGAATGACCATTTGATCGCCCAGATACCCCGGTCGGTCGTGGCGATCGTCGGATCGATGACACCGTGCGTGTGGCCATGGCCGCCGGCATCGCCATGATCGTGACCATGGCCGCCAAGCCCTTGCGTCATCGGACCGAAGCCGAACCAGTCGCGTATCTTGTCCATCATGCCGCTTCTCACAGGTATTTGGTGATGTCCTTGAATTCGTCGATCGAGCGGCGCTGCTCGCGCGCCAGCGGTCCAACGACGTCTTCGAGGCAATGGTTGAGGTGATCCTGGATCAGCGTCTTCTTGGCCTGCGAGATGGCCTTCTCGACAGCATGAAGCTGCTGGGCGACGTCGAGGCAGGGCCGGCCCGCTTCAATCATTTCGATGACGCCCTTGAGATGGCCGTCGGCCCGTTTCAGGCGCTTGACGATATCAGGGTGTGTTTCGTGGATGTGTGGCTGGCCGCTCATGGGTTGTCTCCTATCCTCCTGGAGGGGATGAGACAAGCCTCAAGCGGGCCTCGATTCCGATGCAGACAACCATTCGTCGGGATTTTGGAGAATAGTCCTCTTTCCTGCCAAATCAGGCCTGCAGGGTAGCCTTTTGCCTCGTCATCGCCTTCGCAATGACGTTCGAGTTGCTGCGTACTTTCGGCTATTTATCTGGCACGATCCGACAGCGTTTGTCGCCGCCCGGTCCAGCCGGCTTTCTGGATCGGGGCACCATTGACCAGTCGGAGAGGCTAAACGGTGAGGCGATCTGCAACTTGAGGTGCGCGATTACCGCCTCGGTTACGCTCTCCCTAGCATGGGCATTGGCGAGCTTGGCCACGGCCTCATTAACCCGCTGGGTCGCACTCGCCAGCAGCGCCTTGAGCGCTTCGATATCGTGTCACCGAGACGACTGAGGTGATCCCCCGCGCCTGGAAGGTCATCCAGACCATGTGAGAAGCACTCCTGTCGGAACTGCGATGCGATCACCAAGCCGCCGGCTCCGTTTCACGTAGTGCCGCGTGGCAAGGCGGGCCCCAGCTTCCTCGCCATGAGGCCATCAACTACATGCTCCCGCCGTTGGGACGCCTTCCTCGGCGACGGCAGGGTCCGCCTAACGAACAACGCGGCCGAACGTGCCCTGTGCTGCGTGCCACTTGGTCGGAAGGCACGGCTGTTCCGCGGTTTCGACCGTGGCGGACAGCGTGCAGCCGTGCTCCACGATGATCCAGACCGCCTGGCTGAACGACGTTGATCCAGAGGCTTGGCTCGCCGATGTTCTCGCTCGCATAGCCGACCAGCCGACTCGATCAGTGCGTGGAACTGGCCGCACCGCCAAGCTGCGGTTGCTGGCTGAGCACTGGATCGCGTCCTTCTTTGAGGGGCGGCAGGGCTAGCCACCGCCTACAGCGGCTTTTCCTCCAGCAACTTGCCGCTCAACAACTCTCGAGCCTCGCTCGCGCCCTCGCTCTTCAGAGTCGCAGGACCGGCATCCAACGGGTCGTTACCACGCCTACCATGCTGCTCGATATCCTCGATCAGCATTTGCATTTCGGCAATTTCCTTCACCTGATCGCGAGTAATCCTGTCCGCCAAATAGCGCACCCGCGGATCACGAATGTCAGCCTGTCGCGCGTTGTTGATGGCTATGGAGTGATGAGGAATCATCGCCTTCATGAAGTCCGTGTCACCTATAAGCGCTTGGCTGCGGTTCACCACCAGCAGGGCCACGCCTCCGATAATCGCCACCGCAAGTACAGCAATTTTCGCGACCTCTGGTTGGTACATGCGCCACATGAAGGCCAACATTACCGCTGTCATGACGCAGCCCATCACCAACGAGGAAATGAGCCGGGTCAAGCTGAACAGCATGTGGTCCCAACTGTAAACCAGTTGGTACATCAGGAAGAACATGATGACTGTCGAGGTGATGATCATCGCGGCGAAGCGGCTCCACCCCATGCTCATCCCCTGGTGCTGATCCATCGCGGCCTCCTATTGATCCAGACGCTAAACGGATTAGGCGGCCCTTGGTTCATCAGCGGCTGTCGCTACCCCTGATGTCCGGTTTTCACCGATGGCTACGACTGTTTGGAGGTTTGGCGTGTTCACGTGGAACGAGTTTCAGCACTGGGTCCGCCAGGTTTCACCTGCGCGCCCCACTTCCAATATGCAACGACTGAGGCTTCGTCGCTTCAGAGCATGGCTGACGCCAAAGCCTTGTCCAACCGACACCGACGACGACGGCATGAAAGACATCGACCTCGTTCGTCATCGCAGGCCTCTCGCGCACAAGTCGAAATTGTCCGAGATTAAGGCCCAGCTCGAAGACACGATGACAATCGCTGCGCCCGAAACGGCGGTGTAGGTCAGCGCAGATGCCTCGTTAAACCCTAAGAAAAATGGGCATCCCATCAAGCATAGTCCAAGTGCGAGTTGGAACCACTCCTTCCACCGATGTGGGCTCGCGAGCCCTGATATCCCGAAGATTGAAATCAGAAAGCCGACAATTGAGATTGTCAAACCCGCTGTCGTCGTGGCCGGTACAAGCCATGTGGCGAAATAAACAAATAGCCCGGCAATGGTTATGGGCCAGTCCTGCCACCTTTGATCGTTCATAGCGGATTCCGAGAACTCGTCTCCCCAGTTTTCAAGCAGTTACAGGCTAAGGCCCCTCGCTCTCAAGGTCGTTGACTTGGATCAAAGTCCCTGATCCGTGGGATGCCCATCGGAGTTGCGGCACCGGGACCACCCGAAGCCGCGAACCGACAGGAAGCAATTCTAAAATGCATTCATTCCGAACCGGCCTCGTCCTCCCGAGCTAACGTGGAATAACGAAACGAGCCAGCAATTGGACGTAGTTAACGGGCGGCGATAATTCCTGAGCACAAAGCGCCGAAGCGGTTCGTGAATCTACAGGTTTCTCTACTTCGATCGGGATCGTAGTGACAGGGCCAGCGCGTAAAAGTTCAAAGTTGGCAGCTACGACATTGGACCTTGGGTCCTTCCCTGCATCACAAGCGGACCCACTGCTCGTGGCCACCAATGAGACGTTGGTATATTGAGAGCAGAGGCGGTCCTGGCGCAAATGAGACAAACGCTGCGAGCAGCATCGCTAGTTGTGAACAGTCGTATTCCGAGCAATATCATATCCGGCAAACGGCCGGTCAGCTTTGCCCTTGGTCAAGCTGCAGTTGTCAATCACGCGTGAACCCGGATGCCAGAAGACCGTGGGTCGATTTCCACGCTGCCGAACTCGACGGGCAAGACGTCAAGGATCAGTCTCAAGCCGAAGTTTTGGTCAAGTTTGAAAGGAACCGGAGGGCCACCGCCCTCATGCCAATCGATTACCAGACCGCTGTTCGTAGTCTCCCATCGATAGTAATCGTTCCCGTCGCGTTCGAAAGCGCGCCGAACTTCGCAGCGTGTGCATAGTTCAGACGAGTGCAGGCGGCACATTGAGACGCGCGGGGAGGCGCACGTTACCCCCATTGATCTCGAATCTGGACGCGCTGAAAAGTTTTCTGGGCAGGCTTGCCGCCCTGGCGAGCCGTCGGGTGTCCTCGCTGGCCGGGTTCCCCGGAAGGTCTGGTGGGCGATACCCTGGACCACGGCAAGCATGTTCTTCACCGTGATTGAGTTCGGCCATAGCAGATCCCGTTGGGTCTCCGGCCGTTTCCGTCGCTGACGACCGAGGCGAATGGCATTAAGCCTTCGCTCGTCTGGATGGGGCTGATTCCAGTCTCGACGGGCACTTCGCTTCCATCCCTGCGTCAAGCGAAAATGTCCCTGTCGGCCCCCATGGGCCGCGCAAGGGGCGCCTGCCATAGGTTCCGCGAGAGAGGGGATGAGAGCTCCTAGTCTAAGCCGGGCTTTGCTCCTTGGTGTCGCTGATATCAGGCACAAAAAGCGGCTCGGCGTTGCGTTCGCCTACCTTCCTGGCGAGTGTCCGGCCAGGTCGTATCGATAGGCCTCAGACAAGACACGCCAAGCCAAAATTCATCACCCTGCGTCGTCGAAGAGCAAACATGGACCTTGCCGGCAGCCAAGACCGTCGCGGAGGCATCCAAGCCAGCTTCAAAGGCTTCCTGATTGGATCTGGCCCGGTACAGCCGGTCTGTCAGCACATAGCGAGCACTGAGCTCATCCAACCGATCCGCAAGCTTTTCCTTCTCCCCCTCCGCCTGCATCGCCGACACTCCCTGGCGAATGATTTGCACAACCTCATATAAAGGAGAATTGTGCGTTTTGAGAACCTGCGACCCGCAGGCGGGCTCCAAGCGAGGAGCAGGGCGAGCAAGAAATGGTGGCGAGCCAAAGAGACCACAGGGAAGAGCAACAAGCGCTGTTGGTCAAATTGGAACAACAGGGCTTTGCCTTCTGCTCGCGAGCTTTGCTGAACCACAGACCTGACTGCGCCCCTACCATAGCCCAAATGCGGAACCATCCGCACGGCCAGCCATTAGTCCCCATGGAACAAGCTGTGATCCTCGTCTTGGAGACTGACGTCCTTGTAAGGCATGAAATCTCGGAATTCCTGCGCGAGTGCGGCTTCCGAGTCATTGAAGGGGCCACCCGGGAGGAAGTGATTAAGGTGCTTGAGGTGGCGGCTATCCAGCCCGATGTGTTGCTGGCCGAATTGTCTGACTCGGCAGCTAATTTTGAGCTTTCTCAACACGTTCGAGAAAATTACCCTGGTATCGGAATCCTGCTTTCTGGCTCGATCAGCGCATCGGCCAAGAAGGCCGTGGAGCTCTGTCACGGAGGTCCAAATCCTAAAAAACGCGATTATACCGTCCTTGAAAGACGGATCCGCGCTTTGCTTGCCCAGCAAACCCAAAGTAGGGAGCCTGATCAGAAGGTTGGCTGATGGGAACCGAAAGCGGCGAAATGGGTTTAGTGGATGAAAGGGGTAGGGGAGCTGAATCTTGATAGGGCGACATGTCATTTTAGTTGTTGAAGACGAAATCATCATTCGAATGGACACTGCTGAACAGCTTCGCGAGATGGGTTTTGAGGTGGTGGAAGCCAGTCATGCCGCCGAAGCGCTTCAGGTTTTCCAGAGCCACATTCCCGTATCGCTGCTATTCACAGATGTGCAGATGCCGGGAGCGATGAACGGGCTCTCTCTTGCGAATTGGACCCTCCAAAACAGGCCGGGTGTCGTCGTGTCGATAACGTCTGGCTCTGAAGAGATGCTCGCGAAAGCCCGGGCCATTCGAGATAAGCAGTTGGTATTTTCCAAACCGTACGATGCAAAGGTGATAGGCAGGTTTTTTCTGAACCTGCTGGGGCCGCCTCCTCATAGTTTGCGATCCGGCAATGCCGGCTGAAGTCAATCCATAAACTCCCAAAGGGGGACAGTCCGGGTCATTCGCGGATTTCTGCTGGGTTACTCCAGCAGTCCGTCAGCCGGACCGGCGAGGTGTGGAAGCGCTCTGCTTGCTGATCGATCCTGAGCACTCTTGCGGGGACGTGCCCCGCACGCCGTCGTGAGCTTAGCTATCCGGAAGGTTCTATACGGCCACAATCAAGGCTATGGCCGTGCGCCGACATTCCTGCTGCTGATCGGCTACGAACAGGTCCGCTCTGTCGCAGCAGTGACTGCCGATGACATGGCCGCTGCCATGCATCATTGCGCCGGCACTGGCTAGGGACACAGGCTGGCCTCTGGCGTGGGTCGTTGGAGGCCTGTTGGATTGCTCACGGCGGGAGTTATCTCGTCGCATGTCGGTTCTTTGATCGAGCAGCGCAGGATGGGCTGTCGAAGCTTGCTGCAGGCCCGTGGCATCTCGCAGTCGAAGCGGCTGAGAAGACGCTCCGGTGTATGCCACCGAGAAAATCTAGGGTTTCTCGACGTGGCCTCCATGCCAATTGGAATCCCGAGTTGGTAGCCGGGCTCGGCTTGGCCAATTGCTGCCTCAGCATACGAACCGCATTGCGCTGGGTCAAAGTTCGTCTCGTCTATTGCGACTACAAGATGCTGCGAACGATGGCAGTTGGCCATCCGGCAATGGAGGCCATCCTAATGAAGCTGATCCTATCGTTGTACTTTGCGACCTATCCTGACGCCATCTCCTCGAAAATCGCGGCGAACTCGGTTGCTCTCGCCAAGCAGATCGATGCCTCGCTTCATGCCGTTGCCATCAATGTCGACATTCCGGACGTTTCGAACGCGCTCTCAAACTATTTGCTAGATCTTCCCTACAAGATACAAGAGGTCGAGGCGACCAGTCGCAAGCGCAGCAAAGTTCTCCTCGAGGCAATTGCCCAAGAAGCCGAACAAGGTGGTGTGTCCCTCACCACGCAGGAGTTGACCGCGCCACCGGCCTTGATGGGCGATCTTGCCGCGAAGCATTCCCGCTATTCCGATATCTGCCTGGTTGGTTGGGCGCCTGCCGACCAGACGGCGCGAATGATAGCCGAGGGGATCCTATTCGGCTCGGGTCGACCGACCCTGCTTCTTCCCGACTCCACGGACCTTGGGGCCCTTGGACATGTGGTTATCGCCTGGGACGGCAGCCGAGTGGCCGCACGGGCTGTTGCCGATGTGAGGGCTTTTCTCGAACGTGCGTCCAGGATCACCGTTGTGACCGTGACCGACGAGAAGCCGCTTCCTGGAGAGGGCATCGGCGAGCGCCTTGCGCTGGGCTTGAGGACCCGTGGTCTGGTGGCCGAGGCTGTCTCTATCCAGGCAGGGGACAGTTCAATCGGAACGGCGCTTCAGGAGCATGCTCTCAAGATCGGCGGCAATCTGCTTGTCATGGGCGGATACGGCCACTCCCGCGTCAGGGACTTCGTGCTTGGCGGAGCCACCGAAGGCATTCTCGCGGATCTTCGCCTGCCTGTCGTGCTGTCGCATTAGGTCGTCCTGAGATGAGAGGCGACACGGATCCTATCCTGCGTTTCCATGGCGCAGCCCATGGCGTCACCGGCTCATGCTATGAGATTGAGACGCCGCATTCGCGCATCCTCATCGACTGTGGCCTGTTCCAGGGGTCAAAGTCCGAACGGGAATTAAACTACGGGGCGTTCCCGTTTCCCCCGGACGCGATTGACGCTGTCATCCTGACGCACGCGCATATCGATCACAGCGGCCTTCTGCCTAAACTGCTCAAACAGGGCTTTTCTGGTCCAATCCATACGACCCGCGCCACCATCGATCTTTGCTCGGTCATGCTGCCGGACTCGGCGCATATCCAGGAAATGGAGGTCGAGCACCTGAACCGTCGCAACGCGCAGCGCGGGCGCCCACCCGTCGAGCCGATCTACGGCCAGCAGGATGCGGCCGCGTGCATGACATTGTTTCGGGCTTTGGAATATGGCGAATGGACCGCCATCACCGATGGCGTTCGCGGCCGCTTCTGGAATGCTGGTCATCTGCTTGGTTCGGCATCGGTCGAGCTGGAGATCGACCGGGGTGATGCACCGCTGCGCATCATATTCTCGGGCGACATCGGTCCAGGCCACAAGCTGCTTCAGACCGATCCCGTGGGGCCGGCAGGCGTTGACTATCTGATCTGCGAGTCGACCTATGGCGACCGTGACCGGCCGGACGTTTCGCCCGAACAGCGGCGATTCCAGCTCGGTGACATCGTGCGTGGCGCCGCGGAGGCCGGCGGCCCCCTCATCATTCCGTCCTTCGCCGTCGAGAGGACGCAAGAACTGCTGGTCGATCTGTATTTGCTCATGCAAGCGGGGCAGGTGCCGTCAGCTCCGGTCTTCGTAGACTCGCCGCTGGCAACACGCGCCAGTGCGATTTTCGAGCGGCATGCCAACGAGATCGAACAGGGTGACGTGCTGCGCCAGGCGCTCAACTCGAAGGAGCTGCGCTTCACGGAGACGGTGGAACAGAGCAAGGCGATCAACCGCCTGAGCGGCTTCTTCGTGGTGATCGCCGCCAGCGGCATGTGCGATGCGGGTCGAATCCGCCATCATCTCAAGGCCAATCTCTGGCGCCGGAACGCCACGGTGATGATGGCCGGATACCAGGCCCAAGGGTCGCTTGGCAGGATTTTGCTCGACGGCGCGCAGCGCGTGCGTATCCAGGGTGAGGAAGTCGAGGTCAAGGCACGCATTTGCCTGTTCGACCTCTATTCCGGCCACGCCGACGCCAGCGAACTGGTCGCCTGGCTCAAGGCTCGAAGTCCGGTGAAGCATGCGGCTTTCCTGACACATGGCGAGGATGCCGGGCTCGGTGGCCTCAGCGAGCGGCTGCGAGGGTTGATCCCTTTTGACAGGATCATCGTGCCGATGCTGGATGACGCCTTCCGATTGACGCCCGGCGGCAGTTTGCCGGTTGAGCTCAATGAGCCGCGCCGTCTGAGGCCGGAAAAGGTCGCCCGTCTCGACTGGCACAACGATCTTTCCAAGCTTCTTCTGGACATCAACGAGACGGTCCGCGCCGCCGCCGACGAACGGGGTCGCGCAGCGGTCATCAGGCGCGTGCGCAGGGCGCTTGAGGACAACGATGCATAGAGGGAGGCCACGAAGCGATGAACTGAAAGCGCGGGAACGCGTTTGTGTCCATTCGCTGCAGATCGACGAACACAGGCGCATGTCGCGGTCCGGCGACAGTCGCCAATAGGCAATGGAGTCAGACATGACCGAGCATACGACTGTACCAGCTTCCGGGGGCCGGCTGGCCGACCGCGAACTGCACGATATCGATGCCTATTGGCGCGCCGCGAACTATCTGACGATCGGCCAGATCTACCTGCTCGACAATCCGCTGCTGCGCGAGCCGCTGCGGCTGGAGCACGTCAAGCCGCGCCTGCTCGGCCACTGGGGAACGTCGCCGGGGTTGAGTTTCATCTATGCGCACCTCAATCGCGCGATCCGGCTCAGGAACGCAAACGTGATCTATGTCTGCGGCCCCGGCCATGGTGGCCCGGCAATGGTGGCGAACACCTATCTTGAGGGCACCTACAGCGAGCTCAATCCAGACATCGAGATGAACGAGCAGGGGATGCGCAAGCTGTTCCGGCAGTTCTCGTTTCCCGGCGGTATACCGAGCCATGCAGCACCGGATGTGCCGGGCTCGATCCATGAGGGTGGCGAGTTGGGTTATTCGCTGTCGCACGCCTATGGCGCGGCCTTTGACAATCCGGATCTTGTGGTCGCCTGCGTCGTCGGTGACGGGGAGGCTGAAACGGGACCGCTGGCAGCCGCATGGCATTCCAACAAATTTCTCAACCCCGCGCGCGACGGGGCGGTTCTGCCGATCCTGCATCTGAACGGCTACAAGATCGCCAATCCAACCATTCTGGCCAGAATTCCCGAAGACGAATTGCGGGCGCTGTTCGTTGGCTATGGCTATGAGCCGCTCTTCGTCGAGGGGCACGATCCGGCATTGCTGCATGAGCGGATGGCCGAGGTGCTCGACGATGCGCTCGATCGCATCCAGGCCATCCAACATTCCGCGCGCAACGGCTCCGCCGCGACCGCGTCGCGACCGACATGGCCGATGATCGTGCTGCGCAGTCCCAAGGGCTGGACAGGGCCGAAAGAGGTGGACGGGCTGAAGACCGAGGGCTTCTGGCGCTCGCATCAGGTTCCCCTGTCGGGCCTTGCGGAAAACCCCGCCCATCTCAAGCTGCTCGAGGAGTGGCTGAAAAGCTACCGGCCCGAGGAACTGTTCGACGCCGCCGGCGCGCCGGTCGCCTCGATCCGTGCCACCGCACCCCAGGCCACACGGCGCATGAGCGCAAACCCGCATGCCAATGGCGGTCTGCTGCGCCGATCCCTCGAACTGCCCGGTTTGCACGACCATTCCGTGGCCGTCGCACTGCCCGGCGCGGTTAAGGCCGAGTCAACGCGCGTGATGGGGAACTTCCTGCGTGACGTGATGAAGATGAATCAAGCCGCGAAGAACTTCCGCATCGTCGGCCCGGACGAGACCGCCTCGAACCGGCTTCAGGACGTGTTCGAGGTTACCGAGCGTGCCTGGATGGAAAAGATCCTGCCCGAAGACGTTCATCTTGGGCGCGAGGGCAGGGTTCTCGAAATCCTTTCCGAGCACACCTGTCAAGGTTGGCTCGAAGGCTATCTGCTGACTGGGCGGCACGGTCTATTCTCCTGCTACGAGGCGTTCATCCACATCATCGATTCCATGTTCAACCAGCATGCAAAATGGCTGGATGCCTGCCGCGACATTCCGTGGCGGCGGCCGATCGCGTCGCTGAACTATCTGTTGTCCAGCCATGTCTGGCATCAGGAACACAATGGCTTCAGTCACCAGGATCCCGGCTTCATCGACGTTGCCCTCAACAAGAAGGCCGACATCGTGCGGGTCTATCTGCCACCGGATGCCAACACCTTGCTGTGCGTCGCCGACCATGTGTTGCAGACCTGGAACCGCATCAACGTCATCGTCGCCGGCAAGCCGCCCTCATGGCAGTGGCTGTCCATGGACAAGGCGATCGTTCACTGCAGGGCGGGCATCGGCATATGGGACTGGGCTTCGACGGATAACGGGGCCGAGCCGGATGTGGTGATGGCTTGCGCCGGCGACGTGCCGACCCTCGAAACGCTGGCCGCGGTGCAGATCTTAAGGCGGCAGATTCCCGATCTCAGGCTTAGGGTGGTCAATGTCGTCGACCTGATGACCCTGCAACCCAAGGAATTTCACCCGCACGGTCTCTCGGATCGCGAATTCGACGCGCTGTTCACCACCGATAAGCCGGTCGTCTTTGCCTATCATGGCTATCCCTGGACCATCCATCGCCTGACCTATCGGCGCACCAACCACGACAACATTCATGTGCGCGGCTACAATGAGGAGGGGACGACCACGACGCCCTTCGACATGACGGTGCTGAATGGGCTCGACCGCTTTCATATCGTCCAAAGCGTCGTCGATTGGGTTCCACGACTGAAGAGCATGCGGGTCGGCGTCAAGCAGGCGATGGACAGCAAGCTGCTTGAACATCGAGCCTATATTCGCGCCCATGGGCAGGACATGCCGGAGATACTTGACTGGAAGTGGGGCCAAGACCTCGAAGTGGCGCCGACCAACGTGGGTTGAGGGCGACATGACAGACGCCATCCTGGTCCTCAACGGCGGGTCCTCCAGCTTGAAGTTCGCTGTCTTCGAGGGACGCGACGAACTTCCGCTTGTGCTGCGTGGCAATGTCGCTTCGCTCGGGCAACATCCACGGCTGCGTGTCGAGGCCGTGGGCGATCAGCCCGTGATCGAAAGGAGCCTCGGCGATGGCCCAATCGATATTGCTAAGGCATTCGCGACAGTAGCGTCCCTGCTCGCCGATCGCGATCTTCTGCATCGCATCGGCAGGGTCGGGCACAGGGTCGTTCATGGTGGCCGTGATTTTACGGAAGCCACCCGGCTTGACGCGCGCGCGATCGAGGCACTGCGCCTGCTTGAACCGCTGGCGCCGATCCATCAGCGGATCAATCTAGAGATTGTGGCACTGGCTACCGGCCTGCTGCCGCATGCCCCGCAGGTCGGCTGCTTCGACACGGCATTCCATTCGACCCGGCCAGCGGTGGCCAAGACTTATGGCCTTCCGCACACAATGACTGAGGCGGGTATCATTTTCTATGGTTTTCATGGACTGTCTTTCAGCCACCATGCTTTAAAACTGCGCGGCCCCGCCGGC
>NZ_RZRV01000024.1:0-87156 GCF_004023085.1 Mesorhizobium sp. M7A.F.Ca.US.010.02.1.1 | reverse complement strand
CCCCTAGCCCCTCCCCACAAGGGGGAAGGGGACCAAGTCGCAATCGGCTCTGGAACCGCAGAAGTTTGCAATGGATGGGCGCTGTCGTAGCCTTCTCCTTCTCCCTCCCCCTTGTGGGGAGGGTTAGGGGTGGGGGCACTTGGCGCCAAGTTTCGAGGATTGGCGCATGATCGCGGGCAAGCATGCGCTGGTCACAGGCGGCGGCTCCGGCGTCGGCCGGGCCGTTGCGCTGGCGCTGGCTGCTGCCGGCATCGACGTGACCATCTGCGGCCGCCGGGAAGCGGAGCTCACTGAGGTGGCCGGCGAGAACGACCGCATCTTCGGCATTGTCGCCGATGTCACCGACGAGGCGGCAATGGCGGCGCTCTACGAGAGGGCGCAAGCCGCGCGTGGCCCCTTCGACATCGTCGTCGCCAATGCCGGCATGGCCGGCAGCGCGCCAGCGCACAAAACCGCGCTCAGCGACTGGCAGCGGACGCTCGACGTCAATTTGACCGGTGCCTTCCTGACGGTAAAACCGGCGCTCGCCGGGATGGCCGCGCGCAAGGCGGGGCGGATCGTCTTCATCGCCTCCACGGCCGGACTGAAAGGCTACGCCTATGTCGCACCTTACGTCGCCGCCAAGCACGGCGTCGTCGGCCTGATGCGGGCGCTTGCCGCCGAGACGGCGAAATCGGGCGTCACCGTCAACGCCCTGTGCCCCGGCTTCGTGGAGACCGAGATGCTAGAGGAGTCCATCCAGCGCATCATCGAGAAGACCGGCCGCTCGGCCGGCGAGGCTCGGTCGAGCCTTGCCTCGACCAACCCGCAAGGCCGCTTCATCCAGCCGGATGAGGTTGCCGCCGCCGTGCTGTGGCTCTGCGGCGATGCCGCCCAGTCGATCACCGGACAGGCAATTTCCATCTCAGGAGGCGAAACATGGTAGCCGGCCCCCTGCCCGCGCCGTCGGGACCCGGCAAGGACCGCTTGCGGCTGTGGATCAGGCTGCTGCGTGCCTCGCGCACGATCGAGGCTGAACTGCGCGAACGCCTGAAGAAGGAGTTCAACACGACGCTGCCGCGCTTCGACGTGATGGCCGCGCTCTACCGCGCGCCGGAAGGCATGCTGATGAGCGACCTGTCGCGCTTCCTGCTGGTCTCCAACGGCAATGTCACGGGCATCGTCGACCGGCTGGTTTCGGAAGGACTTGTCGCCCGCGCGAGGCGCAATGGCGACCGCCGCACGTCGATGGTGCGGCTGACCGAGGAAGGCACGCAGGCCTTCGCCACCATCGCCGCGGCGCATGAAGGCTGGATCGGTGAATTGCTGGGCAAGGTCAGCGAGGACGACGCGCGCCGGCTGACCGGCATGCTGACCTCGTTCCGCAGCAACTGGGAGGGACGCGAATGACCGCAATGGCCGGACGCAAGCCGAAGCATTTCCTCTGGGAGGTCGAGGGCAGGATCGCAAAGGTCCGGCTCGACCGGCCCGAGCGCAAGAACCCGCTGACCTTCGACAGCTATGCGGAACTCCGCGACACATTCCGCGACCTGGTCTATGCCGATGACGTCGACGCCGTGGTGTTCCTGTCCAATGGCGGCAATTTCTGCTCCGGCGGCGATGTCCACGACATCATCGGCCCGCTGGTCAAGATGGACATGAAGCAGCTTCTCGCCTTCACCCGCATGACCGGCGATTTCGTCAAGGCGATGCTGAATTGCGGCAAGCCGATGATTGCGGCGGTCGACGGCGTCGCGGTCGGCGCCGGTGCCATCATTGCGATGAGCTCCGATATCCGCATCGCCACGCCGGAAGCCAAGACCGCGTTCCTGTTCACCCGCGTCGGCCTCGCCGGCTGCGACATGGGCGCCTGCGCGATCCTGCCGCGCATCATCGGCCAGGGCCGCGCCGCCGAACTGCTCTACACCGGCCGTACCATGACGGCGGCGGAAGGCGAACGCTGGGGTTTCTACAACCGGCTGGTCGATGCCGCCTCGCTGGAGGCCGACGCGCTCGATATGGCGGCGCGCATCGTCTCCGGCCCGACCTTTGCGCACGGCATCACCAAGACGCAGCTCAACCAGGAATGGTCGATGGGTCTCGACCAGGCGATCGAGGCGGAAGCGCAGGCGCAAGCGATCTGCATGCAGACCCGCGACTTCGAGCGCGCCTACAAGGCGTTCGTGGCCAAGAAAAAGCCGGTATTCGAGGGAGATTGAGGATGACAGGTTTGCGCCCAGGCACCCCCCTCTGGCCTGCCGGCCATCTCCCCCGCAAGGGGGGAGATCAGCTGTACGTTTTGTTTTCGCCAATCTCCACCGTTGTAGGCGTGAGCGGAGCGCTGAAGCTGCCAATCTCCCCCCTTGCGGGGGAGATGTCCGGCAGGACAGAGGGGGGTGCGACGGATCGCGACGAAAATCGAGGGCGCGCCAATGCCTGACCGTTCCTTCCTCTCCTGGCCGTTCTTCGAAGACCGCCATCGCGAGTGGGCCGAACAACTCGACGCATGGTGCTCAAAAAACCTGCCGGTCTCCCACCATAATGTCGACGCGGCCTGCCGCGAGCTGGTCAGCAAGCTCGGGCGAGACGGCTGGCTGAAGCCGACGGCGCTCGACACGGACAATCCTGGCCCCCTCGACGTCCGCACTTTGTGCATCACGCGCGAGACACTCGCCCGTCATGACGGGCTGGCCGATTTCGCCTTCGCCATGCAAGGGCTCGGCACCGGCGCGCTCAGCCTGTTCGGTACGCCGCACCAGCAGCAATGGCTTTCGAAGACGCGCGCCGGCAAGGCGATATCAGCCTTCGCCCTGTCGGAACCACGATCGGGGTCGGATGTCGCCAACACGGAAATGACGGCGACCCGCGACGGCGACAGCTATGTTCTTTCCGGTGAAAAAACCTGGATCTCCAATGGCGGCATCGCCGACCTCTATGTCGTCTTTGCCCGCACCGGCGAGGCGCCGGGCGCCAAGGGGCTTTCCGCCTTCCTCGTGCCTGGCGACGCCAGGGGCCTTGGCATCGCCGAACGGCTGGAAGTAATCGCGCCGCATCCGCTGGCGCGGCTGTCTTTCGACCAGGTCCGCCTTCCCGCCTCTGCGCTGATCGGCAAACCGGGCGATGGCTTCCGCATCGCCATGTCGGTGCTCGACGTGTTCCGTTCGACCGTCGGCGCGGCGGCGCTTGGCTTTGCCCGCCGCGCACTGGACGAGAGCATCAAACGCGTGGCGGAGCGCAAACTGTTCGGCGCCCCGATGGCCGAATTGCAGATGGTGCAGGGGCATATCGCCGATATGGCGCTCGACGTCGATGCGGCGGCGCTTCTGGTCTACCGCGCTGCGTGGACCAAGGACATGGGGGCCGCGCGGGTCACACGCGAGGCGGCGATGGCCAAGCTGTTTGCCACCGACAAGGCGCAAGAGGTGATCGACAAGGCTGTGCAGCTGCATGGCGGCGACGGTGTCCGCAAGGGCCACATCGTCGAAAGCCTGTATCGCGAGATCCGCGCGCTGCGCATCTACGAGGGTGCCTCCGACGTGCAGAAGGTGGTGATCGCGCGGCAGGTGATGGGCGCGGCCTGACGGCAGAGATTTTGACGAGCGTTCGATTTTGAAAATTGGGTTTTGGAATACCGGGAGGTTTTGAATGCACAGGATTCTGCAGCCCGAAGGCTGGGCAAAACCTGTCGGCTACGCCAATGGCGTCGCCGCGCGCGGGCAGCTCGTCTTCGTCGGCGGACAGGTCGGCTGGAACGGGCAATGCCAGTTCGAGACCGACGATTTTGTCGGCCAGGTGCGGCAAACGCTTCAGAACATCGTGGCGGTGCTGGCCGAGGCCGGTGCCGGACCGCAGCACATCACCTCGATGACCTGGTATTTTACCGACAAGGCCGAATACCTAGCCAACCTCAGGGGCATCGGCGAGGCCTATCGCGAGGTCATCGGCCGGCATTTTCCGGCGATGGCCGCCATGCAGGTGGTGGCGCTGGTCGAAGACCGGGCCAAGGTGGAGATCCAGGCGACTGCCGTTATTCCGGAATAGGGAATTCGTTCGTCCGGAGTAAACGCCCATTACTTCGTCATCCACGGGCGAAGCAAGGAGCGAAGCGACGCGGCGCAGACCCGAGGATCCATGCCGGGACTCCAAAGCGTCACCACGGTCCAGAATTCTGCACCGCTGCACACTCCACGGCCGAAGTCGCGGCATGGATCCCAGGGTCTCCGCGACGGAGCTGCGCTCCTGCTTCGCCCAGGGATGACGACGTTGGGGAGGGCTTCGGCTAATTCCGAATATCCGCGATGATCCACCGCAACTGATCACCACTACTATGCGCGAAGCCCCGCCTTCCGCAAAATCGGCAGCACGTGATCGCAGAAATAGGGCAACTCCCTGGTGTAATTGACGAAGGACAGCGCGATGCCCTGGTAGCCATGCCCGGCAATGGCGACCATGTCGGCGGCGATCGTTTCCGGCGTTCCGATCAGCGGGTAGGTGCCGGCGCCGCCGGCGAAACGCTGCCGGTAGCGGTCATAGGCGTGCGGGTCGTGCGACTGCGAGAATTCCTTCTTGCCGGCCATGTGGGCATCGACGGCGTCGTGGTCGGCCATATGGACCGCATAGCGCGTGTAATATGCCCGCGCCTCTTCCATCGTCGGGCGGCAGACGACATGCGCCACGGTGTAGACGCCGACATCACGGCCCACCTTGTCTGCCCGCTCGCTGATGTCGGCGACATGTTTGCCGGCATCGCCCATTTCGGAAAAGGTCGTGAACAGATAGTCGCATCTCGCGGCGGCGAAATCGCGGCCGGGCCCGCCGAAAGCGGCGTTCATGGTCACCGGGCGCGGCACCTGCAGACTGGCCGGACGGCTGACGGCTTCCTTGAGGCGGTAGTAGGTGCCCTCATAGTCGAGCGGGTCGGGCGAGGCATAAAGCTTTTCGAGGATTTCGATCCATTCCGCTGCCTGGTCGTAGCCCTTCTCGACCAGAGGCGTGCCGAACATGCCGAATTCCTTCGGATTCCAGCCGCAGACGATATTCAGGCCGGCGCGACCCTGGCTGACGTGGTCGACCGTCGCCAGCGCCTTGGCGGCATAGAGCGGATGCACCAGCGGCACATGCACGGTCATGAACAGGCCGATCTGCTCGGTGGCCATGGCAAGGGCCGCCGCCCAGGTGAAGGTCTCGAACGACCATTCCCGCACCTTGTTGCGGCCGCCAAAACCGCGCCAGCGGGCGATCGGCAGCATGAACTCCAGCCCGGCACGGTCGGCGATCTGGGCTGCGGTCAGATTGTCCTGCCAGCTTGCCGTCCAGCGTTCAGGCACATCGGTTATGGCCAGCCCGCCATCGGCATTGGTCGAAAAGACCCCCAGCTTCAATCTGTTCGGGCCGTGCAAGGGGTGTGGTTTGTTCATGTCGCGACCTCCCGGCGAGAGAGCACACGCTAGGCCCGCGCGGAGATATTTCAAGCCTGAAATAGCTTCGCGTCGCCATCGCTCGCGGGTATCGGTTCCAGCGGGCCGCACCGTGTCGGCCACGCAACGGACACCGCAGCTTTTTAAGCTTAAAACTTTCGCCTTGAAAAGCGCCGCACTTTGGATAAGCATTCCAGAGTCGATGGCGATTGCCGTGCCGGACGGGCTTGCCGGCCAGTCCATCGTGCAGACCAGTTCATCGTGCCGGCCAGTCCATCGTGGGTGCTCCGGGTGGGAGTCTCAGTTCTTGTCGTTCATACTGCCCCAGTCATCATCCAATGCGCGCCATGCCTTCGATGAAGTGCGCGCGCAGATCCGCGATCTGCAACACAAAACGTCGCCAACCATGACCGCATGGTCGCTGCCATGAATTGACGTCCTGCGTGAAGCGGGGCGGCAAAAAACCGTGCGGGAGCAACCCGCCCGATCAACAACAGAGGGAACACAAATGAGCTTCACGCGCCGCAAATTGCTTCTTCTTGCCGCCGCCGTCGGCATCGCCGCCGGCCCCGCCACCGCCTATGCCGCCGATGTGCTCAATGTCGGCGCCTATCCGACCAACCCGCCCTTCGAATTCAAGAACGAGAGCGGCACCTTCGAAGGCTTTGAAGTCGACATCGTCAACGAAGCCGCCAAGCGCATCGGCATGACCACCGACATCGCCGATCTCGGCTTCCAGGCGCTGTTTGCCGCCACCACGTCGAAGCGCATCGACGTCGCCATCTCGTCGATCACCATCACGGCCGAGCGGCTGAAGTCGCAGTCGTTCACGCAGCCCTATTATGATTCCGACATGGGCATTGCCACCAAGGCCGACAGCCCGATCAAGGCCGAGGCCGACCTCAAGGGCAAGATCGTCGGCGTGCTGTCCGGCTCGACCGGTGAAACCTGGGTCAAGGCACATCAGGAAGCCGGCGGCTTCAGCGACGTGAAGGGTTACGACACGCAGCAGAATTTGCTGCTCGACCTCAGCGCCGGCCGCGTCGATGCCGCCGTCAGCGACATTCCAGGCATGGAGTATTCCTTCACCAAGATGAAGGACCTGGTCGTCAAGGAGCGCATCAAGACCGGCGAACAATACGGCCTGATGATGAGCAAGGACCACCCGCTGCTCGGCAAGCTGAACGACGCGCTGAGCGCTATGAAGAAGGACGGCACGCTGGCCGCCATCCACAAGAAGTGGTTCGGCAGCGACGCGCCCGCCGACTCTTCGACCATGAAGGAAATGCCGCTGCCGAAGGCCTGAGCTGAAAGCTGCGCTGACATCGTGCCGGCTTTCCAGGCCGGCACGATTCATTTCATGCGCCAGCGCCGGCTTCCGCGCAGACCGTCTCGCCATTGGCGAGGTCGATTGGTTTTAACCTGAGCATCCTTGCTCTCGGGTTCGGGAACGCTCCCATGTCGCTGCTGGATACCTTCTTCAATCCCGATGTCATCATGTCCAGCCTGCCGGCGCTGCTGCGCGGCTTCCTGAACACGCTGCTGCTCGGCATTTTGAGCATCGGCATCGGCATCCCCATCGGCCTGGGGATCAGCCTGGTGCGGCTCTATGCGCCGAAGCCGCTGCGGTGGCTGGCGGTCGGCTACACCGACATCTTCCGCGCCCTGCCGGTGCTGGTCGTGCTGATCCTGATCTACTATGCACTGCCGTTCCTCGGCATACGCCTGTCGTCCTGGGCCTCCGCCGTGACTGCTTTCGCCTTCATCATGTCGGCCTACTCGGCGGAGGTGTTCCGCTCCGGCATCGAGAGCATCCCGCGCGGCCAGTTCGAGGCGTCGCAGGCGCTTGGCCTGCCGTTCCTGCTGACCTTGCGCAAGGTGGTGCTGCCGCAAGCGATCCGCGTCGTCATCCCGCCGATGACCAGCAACTGCGTCTCGATGTTCAAGGACACTTCGCTCGCCTCCACCGTGGCGCTGCCGGAACTCTTGAAGGAAGCGACCAACGCGCAGTCGCTCTACGCCAACCCCTCGCCGCTGATCGGCGCAGCGCTTGTCTATCTCATCTTCCTCTGGCCGATGGTCCGCCTCGTCAGCCTGCTTGAAGAGCGCTTCAAGACCGAAAAAAAGCGCTGACCTCCGCTACCTGATCCCCGCCCAAGTCCTTTTGCAGGAGCCTGCCCGTGAACAAGCATCAAACCGACAATGCGAATGCCACCGCGTTCCCCGTCGACGCCATCCGCGCCATGTTTCCAGCCCTGCAGCGGGCCGGCGACTTCATCTTCTTGGACAATGCCGCCGGCGCGCAGATCCCGCAGAGCGTGCTCGATGCGGTGACCAACCATCTGGTTTCGCACAATGTGCAGCGTGGCGGCCGCTATGGCCGCAGCGTCACCGTCGACCAGTCGGTCGCCGATGCGCGGACAAGCGTCGCGCTGCTGATCAATGCCTATAGCCCAGCCGAAATCTGCTTCGGCATGAACGCCACCTCATTCATCCGCCTGGTCAGCCTCGGTATCGGTCAGATGCTTCAGGAGCGTGACGAGATCGTCATCACCGACATGGACCACGACGCCAACATCGCGACCTGGCTGGCGCTGGAATCCGCCGGTGCGAAATTCAAATGGTGGCGGATGCGCGAGGACGGTAATCTGCATGTCGACGATCTGCGCCCGCTGGTTTCCGACCGCACCCGTCTCGTCGCCTGCACGGTCACCGCGCACTCGATCGGCTCGATCGTCGATGTCGCCGCGGTGGCCAAGATCGCGCACGCGGCCGGCGCCGAAGTGTTCCTCGACTGCGTGCATTACGGACCGCACGGGCTGATCGACGTGCAGGCCTGGGACTGCGACTATCTCGTCTGCTCCGGCTACAAGAATTTCTCGCCGCATATGGGCTTCCTCTGGGGTCGTTTCGAAACGCTGAAACGGCTGCCGACCTTCCGCGAGGATTTCATCCCCAACGAGCCGCCCTACAAGGTCGAGGCCGGCACCTTCATCTACGAGAACGTCTCGGGCATGGACGCGGCCGTGCAGTATCTGGAACTGATCGGCCGCAATCTGGCGCCCGCCAACAACCGCTCCCGGCGCGACAACATCGTCGCCGGCATGGGCGCCATTCGCGACTATGAGCTGGTGCTGGCGCGTGAGATGCTCGCTGTGCTCAAGGACTGCGGCGCGACCATCTATGGTGTTGCCGACGTGGCTCGCATCACCGAGCGCGTACCGACCTTCTGCTTCAACATCGGCACACTGTCGCCGCAGCGGATCGTCGAGGAAATGGCCGAGATGCAGATCGGCATCCGCGACGGCCACATGTACGCGCCACGGCTGATGAAGCGCCTCAACCTGTCGATGGATAGCGGCGCCATCCGCGCCTCGCTGGTCCACTACAACACAATCGAGGAAGTCCGGCGCTTCGGCGAAGCGTTGCGCGCCATCATCGCGAAGTTGTCCTGAGCGGCGGCCTCTCCAGCGTCGTCATCCACGGGCGGAACAAGGAGCGTAGCGACGCAGTGCAGACCCGAGGATCCATGCCGTGACGTTCGAGTGTTGCCACGGTGCAGAATTCTGCTCCGCTGCACCTTTCGGCTGAGGTAAACGGCATGGATCCTAGGGTCTGCGCGACGCTTCGCGCCGCTCCGCCCTAGGATGACGAAGAGACGTTAAGCCGCTTTCTTCTTCGCTAGCCTCGCCTTGATCGAGGCGACGTCGGCGCGCGGCGTCGCGGCGAACAACGTCCGGGTGTAGCTGTGCTTGGGATCGGCAAAGACCTCGTCGCGCGAGCCGTATTCGACCGCCTCGCCGAAATACATCACCATCACATCGTCGGCGATGTAGCGCACCACGGACAGATCGTGGCTGATGAAGACATAGGTCAGCTGGAACTCGTCCTGCAGGTCGGCGAGCAGGTTGAGCACCTGTGCCTGCACGGAAAGATCGAGCGCCGAGACCGGCTCGTCCAGCACCAGCAGGCTTGGGTTGAGCATCAGCGCACGGGCAATGGCAATGCGCTGGCGCTGGCCGCCCGAGAACATGTGCGGGTAGCGGTTGTAGTGCTCGTGACCGAGGCCGACCTTCTTCAGCATCTTCATCGCCAGGTCGCGCCGCTCGGCCGCCGGCTTGTCGGTGTTGATCAGCAGGGGCTCGCCAAGCACGTCGCCGATCTTCTGGCGCGGATTGAGCGATCCATAGGGGTTCTGGAAGACGATCTGCACCTTGCGGCGCATCTCTTTGGTCAATCCGCCCTTGGCGATGTCGACCTTGTTGCCGTCGATGAACAGGTCGCCTGACGTCGCCGGATCGATCAGCGTGATGATGCGAGCGAGCGTGGACTTGCCGCAGCCGCTTTCGCCGACGATGGCCAGCGTCTTGCCCTTGTCGACCTTGAACGAGACGCCTTTGACCGCATGCACGGTGCGCGGTCCGGTGAACAGGCCACCACCGATATGGTAGTCGCGGACGATGTTCTTGCCTTCGAGGACCGTGGTGCTCATCAGGCGGCTCCAACTGCCGAAGGCGCCGGCTCGAACATCATGTCGGAAACGGTAGGCAGCCGGTCGCCGACGGCGTTCTCCGGCAGCGCCGACAAAAGCGCCCGCGTGTAATTGCTCTTCGGCGATTCAAACAGCGACAGCACGTCGGCCTCTTCCATCTTGCGGCCCTTGTACTGGACGATGACACGGTCGGCGGTCTCGGCCACCACGCCCATATTGTGGGTGATCATGATCAGGCCCATACCGTATTTGGCCTGCAGCGAAACCAAGAGATCGAGGATCTGCTTCTGGATGGTGACGTCGAGCGCCGTCGTCGGCTCGTCGGCAATCAGCAGCTTCGGATTGCAGGCGATGGCGATGGCGATCATGACGCGCTGGCATTGGCCGCCCGACATCTGGTGCGGAAACGAGCTAAGCCGTTCTTCCGGATCGGCGATGCCGACCAGCTTCATCAACTCGATGGCCCGCGCGCGCCGCTGAGCGCGATCCATACCCATATGGAAGCGCAGCACCTCCTCGATCTGGAAGCCGACGGTGAAGCACGGATTGAGGCTGGCGATCGGCTCCTGGAAGATCATCGAGATGTCCTTGCCGACGATCTTGCGGCGTTCGGACGGGCTGAGCTTCAGGAGATCGACGCCGTCGAAGGCCATGCGGTCTGCCTTGACGGTTGCCGTGTTGGGCAACAGGCCCATTACCGCGAGCATCGCCACAGACTTGCCGGAACCGGACTCGCCGACGATCGCCAGCACTTCGCGCGGCTCGATCGAGAGGTCGATGCCTTGCACGGCCATGAACGGTCCGGCCGCGGTGTCGAAGGAAACGGTGAGGTTCTTGATCTCGAGCAGAGGCATGCTCACGACCTCTTCAGCTTGGGGTCGAGCGCGTCGCGCAGGCCGTCGCCGATCAGGTTGATGGCGAAGACGGTGATCAGGATGGCGAGACCCGGGAAAGTAACCACCCACCATGCACGCAGGATGAACTCGCGCGCTTCGGCCAGCATGGTGCCCCATTCCGGCGTCGGCGGCTGCGCGCCCATGCCGAGGAAGCCAAGGGCCGCCGCCTCGAGAATGGCGTTGGAGAAGGACAGCGTCGCCTGCACGATTAATGGCGCGATGCAGTTGGGCAGGATGGTGACCAGCATCAGCCTGAGATGGCTGGCCCCGGCGACCTTGGCCGAGACGACATATTCGCGGGTCTTCTCGGCCATCACGGCGGCGCGGGTGAGCCGGGCGAAATGCGGCTGCAGCACGAAGGCGATGGCGATCATGGCGTTGACGAGGCCGGGGCCAAGCACCGCGACCAGCACCAGGGCCAATAGCAGCGACGGGAAGGCCAGGATGATGTCCATGATGCGCATGATCAGCGTGTCAACCCAGCCGCGGCAGTAGCCGGCGAGCAGGCCGAGAATGACGCCTGAGATCAGCGCTGACGTGACGACGACGAAGCCGATGGCGAGCGAGAAGCGCGAGCCGTAGATCAGCCGCGACAGCATATCGCGGCCGACAGCGTCGGTGCCGAGCAGGAACTGCGCGTTGCCGCCTTCCTGCCAGGCCGGCGGCGTCAGGAAGAAGTCGCGGAACTGATCGTCTGGCGAATGCGGCGCCAGCAGCGGCGCGAAGATGGCGATCAGGATCAGCAGCGCAAAGACGAAGAGCCCGATCACCGCGCCCTTGTTGACGGAGAAGTAGTGCCAGAACTCGCCGAACATCTGCAGCCTGGCATCCTGCGGCTTGACGACGGTCGCGGCTTCGATGGTGGCTGGGCCTTCATTGCTCATGTCAGTTGGCCCGGATGCGTGGGTTGATGACGGCGTAGAGCACGTCGACGATGAGGTTGACCGACATGACGATCAGCGCGATCAAAAGCAAGCCGCCCTGCACGGTGAAATAGTCGCGCTTGGAGATGGCGTCGATCATCCATTTGCCGATGCCGGGCCAGGAGAAGATGCTCTCGGTCAGGATGGCGCCGGTCAAAAGCGTGCCGACCTGCAGACCGATGGTGGTGACGACCGGGATCAGCGCGTTGCGGAAGGCATGCAGGCCGATGACGCGGCGCGGCGCCAGGCCCTTGGCGCGCGCGGTGCGGACATAGTCCTCACCCAGCACTTCGAGCATCGCCGAGCGCGTCTGCCTGGCGATGACTGCGAGCGGGATAGTGCCGAGCACGATGGTCGGCAAGATCAGGTGCGACAGCGCCGAGCGGAATGCGCCCTTCTGCCCCGAGATCAGCGAATCGATGGTCATGAAGCCGGTCACCGGCTTGAAGAAATAGAGAAGGTCGATGCGGCCGGAAACCGGCGTCCAGTGCAGCGTGCCGGAGAAGACGATGATCAGCAGCAGGCCCCACCAGAAGATCGGCATGGAATAGCCCGCCAGCGCCGTGCCCATCGTCAGCTGATCGAACCAGGAGCCGCGGCGGATGGCGGCGAAGATGCCGGCGGCGACACCCAGGACAACGGCAAAGATCATGGCGAAGATGGCGAGTTCGACCGTTGCCGGGAAGCGCACCAGGAAATCCTTGAGCACCGGCGTCTTGGTTGAAAACGAGGTGCCGAAATCGCCGCTCAGGACATTCGTCAGATAGGTCAGGTATTGTTGCCAAATCGGCAGATCGAAACCGAACTGGTGCATCAGCGCCGTGTGGCGTTCGGGCGACAGGCCGCGTTCGCCCGCAAGCACCAGCACCGGATCACCGGGCAGGATGCGCACGAAGCCAAAGGCGAGGATGGTTATCCCGATGAAGGTCGGGATGATGAGGGCGAGCTTGCCGAGGATATAACGCAGCATGGCGGGCGAGTGGGGGCGTCACCACATGGTGGCGCCCCCGTTTCGCAACCTTATTCGGCGATATCGACGCCGTCGAAGCGGTGGATACCGAGCGGATCCATCGCAAAGCCGGTGACGGTCTTCTGCATCGGCATGAACACCTTGGAGTGAGCGAGCGTCGCCCAGGGTGCCTGTTCCTTGAAGATGACCTGTGCCTGTTCATAGAGCTTGGTGCGCTCGGCCTGGTCCGAAACGGTCTTAGCCTTGTTGATGAGCGCATCGAAGTCCTTGTTGCACCATTCCGCGCGGTTGTTCGAACCGACGGAAGCGCAGCTCAGGAGCACGCCGAGGAAGTTGTCCGGATCGCCATTGTCGCCGGTCCAGCCGACGATGACGGCGCCGTCGTGATCGACCGCGGAAGCGCGCTTAAGGTATTCACCCCAATCGTAGCTGACGATCTCGACGGTGACGCCGACCTTGGCGAAATCCGCCTGGATCAGCTCGGCGGTGCGACGCGCATTCGGCATGTAGGGGCGCGACACCGGCATGGCCCAGACGTTCATCTTGAGGTCCTTGACGCCGGCTTCTTCAAGCAGCTTCTTGGCTGCATCCGGATCGTAAGGATCGTCCTTCACTTCCTTGTTGTAGGACCACATGGTCGGCGGGATCGGATTGATCGCCACCTGGCCGGCGCCCTGGAAGACGGCATCGATGATGGCCTTCTTGTTGATGGCCATGTTGAGCGCCTTGCGAACGCGCACGTCGTCGAACGGCTTCTGCTGGGTGTTGTACATCAGCGCGCCGACATTGAGGCCTTCCTGCTCCTCGACCTTCAGGTTCGCATCGGCCTGCAGGCCGGCGATGTCGGCCGGTGCCGGGTACGACATGATGTTGCATTCGCCGGCCTTGAGCTTCTGCGCGCGCACCGCCGGATCGGTGGTGATGGCGAAGACCAGATCGTCGATCCTCTGCTTGCCGCCCCAATAGTCCGGGTTGGCCTTGTAGCGGATGGCGGCGTCGGTCTGGTAGTCGACGAAGATGAACGGGCCGGTGCCGATCGGCTTCTGGTTGAACAGCTCAGGCGTCTTGTCGGCCTGCAGCTTGTCGGCATATTCCTTGGAGACGACCGAGGCGAAATCCATGCCCAGCGTCGGAATGAAGGTGATCGCCGGCTCCTTGAGGGTGAACTTCACCGTCAGGTCATCGACCTTCTCGACCTTGGTAATGTTGTCGCCGAACTGGTCATTGTAATACTGGTAGGCAATGCCCGGAATGTACTGGAACCAGGGGCCGTTTTTGTCGACCTGGCGTTCGAACGAGAACACCACGTCGTCGGCGTTGAAGTCGCGCGTCGGGGTGAAATAGTCGGTTGCGGCGAACTTGACGCCCTTGCGCAGCTTGAAGACATATTCCTTGCCATCGTCGGAGATCGTCCAGCTCTCGGCCAGGCCCGGCGAGGTCGTCGTCTTGCCGTGATCGAATTCGACAAGGCGGTTGAAGACGGTGCGCGATGACGCGTCGAACGTCTGGCCTGCGGTATACGGCGCCGGATCGAAACCTTCCGGCGAAGCTTCCGCGCAGTAGACCAGAGTTTTCGCATTGGCCATGCCGCTCAGGACGCTTGCAGCCAGCAACGCGGCTGCAAAAGTCAGCTTCTTATTCATTGAGCACTCCCTGATGTTCTTCCAAGCCCCTCTATCAGGCTCGCGAAGCGCGCATATAAGCACCGTTTTTCCGGCTTTGGAACACCCCGTTTGCTTACCCCGCGGGAAGCAGGAAAAAAATCCGCTATTTTGCCAAATTGCAGAAAAAATTAGCAGTTTTTTCCATTCACGAGATTATTAACAACCGAATTTTTTTATTGATCGCCAAGCTGACGATATAAATGTTCCCGGCGCTTCCGAGCGGCCGAGGGATGCGCCAGGACACCGCCTGGGAGCGCTGGCGGCGGCAAAGACTTTCGACGGCAAATCTTTCGCCATGTTGCCGCAAGGGCAAGACTTGCACGGTCACCAACGGAGGCAATACATAGGGTGTAGCGGCCGCAGCGGAGGGCGTCCTTGTCAATTCAGGGGCGAGCGCGGCGCGGATGAACAAGACTTGTCCAGGGAGGAACGGTTGGCAAAAGCATCAAGGACGACGGCGCCGGTGAAACCGGGAGCCAAGGCGCCGTCGAAAGCAGCCGGTACTGCCAAGCCGAAAGCACCCGTTTCCAAAGCCGCCACGCCGAAGGCGGCCGCGGCGCCCGTAAGGGCAAGCACAAGGCCAGTGGTGAAAGCCCCGGCCAAGGCTGCGGCCGGAAAGACGGCGTCGGGAAATAAAGCGGGGGCGGCAAAGCCCGCTGCCAGGCCGGCATCGAAAGCCGCCGCGGCGATGAAGACCCCACCGGCGGCAAGGCCGGCCGACGCCACCGCCAACCGATTGCCGAAAACGCTGACGGCGCTGGCCGCCGGCTTGCCGGAAAAGCCGTGGCTCAAGAGCTATCCGAAAAACGTGCAGGCCGAGATCGGCACCCTGCCCTACAGCTCGATCGGCGATTTCCTCGTCGCCGCCTGCAAGCAGTTTTCCGCGCAGCCGGCCTTCACCTGCATGGACAAGTCCATCAGCTACACCGATGTCGAGCGGCTGTCGGCGGCCTTCGGCGCCTACCTGCAATCGAAAGGCCTGCAGAAAGGCGCGCGCGTCGCGCTGATGATGCCGAACGTGCTGCAATATCCGGTGGCGATGATGGCGATCTTGCGAGCGGGTTATGTGGTGGTGAACATCAATCCGCTCTACACGCCGCGCGAGCTCGAACACCAGTTGAAGGATTCCGGTGCGCAAGCCATCGTCATCCTGGAGAACTTCGCCAACACCTTGCAGGCGGTGATCGCCAGGACCACGGTCAAGCATGTGGTGGTCGCCGCGATGGGCGACATGCTTGGCGGCCTGAAGGGCACGATCGTCAATTTCGTCGTGCGCCGCGTGAAGAAGATGGTGCCGGCATGGTCCTTGCCCGGCCATGTCAAGTTCAATGCCGCCATGAAGGCCGGCGCCGGCATGGGCTTCAAGCCGGCCAAGGTGGAAGCCGACGATGTCGCCTTCCTGCAATATACGGGCGGCACCACGGGCGTGTCGAAGGGCGCCACACTGCTGCACAGAAACGTGCTCGCCAACGTCGCGCAGAACGCGCAGTGGATGGAGGACGCCTACACGATCAAGCCGAAACCGGCGCACCCCAACTTTATCTGCGCGCTGCCGCTCTATCATATTTTCGCGCTGACCGTGAACGCGCTGATGGGCATGCAGCAAGGCGCCCGCAATGTGCTCATTCCCAATCCGCGCGACATTCCCGGCTTCGTCAAGGAATTGCAGAAGTATCCGGTGCACATCTTTCCCGGCCTCAACACGCTGTTCAACGCGCTGCTCAACAATGAGGATTTCCGCAAGCTCGACTTCAAGCCGCTGGTGCTGACGCTGGGCGGCGGCATGGCGGTGCAGAAGGGCGTCGCCGAACGCTGGAAGACGCTGACCGGTTGTTCGGTCACCGAAGGCTACGGCCTCTCGGAAACCTCGCCGGTGGCCACCGCCAACAAGTTCACCGCCGGCGACTTCACCGGCACCATCGGCTTGCCGCTGCCCTCGACCGAGATCGCCATCCGCGACGACGACGGCAACAATTTGCCGCTCGGCGAGGTCGGCGAGGTCTGCATCCGAGGACCGCAAGTGATGGCGGGCTACTGGAACCGGCCCGATGAGACCGCCAAGGTGATGACCAAGGATGGCTACTTCAAATCCGGCGACATGGGCTTCATGGACGAACGCGGCTACACCAAGATCGTCGACCGCAAGAAGGACATGATCCTGGTCTCGGGCTTCAACGTCTACCCCAACGAGCTCGAGGAAGTCGTGGCGATGCATCCGGGCGTGCTCGAAGTGGCGGCGGTCGGCGTGCCGGACGAGCATTCGGGCGAAGTGCCGAAGCTGTTCATCGTCAAGAAAGATCCGGCGCTGACCGCCGAAGCAATCACCGCCTTTTGCCGTGAGAACCTGACCGGCTACAAGCGGCCCAAATACATCGAATTCCGCACCGAGCTGCCGAAGACGCCGGTCGGCAAGATCCTGCGGCGAGCACTGCGCGAATGATTGCAGCCGGCGGCGCGGATGCCGTAAATGCACCTTGCCGTCCTGACCCGGCAGAATTCATCAGAACGAACATGCGCCTCGCCCCGGCGCCGTCGGTGCCTGAGATCCAGCTTTATACACCGCATCCGACCAGTGGCCTGAGACGGCTCATAGATCCGCACCAAAGCGCTGGCGACGATGACGACACGATCGAGGCGGACAACGATGGACCCGAGCCGCAGCCGCCTTACTGGGCTTATGTGTGGGCCGGCGGCGCGGTGATTGCGCGCCACATACTGGATCATCCGCAAACGGTAGCCGGCCGCCGCGTGCTCGACCTTGGTGCCGGTTCCGGCCTTGTCGGCATTGCCGCCGCCATGGCCGGCGCGCGCGAAGTCATCGCCGCCGAGATAGACCGCAACGGCGTTGCCGCGATCGGCCTCAACGCAACGGCCAACGGCGTCGCCATCACCGTGATCGGAGACGACATCACCAGGGGTCCGCCGCCGGCCGTCGACCTCGTGCTTGCAGGCGATGTCTTCTACAGCCAAGGCGTCGCCGACCGCGTCATGCCTTTTTTCGAACGCTGCCTGAATGCCGGCATCGAGGTCCTGGTAGGCGATCCTAGCCGCGCCTACCTGCCACGATCACGGCTGCGCCTGCTCGCCGAACATAAGGTGCCGGATTTCGGCCAGGCGAAAGACAGCGCGCTGCAGCCAAGCGGCGTCTTTCGCTTCGAAGGCTGACGAGGCGGCCGCGTCTACCGACGGGATCAGATCGTCTCCTTGACCCGCGCCGAGAGAAAATCCGGCAGATCGGCAACGGAATCCAGGATGGCGTCGGCAATGCCGGCCAGCGATTCGCGGGTTCCGGTGCCGGAGAGCACGCCGACCGCCAGCCCGCAGCCGCCGGCACGCGCCATTTCGAGGTCGTGGCGGTTGTCGCCGACCATGGCGATTTCCGCCGGCCTGAGGCCGGTGAGATCGCTGAAGGCCAGGATCGTGTCGGGCGCCGGCTTCGGATTGGCCACCGCGTCGTAGCCATAGGCCGCGTCGAACAATTGGGCGACGCCGAGCGTGACAAGCGTCTTTTCCGCGCCGCTGGTCGAATCGTTGGTGGCGACGCCAAGCCGGTAGGACTTCCTGTGCAGTGCCGTCAGCGTGTCGACGATGCCCGGCAGCGCCACGGCCATCGCCGAGCCTTGCACCGAGGTGATCTCGTTGAAGCGGGCGACCGCCAGCATCTGATCCTCGTTGGAGAGGCGCGGAAACCACAATTCGACGACGTCGAGATTGGTGCCGGAGGCAAATATCGAGTCAGGCTTAAAGCGCTTGTTGGCGAAATCGAAGCCGGCGGCGGCCAGCAGCCTGTCGGCTTTCCAGCGATCGCCTTCGGACGCATCCATGGCCATGAAGTCGGCAACGCCGAGCCAGGTGGCGTTGAAGTCGACAAGCGTGCCGTCCTTGTCGAACAATATTCCCTTGATGTCTGCCAAGCTTTTCACTCCGAGCCACGCAAATGGTGGATGAATCCCACAAGGCCTGCGGTCGATGCGTCTCGCTTGGCGGCACTTTCCTTGCCCTCTACGACAGGCAGAAGGCCGGTGGCCAGTTCCTTGCCGAGTTCGACGCCCCACTGGTCGAAGGAGTTGATGTTGAACAGCGTGCCCTCGACGAAGACGCGGTGCTCGTAGAGCGCGATCAGCCGGCCGAAGGTGCGCGGGTCGAGTTTGCGGTAAAGGATGGTCACCGAGGGGCGATTGCCGGAGAAGACGCGGTGCGGGGCTATCTTGTCGACCTCGGCCGGCTTCATGCCCTTGGCCAGCATCTGGGCGCGGGCTTCGTCCAGCGTGCGGCCCTTCATCAGCGCTTCCGACTGCGCCAGGCAGTTGGCGAGCAGCAGATCGTGCTGGTGCTTGAGATCGGGCTCGTGGCCGACGGCCGCGGCGAGGAACTCGACCGGGATGAAATCGGTGCCCTGGTGGAGCAGCTGGAAGAAGGCATGCTGGCCGTTGGTGCCGGGTTCGCCCCAGACAAGCGGTCCGGTCGGCGTCGTTGCCGCCGTGCCTTCGAGGGTGACGCTCTTGCCGTTCGATTCCATGTCGAGCTGCTGCAGATAGGCGGGCAATCTGGACAGGCGCTGGTCGTAAGGGATGACGGCGCGCGCCGGGTAACCGCAGATGACGCGATGCCACCAGCCGACCAGCCCCAGCAGCGCCGGCAGGTTCTCCTGCACCGGTGCGGTACGGAAATGCTCGTCCATCTCATGCGCGCCATCGAGGAAGGCGCGAAAATTCCGCGGGCCGACAGCGATCATCACCGGCAGGCCGATGGCGCCCCAGAGCGAATAGCGGCCGCCGACCCAATCCCAGAAGCCGAAGACGCGATCGGGCGCGATGCCGAACTTGGCGACCAGATCGAGCGCAGTGGACACGGCGGCGAAGTGCTTGCCGACCGCTTCCTTGCCGAGCGCCTTCTGCACCCAGTCGCGCGCCGTCTGCGCATTGGTCATCGTCTCGACGGTGGTGAAGGTCTTGGAAGCGATGATGAAAAGCGTGGTCTCGGCGGACAGCCCCTTCAGCGTGTCGTGGATATGGGCGCCGTCGATGTTGGAAACGTAATGCGCGCGCGGCCCGTCATGATAGGGCGCCAGCGCCAGCGTCGCCATGGCCGGGCCGAGATCGGAACCGCCGATGCCGATGTTGACGATGTCGGTGATCTTCTTGCCGGTGGCGCCGGCCGCCTTGCCCGAGCGCACGGCATCGGCAAAGGCGCCCATGGCGTCGAGCACGGCGATGACGTCAGCCTTGACGTCCTGGCCATCGACGGTGACGCCCTTGCCGGTCAGGTTGCGCAGCGCCGTGTGCAGCACGGCACGGTCCTCGGTGACGTTGATCTTCTTGCCGGCGAACATGGCGGCGCGGCGACCCTCGAGATCGGCGGCCAGGGCGAGCTTTTCCAGCAGTTCCATGGCGGTCGCATCGACCGCGCATTTCGACCAGTCGAGCAGCAGATCGCCATCGGTGGCGGAGAATTCTACGAACCGCTTGGGATCGGCGGCGAAGGCCTGGCGCATGCTGGCGGGCGCTGCAGCGCGGTGATCGCGCAACGCGGCGAGCTGTTTTTGAAAGGACGATTGATCCACTGCCAAACTCCGAGACCTCGAGCCATCATTACGGACCGGATGTTTCCGGCGCGTGTCGTCGCGACAATCTATCGGGCCGAACTCCACCCGTTTCAATGCGCAGCGATGACGCACACCGTCACCCAGCGATGACGCAGACGTCACGCGGCGATGACGCACGATGTCATCGCCGGGATGAGGCGCCGCGTCACCCCAGGATGCCGCAACGCGGCATCAAAAGGACGTGAAGGATCACTGGCATAAATCCCAATGATCAGAAAAATTGATTGGCGCAACCCCTTGTGCCACGGTTACGTTCGGCTGGTCCAGCCAAGCGAAAAAGGCTGGCCATCGAGGAAATCTCCCATGCCACAGCGAAACGACACGGCGATATGGTCCGGCCTGTTCCGGATTTCGGCTGAATCCGGCCAAACCCTGCAGGCGCAGATCCGCCAGGCCATCGTAGCCGCCATTCTGGACCGCCAGATCGCCGCTTCGATGCCGCTTCCTTCCTGCCGGATCCTGGCCGAAAAACTTGGCGTGGCTCGCGGAACCGTGGTGCTGGCGTTCCAGCAGCTCGTCGACCAGGGTTTCCTGGTGGCGCGCGAGCGGCGTGGACATTTCGTCAATCCCGATGTGCTGGCGACACCGGCCAAGCCGCACCAGAAGGCGCCTGACCAGGCCAACGAGATCGACTGGAAGGCACGCCGCAAGATCTTCGCCAGCGACATGCCGCCGCCGGCCAAGCACGAGAACTGGATCAAGTCGTCCTACCCCTTCGTCTACGGCCAGTTCGATCCGGCGCTGTTCCCGACCGCCGAATGGCGCGAGTGCAACCGCATGGCGCTGGCGGTGTTGGAAATCCGCAACTGGGCGTCCGACATGGTCGACCGTGACGATCCGCTGCTGATCGAGCAAATCCAGGCGCGGCTCCTGCCCCGGCGCGGCATCTTCGCCAATCCCGACGAGATCATCGTCACGCTGGGCGCCCAGAACGCGCTCTACATGCTTGCGACGCTGCTGATGTCCAAAGGCTCCAAGGTGGCGATGGAGGACCCCGGCTACCCCGACGCCCGCTCGATCTTCCGCCTTGCGGGCGCGGAGATACAGCCGGTGCCGGTCGACCAGTCCGGCATCGTAACCGCTTCTATTCCCAATGATTCCGGCTTCGTCTTCGTCACGCCAAGCCATCATTGCCCGACCATGGTGCCGCTGTCGGCGGAACGGCGGCAGGATCTTCTGGCGCGCGCCAACCGCTACAACCAAATCATCATCGAGGACGGCTATGACAGCCAGCTTCTCGACGAGGCACCGCAGCAGGCACTGAAGAGCCTCGATCGCTCCGGCCGCGTGGTCTATGTCGGCTCGATGTCCAAGACGCTGGCTCCGGGCCTGCGGCTCGGCTACATCGTGGCGTCCGCCGGACTCATCGCGGAACTCAGGGCGCTGCGCCGCTTCATGCTGCGTCATCCGCCGGCGAACAATCAGCGCGCCGTCGCACTGTTCCTGTCGCTCGGCCACCACGAGGCGCTGGTGCGGCGGCTGTCTTCAGCCTTCGACGAGCGGCGCAAGCGGCTGGTCCATGCGATTTCCGCCTTCCTGCCGGAATGGCGCTCGACCGATTCGGCCGGCGGCACGTCGCTGTGGCTCGAAGGGCCGCGCGGTACCGATTCGCGCGGCCTGGCCGAGGCAGCCGCCTCGCGCAGCGTCATCATCGAGCCAGGCGACCGTTTCTTCGATCGCACTGAAAAGCCTTCGCGTTTCATGCGGCTGGGCATCTCGTCGATCGCACTGCAGCACATCGAGCCAGGCATCCGCGAACTGGCCACGGCCGCCGGACGCAGACCCGCGGCCGCCTGATCCATCGTCGATCTCTCGTAACCGGAGCCGCTCGCAGCGGCTCCGGTATTTTAGTTCTGGCACATGCAACTGGGCCAGCTGGCTCATAGGATGGGCCTGTGCCGGCGGCATAGTCGGCGCCAGGGGAAGAAGCAGGCCGATGGTGGACCAACCGCCACGAGTTCCCTGCCGACGAAGGTGGAGTGCTTCCATGCCAGTGGCTGTCGAACAGCAGGACACGCCGGCGAACCGTCGTCCGCAGCGCTCCGGTCTCCGCGAAACAGGACATGCCATGCGATCATCTCCCCTGGTGGAGGATACCAGACCACAGCACAAGACCATCGAGGGCGGCGGCTACGGGCCGCTGCGCGGGGATGACCGCGAGCGTATCCACGAGGGCGTGCTGACGCTCCTGGAGACAGTGGGCTTCGCCAACGCCATTCCTTCCTGCATAAAGGTGCTGACCAAGGTGGGAGCGGTCCACGGCGACGATGGCCGGGTCCGCTTTCCGCGCGCGCTCGTGCTCGACACCATCAAGCGGGCGGCACGACATTTCACGCTTCATGGCCAGGACCACAGGCACGACATGGTGGTCCAGGGCAAGCGCGTGCACTACGGCACGGCAGGCATCGCCGTGCACCTGGTGGATCTGGAGAAGCGTGAGTACCGCGAATCCAAGCTGCAGGACATTTATGATGCCGCCCGCATCGTCGATGGGCTGGACAACATCCATTTCTTCCAGCGGCCGATGGTGGCGCGCGACATCGCCGATCCGCTCGAGATGGATTTCAACACGCTTTATGCCTGTGTGATGGGAACATCGAAGCACGTCGGAACATCCTTCACCGTGCGTGAGAACGTGAAGCCTGCGCTTGAAATGCTGTACGCCATCGCCGGCGGCGAGGAGAATTTCCGCGCCCGACCCTTCGTTTCCAACTCCAACTCATTCGTCGTGCCGCCGATGAAGTTCGCCGAGGATGCCTGCGGCGTGCTCGAGGCCTGCGTTGAAGGCGGCATCCCGATCCTGCTGCTGTCGACCGGCCAGTCCGGCACCACGGCACCCGCGGCGATGGCCGGCGCCGTCGTGCAAGCAGTGGCCGAAGTGCTGGCCGGCCTGGTCTATGTCAACGCGCTCAAGCCCGGCCATCCGGCGATTTTCGGCGCATGGCCGTTCATGTCGGACCTGCGCACCGGCGCCATGGCCGGCGGGTCGGCAGAGCAGTCGGTGGCAACGGCGGCCTGTGCCCAGATGGCGCAATTCTACGATCTGCCCGGCGGCTCCGCCGCCGGCATGACGGATTCGAAACTGCCCGATATTCAGTCCGGCTACGAAAAGGGTATCACCAATGTGATGGCCGGCCTCTCCGGCCTCAACCTCGTCTACGAGGCGGCCGGCATGCATGCCTCGCTGCTCGGCTTCTGCCTGGAGAGCCTGGTCATCGACAACGACATGCTCGGTCATTGCCTGGGCTGCGCGCGTGGCATCGACGTGACTGACGAGGCCCTGTCGATCGACAGCATCGCCGAGGTCTGCCTCAAGGGCCCGGGCCACTATCTCGACAACGAACAGACGCTCAAGCTGATGCAGACCGAGCACTTCTATCCCGCCCTCGGCGATCGTTCCTCGCCGAAGGAATGGAACGAAAAAGGCCGGCCTGATATATTGCTGCGTGCGATCACCGAGAAGAAACGCATTCTTGCCGAACGGTTTCCGCGCCACGTGCCAAAACAAGTCGACGACAGATTGCGTGCCCGCTTCGGCAACCTGATCCACCTGCCGCGCACGCAAATGGGCGGCTGACCGGAGACGAGTTCGTGCAGCCATACAGCCACCACCCGGAGCCAATTCAGGACGGAAAACCGCTTCACACCTTTCCTGAAATTGCTCTGGGGACAACCATCGGGCAGAACGACAAATGAGTGTGCATCCTATCCAGCAAGCCCACACAGACGGCGACGCGATCGATCGGCTGGTGGCATCTCATCGACCAGGCCACGGCCTGGTGCGTGCCTTCTATCATGACCCGGCGATCTTCGAGCGCGACATGGAACGTGTCTTTCGCCGCCACTGGCATTGCCTGGCCCATGCCAGCGTTATCCCTAACCCCGGCGATTTCGAGCTGTTCAAACTGGGCGACGAGGCGGTCATCCTGACACGCGGCATGGATGGCACCGTGCATGCCATGCTCAATGTCTGCCGCCACCGCGGCGCCGAGGTCTGCACCAAGGAAAAGGGCAACGCGAAGATGTTCGTGTGCCCCTACCACGCCTGGAGCTATTCCAATGACGGCTCATTGCGCGCTGCCCGCCTGATGCCGAAGGATTTCGACCGCACGGCGCACGGGCTGAAGAAGCTTCATGTCCGCGTCGCATCCGGTCTGGTCTTCATTTCCTTCGCCGAGACGCCGCTCGATTTCGATCCGATCGAACAGTCGCTGCGCACGAGCTGCGGCCAATATGGCTGGGGCGACGCCAAGGTGGCGTATCGTCAGTCCTATCCGCTCGACGCGAACTGGAAGCTGGCCGTCGAGAACTATGTAGAATGTTACCATTGCGGACCGGCGCATCCGGAATATTCGCAGACGCATGCGCTGGAAAAACCGGCCGAGATGATCGAGCAGCTCAATGCGGCGATGGAGCAGCGCACCTGCGCGCTCGGCATCGAGATCGGCAGCGCCAACCGCTGGCAGAACTCGGCGGCCGGTCAGGAAGCAATCGACACCTTCCGCTACGCGCTCTATGACGGCTTTTCGAGCGGCAGCCAGGACGGCTCTCCGGTGGCCCCGCTGATGGGCCGCTTCACCGACTATGACGGTGGCGTCACCTCCATCCATCTCGGCGGCACGACCTTTCTCGTCTGCTATCCCGATCACGGCATGATCTACCGATTCATCCCGAAAACGGCTGGTACATGCGAGATGGAACTGATCTGGCTGGTGCGCGGCGACGCGGTCGAGGGCCAGGACTACGATCTGGAGAAGCTGACCTGGCTGTGGAAGATCACCACAGAAGAGGACAAGAAGATCATCGAGCACACCGCGCGCGGCGTGCGCTCGCACTATTTCGTGCCCGGACCTATCGCGCCTATGGAATACAACGAACTGCGCTACATCGGCTGGTATCTCGAGGAGATCAGCCGGGCCTGAACGGCTCGGCTGCCTTGGGAGAATCAGGCAGATCCTGCCTTTCGCGTCATTCCGCGCTGAGCCCGTATCGGTCGACGACTTCGGGGTTGATGAGCTTGGCATGCAGTGTCATCAGCACGATCTGCGCGTCGAGGCTGTCGCCGGTTTCAAGCGCCGCCTCGATGCGGCGCTCGGCTTCCAGCGTCCGCTCATGGCCATTGGCTTGCTCGAAGGTTTCGGGACCCGCGATGCAATAGCTGCATAATTGTGCCACCGACGCATAGGTACCCCGTGGCGGCTCGTCGGGCCAGCGATCCTTCATGAGATTGACCAGGGTAAGCTTCACGCCCTCCGGCACAAGGGCTGGATGCAGATCCGCGCCGCGCAATGCATCGTCGAGCTGCCTCAAGTCGCCCGAGCGGCCGAACATTCCGAGGAAGCCGAGGGAAGAGCGCCGTCCGGCCATGATGTTTCCTTCCGTTCCAGCCCACTTAGGTGGTGGGCATACAAAGGCGGTGCTATCTAACCAGCCGCCGCCAGCAAGACCCCTGCAAGGGCGGATAGCGCGAGTGTCGGCAGCATGCCGATCTTCAGCTTCAGGATGGCGATCATGGCGGCACCCGAAAGCAAGGCCGCGCGCCAGTCGATCGACGAAAGCACCGGCACATTCATGCCAAGACCCGTCGCTTGCACCTCACGGAAGATGACGTGCAAGCCAAACCATAGGGCCAGATTCATAATCACCCCGACAATTGCGGCGGTGATCGCGCCCAGTGCGGCCGACAGTGCCTTGTTGCCGCGCAACGCCTCGATGTAGGGCGCCCCGAGGAATATCCAGAAAAAGCAGGGCGTGAACGTCACCCACAGGGTGAGCAACGCCCCCAGCGATCCGGCAAGCAACGGGTCGAGCGAGCCGGAATGGCGGAACGCGGCGATGAAGCCGACGAACTGCAACACCAGGATGAGCGGACCCGGCGTCGTTTCTGCAAGCCCAAGGCCATCAACCATTTCACCAGGGGCCAGCCAGCCGAAGGACTGGACGGCTGCCTGCGCGACATAGGCGAGGACCGCATAGGCGCCACCGAAGGTGACGACAGCCATCAGGCTGAAGAACCGGCCTATCTCGGTCCAGACGCTTGCGGAGCCGGTGAACCACCAGATCAAAAGTGCAGGCCCGAGCCAGATCGGCAGCCAGATGGCGACGGTGCGCGGCGCGTGCCATTTGGTCGGTTTGACATGGGCCAGTTCGCCACGCTCGAACATCAGGTCGACCGCTCCCTTGAAGTCGGCAACATCGTCCTTGCCATGGGCCGAGCCGGAAAACAGGCCGGGAGCAATGCGATCCCCCAGCCATCCCGTCAGGCCGGCGAACAAGACGATGAGCGGAAACGGCACATTCAACGCATAGATGGCGATGAACGCCGCGACCGCGATCGACACCATGACCGGGTTTTTCAGGGCGCGCCGTCCGATCCGGATCACCGCCTCGATGACGATGGCAAGCACCGCCGCCTTAACCCCGAAAAACAGCGCCGCGACGAGTGGCATGTCGCCGTAGAGCATGTAAAGGCTGCTCAAGACGAGCATGACCAGCGCGCCCGGCACGACGAACAGGATGCCGGCGACAAGGCCGCCGATCGTCCTGTGCAGCAGCCAGCCGACATAGATGGCGAGTTGCTGGGCTTCCGGGCCAGGCAGCAACATGCAGTAGTTCAACGCATGCAGGAAGCGCTGTTCACCGATCCAGCGCCGGTCCTCGACCAGCTCCTTGTGCATCAGCGCGATCTGCCCGGCAGGTCCGCCGAAGCTGAGCAATCCGATCCTCGCCCAGACCTTCGTGGCTTCCGCGAAGGTCGGCGCAGCCGGCGGCTCGACGGCCACCGCCTTGTTGTCGGGGACAAGAATGGTCATGACGGCTTACCCGCAGCGGGCCAGTTGTGCGTTTCTTCGGTGGCGTCGCGACACCAGCGGAAGAACGCGTCGTAGAGCAGCATGCCTGCTTCCAGTTGTTCCAGATCGTCGCGGTACATACGCGACAGACCCAGCGAGGCAGCCAGAAAACCGGCCGCCTGGGGCACCAGGTCGAGGCTTGCGGTGTCGGCCGCGCGCACGATTACGGCGAGGCGATCGAGCGCCTCGGATTCCAACCCGAACTCCTCGATCATCGTGTCGAAGGTGCAGCGTTCGCCACGATGGCTCCAGAACACATTGTCGATGTCGAACGGCACGGCCTGAAAGCGGTCGGCAACAGCCAATACTTCAGCGGGCTCGACAAACAGGAACACCGCGTCGGGGTCGAGGAAACGCCGGATCAGCCATGGGCAAGCGATGCGGTCGACCTTCGGGCGCGATCGCGTCACCCAGACGGTGGCGCCCTTTTCATTGCGCGGCGGCATTTTGGCGGTGCGGACCAGAAGTCCCCCGGCATCGCGCCAGGCCTCAAACCCGCTTTCAAGGGATTCGGCTGATATCCCCTCATGGCGCAGCCATGCAACGACGCCTTGCGAGAGCTTTTGCCCCTTCTGGCATACGACGGCCACCGGCTTGCCGGCGAATGCGGCCGCCCAGGTCGAAACGGTTTTGAAATCGCGCCGGCACGAAGCCGGCAACAGGCGCGGGTCGGCGTCGAAATCGTCATCGATGCGAACATCGATAATGACAGGCGCGCCCGGCAGACCGATGAGCCGGGACAGTTGCGATACAGTGATAGCGGTTGTTGACGGCATGGCGTCCACCTCCTGGAAGAGAAGCTTGGACGCGAACGTTGGGCTGACGCCTCACGGGGTCGTCGCGATGCACCCCTTGTCATGATGGTGGATTTGTTGGGCGCGCTTGTCAAGGACGGTGACCGTTCTCGACCTACCCGGCAACACGCTGACCGGAAAACCGACGGCGGCTTGATTTGATCAAGCCGCCATCCGTCGATCCAGAATCAATGATTGTCCCCGGAGCAATCAGTGATTGTCCCCGGAGCAATCAGTGATTGTCTCTGGGAACGCCGCTGGTGTGCGCGACGTCCTGATACTTCACCGCCGGCTTCAGCACCATTCCCTCCGAGAACTGCGCGACCATGCCGCGCTGGATCTCCTGCCAGGGTGTCTGGTGCTTGGGATAGTGGAAGCCACCATTGTTCTGCAGTTCGGCGCGGCGCCGGGTGATCTCGTCGTCGGTAACGAGGATGTCGGCCGTGCCCTTGCGCAAGTCGATGCGGACCCTGTCGCCCGTCTTGAGCAGCGCCAGTCCGCCGCCGATCGCCGCTTCCGGCGAGGCGTTGAGGATCGATGGCGAACCCGACGTACCCGACTGGCGGCCGTCCCCGATGCAAGCGAGCGCGTGGATGCCCTTCTTGATGAGATAGGCCGGCGGCTGCATGTTGACGACTTCGGCACCGCCTGGATAGCCGACCGGGCCAGCGCCGCGCATGAACAGGATGGTGTGTTCGTCGATGCCTTGCGCCGGGTCGTCGATGCGGGCGTGGTAATCCTCCGGCCCATCGAAAACCATGGCGTTGCCTTCGAAAGCCTCGGGATCATTGGGGTTGGAGAGATAGCGTTCGCGGAATTCCGGCGAGATGCCGCTGGTCTTCATGATCGCCGAATCGAACAGATTGCCCCGAAGATTGATGAAGCCGGCATTGGCCTTCAGCGGCTTGGCGACAGAGCGGATGACGTCGGGATTTTCGTTGGCGACGCCCTCGCTATTCTCACCGATCGACTTGCCGTTGACGGTGCGCGCGCCGGGATGCGGCAACAGCCCGCCCTTCATCAGTTCGGCGATGACCGCCGGCACGCCGCCGGCATGGTGGTAGTCCTCGCCAAGGTATTCGCCCGTCGGCTGCAAATTGACCAGTAGCGGCACATTGAGGCCGACCGTCTGCCAGTCGTCATTGTCGAGCTTGACTCCGAGGTGGCGCGCGATGGCGTTGAGATGGATCGGCGCGTTGGTCGAGCCGCCAATGGCCGAATTGACGACGATGGCATTCTCGAAAGCCTCTCTCGTCATGATGTCGGACGGCTTCAGATCCTCATGCACCATCTCGACGATGCGCTTTCCGGTCTCATAGGAAATCTGGCCGCGCTCGCGGTAGGGCGCGGGAATCGCGGCCGAGCCCGGCAACTGCATGCCAAGCGCTTCGGCCAGCGAGTTCATCGTGGTGGCGGTGCCCATGGTGTTGCAATAACCGGTGGACGGCGCCGACGAGGCGACGATGTCCATGAACTCGTCATAATCGATCTCGCCGGCCGACAGGCGCTGGCGCGATTCCCAGACGATGGTGCCGGAGCCGGTGCGCTTGCCCTTGTGCCAGCCATTGAGCATCGGCCCGACCGACAGCGCGATCGCCGGGATGTTGACGGTGGCCGCCGCCATCAGCAGCGCCGGCGTCGTCTTGTCGCAACCGATGGTGAGCACGACGCCATCGAGCGGATAGCCGTAGAGCACTTCGACAAGGCTGAGATAGGCAAGGTTGCGGTCAAGTGCCGCGGTCGGGCGCTTGCCGGTCTCCTGGATCGGATGGCAGGGGAATTCGAAAGGAATGCCGCCCATCGAGACGATGCCTTCGCGCACACGCTTGGCGAGTTCGATATGGTGACGGTTGCAAGGCGACAGATCCGAGCCGGTCTGTGCGATGCCGATCAGCGGCTTGCCGGACATCAGTTCGGCGCGCGTCAGGCCGTAATTGAGATAGCGCTCGAGATAGAGCGCCGTCATGCCCGGATTGTCGGGATTGTCGAACCACTCCTGCGAGCGAAATTTTTTTTTGTGGGTGGGGGCGCCTGCCATCATGGTCTCCGTATTTGTAAGACAAATCGATATGGCAACGCGCGGGAGCAGGCAAGAGGGCGTGCGGTCGCAACCGGACTTTGGTGCGATAGACACGCACCAAGCCGTGCGTTACGGGTTCCGACAGTCTTGTCCGGGAGGTTTTCATGGCTTTGGTGATCGAAGGCGAGGAGCGCATTGCCGCACCGCTGCAAAAAGTGTGGGAAGCGCTGAACGATCCCGAGGTCTTGAAGGCGACCATTCCCGGCTGCCAGAGCCTGGAGATGAAGTCGCCGACCGAGATGGCGGCAACCGTGGTGGTGAAGATCGGACCGATCAAGGCGACATTCAACGGCGAAGTGACGCTGAAGAACCTGAAGCCGCCGCACTCCTACACCATCCAGGGCGAAGGCAAGGGCGGCATTGCCGGCTTCGCCAAGGGTGGTGCCGACGTGACGCTGACGGCAGATGGACCTGACGCCACGATATTGAACTACGCGGCCAAGGCCGATGTCGGCGGCAAGATCGCCCAACTCGGCAGCCGGCTGATCGAATCGACCTCGAAGAAACTGGCCGGACAGTTTTTTTCGTCGTTCGGCGAAAAGGTCGGCGGCTGAGCCCTCAAGCGGGCGTCACTCGAACACAATACTCGGCACCGCCGCTGCCGCCGCGCCACGCTCTTCATTGACCCGGTCCCAGACCTTCGAAGCGATGTCGCGATAGATTTTCGCCTCGGCGCCGTCAGGCTTCGAGACGACAACCGGCGTGCCGGCATCCGAACTTTCGCGGATGCCCATCTCGAGCGGCACTTCGCCAAGGAAGGTGACGCCGAGGCGCTCGGCCTCGCGGCGCGCGCCGCCATGGCCAAAGATGTCGTAGCGCTTGCCGGTGTCCGGGGCGATGAAATAGCTCATGTTCTCGACGATGCCGAGCAACGGGACGTCGACCTTCTTGAACATGTTGAGGCCTTTTCGCGCGTCGATCAGGGCCAGATCCTGTGGCGTCGAGACGATGACAGCACCAGCCAGCGGCACCTGCTGGGCCATGGTCAGTTGCGCGTCGCCGGTACCGGGCGGCATGTCGACGACGAGCACGTCGAGACGGCCCCATTCGACCTCGCGCAGCATCTGCGTCAGCGCCGACATCACCATCGGGCCGCGCCAGATCATCGGCGTTTCCTCGTCGACGAGGAAGCCCATCGACATCACCTTCAGGCCGTAATTCTCCATCGGTTTCAGGATCTTGCCGTCGACGGTCTGCGGCCGTCCGTGGATGTTGAGCAGCCTGGGCATGGACGGTCCGTAGATGTCGGCATCCAGCACGCCGACGCGCAAGCCGTTGGCGGCGAGGCCGAGCGCGATGTTGACGGCGGTGGTCGACTTGCCGACGCCGCCCTTGCCGGAGGCAACGGCAATGATCGCCTCGATACCGGGCACGCCACGCTTGCCCGAGCTGTGCGAGGCCGGTGCGTGCGGAGTCGCACGCGCCGCGGCGGCAGCGGGCTGAGCCGGCGGCGCGGGCCTGGGTGCGGGGCGCGAGGGAACCGGCGCCTCCATGCCGCCGCCCTTCTTTTCGGCCGTCAGCGCGACGACGGCGCCGGCGACACCGGGGATCGCCTTGACGACACGCTCGGCGGCAGCGCGCAGCGGCTCCATCTCCTGGGCGCGGGCGGCGGGAACGGTAATCGAGAAGAAGACCTTCCCGTCGGCGATGAAAATTTCCGAAACCATGCCGAGGTCGACGATGTTGCCGGTGAAATCCGGCCCGTTGACCGTCTTCAGACGCTCGGTGACGATTTCCTTGGTGACGGACATGGCAGTTTTTCCTTACGCAGCTTGCGCCTGAGATGCAGCTTGCACCTGAGATAATGCAGTTTCCGGACAGAACCAAGCCGTGGAGCAATGGCTGTCTTGGCGTGCCTGAAAAAGCGGCGGGTCCTGTCGGATTTCATCCACGCCAAACGTCTTCCAGATAATCGAGCGCCGATGCGGCCAACAATCAGGTCAAGCGACAGTCGTCAAACGATCGCGGCGACCTATTTCGGTGACCAGCACGGGCCGACAACCAGGAAAGGAGACCATCATGCTCGCAAACAGCAACGCAACGGCAAATCTGGCGGTAAGCGACCTGGCAAAGGCCAAGGCTTTCTACGAGGGAACGCTTGGCCTGCAACAGGTGCACGATGAGGGCGGCGAACTGATCGTCTACAAAAGTGGCGATACCACCCTCAACGTCTATCATTCCCAATTTGCCGGAACCAATAAGGCGACAGCGGTGACCTGGATGGTTGGCGACGGGATCGGCGATATCGTCAAGGCGCTGAAGTCGAAGGGCGTCGCCTTCGAGCACTATCAGATGCCGGGCCTGACACTGGAGGGCGATATCCACGTCGGTTACGGAATGAAGGTCGCCTGGTTCAAGGATCCAGACGGCAACATCCTGAACCTTGTGGACAGGTAGATTTCCTCACCTCACCTCGCCAGGCCAACCGCGAGGTAGGTGAGCGCCGAAATCAAAGCGGTGGCCGGCAGGGTGACGATCCAGGCAATGACGATATTGCCGGCAATGCCCCAGCGCACGGCCGAGACGCGGCGGGCGGCGCCGACGCCGATGATGGCGCCGGTGATCGTGTGCGTGGTCGATACGGGAACGCCGAGCCAGGTCGCGGCAAACAGCGTGATCGCCCCACCGGTCTCGGCGCAAAAACCCTGCATCGGGTTCAGCCGGGTGATCTTCGAGCCCATGGTGTGGACAATGCGCCAGCCGCCGAACAACGTACCGAGCGCCAGCGCCGTCTGACAGGTGAGCACGACCCACAGCGGCACATAGAAAGTCGCGCCGAGCATGCCTTGCGAATAGAGCAGCACGGCAATGATGCCCATGGTCTTCTGGGCGTCGTTGCCGCCGTGCCCGAGGGAATAGAGCGAGGCGGAAAAGAACTGCATGACGCGGAAGGTGCTGTCGACCGCAAACGGTGTCTGGCGCACGAAGAGCCAGGAAACGGCAAGGATCAGGACAAGAGCCAGGATAAAGCCGGTCGCTGGCGACAAGACGATTGCCGCAACCGTCTTGCCAAGCCCTGTCCAGACGATGGCGCCCACGCCTGCCTTTGCCACACCGGCGCCGACCAGACCGCCAATCAGCGCGTGCGAGCTGCTCGACGGGATGCCGGCGATCCAGGTGACGATGTTCCAGACGATGGCGCCGACGAGCGCTGCAAAGATCACCGCCGGGGTGACGATGCTGACGTCGATGATACCCTTGCCCACGGTCTCGGCAACGTGGAGGCCGAAGAACATGAAGGCGATGAAATTGAAGAATGCCGCCCACAGCACCGCATATTGCGGCCGCAGCACGCGGGTGGAAACGATGGTGGCGATGGAATTGGCGGCATCGTGCAGGCCGTTGAGAAAGTCGAAGAACAGTGCGACGGCGACGAGGCCGGCCAGCACGGGAAAGGCAATGGTGGCTTCCATCACCTAGACATTCTCAATGACGATGCCGCTGATCTCGTTGGCGACGTCCTCGAAGCGGTCGACCACCTTTTCCAGCTGGCCATAAATCTCTGAGCCGATCATATAGGCCATCGGATCGCTGCTGCCGTGCTTCCTGAAGAGATCCTTCAGCCCTTGCTCATGCAGGTCGTCGGCCCGGCTTTCGACGCGCATTACCTCTTCGGCGATGGCGTTGAGGCGCACAGTATGCGTCGCGACCTTGCTGAGCAGCGGGATCGCCTCGGCCACCAGCTTGGCGGCGGCGACGATGACGCCACCCATTTCCTGCATCAGCGGATCGAACTCCTTGCGCTCGAACAGCTTCACCGTCTTGACCGTCTTGTGCATCATATCGATGGCATCATCCATCGACTGGATCAGGTCCTTGATGTCGCCGCGATCGAAGGGTGTGATGAAGGAGCGCCGCACCGCCAGCAGGACTTCCGCGGTGATGTGGTCGGCCTCATCTTCGAGATCGATGATTTTCTGGCACCATAGGTCGATATCCCTGCCCTGGAGAAGCTGCTCCAGCGCCTCGGCACCGCCGACCACGGTGCGCGAATGTCGTTCGAACAGGTCGAAGAAGCGATCTTCGCGCGGCAAAAGCTTGCGGAACCAGCCCAGCATGGTCGATCTCCCAGTTTCATCCACATAGCGCCGCATCGCGCCGCGGGAAATAGGTAGCCGGCTTAAAGGTGTGGATGCCGGGCAATTGTGCGTGGTGCTTGCGGTAGAGCACAATTTCCCCGACCTTGCAGCGAACGACCGGAAAGATCGCATGATCGACAAGCTGGAATTCTTCATCGCGCTCGCCAGGGAGGAGCATTTCGGCCGGGCGGCGGAGGTGTGCGGTGTCACCCAACCGACGCTCTCGGCCGGCATCAAGCAGTTGGAAGGCCAGCTTGGCGTCATGCTGGTTCTGCGCGGCTCACGCTTCCAGGGGCTGACGCCGGAGGGAAAACAGGTGCTGGTGTGGGCACGCCGCATCGTCGGCGACACCAGAACCATGCGCGAGGAAATGCGCGCGGCGCGCCACGGACTTTCCGGCCGTATCCGCATCGCCGCCATCCCGACGGCGCTCGCCATGCTGCCGCGGCTGACGACGCCGTTTCGCGAAAAGCATCCCGGCGTCACCTTTTCGGTGCTGTCGCGGACCTCGATCGAGGTGCTGTCGCTGCTCGGCAATTTCGACATCGATGCCGGGATCACCTATCTCGACAACGAGCCGCTGGGGCGGGTGACCAGCGTGCCGCTCTATGGCGAGCGCTACCAACTGATCACCGCGATGGGGAATCCCTATTCCGACCGCGACAAAGTGACATGGGCGGAGCTCTCGAGCCTGCCGCTGTGTCTGTTGACGCCGGACATGCAGAACCGCCGCATCATCGATCAGCATCTGGCCGAAGCTGGCGTGCAGGTGCGACCGACGCTGGAATCCAATTCCATGATCGTGCTGTTTTCGCACATCCGCACCGGCAAATGGTCGTCGATCATGCCGCTCAACCTTGCGGAAACATTCGGCTTTTCCGAGCCGATCCGGGCCATTCCGATCATCGAGCCAGATGCCAGCCACACGGTCGGCCTGGTGGCGACACCGCGCGAACCGCACACACCTTTGGTCTCGGCGCTGCTGGACGAGGCAATGGCGCTGGCGGACGATTTCCACGCCAACCGTTCCGCTAGACAGAGTTAGCCAAACGGAACGATAGAAAATTTCTATCGTACAACGAAACCGCTTTATTGATTTCAGAGGTTTTCTCTGGTTTCTTAAGCACTTAGCGATAAAGCGGCACGCGCATGTCGTTGTTCCAAAACAGCTTGATGCTCTTGGCCGATAGTATGGGTCGCTACGATAGGGAGGGCGCTGCATGACAATGCAGCCTGCAAGTACCGAGATTACGTCGCGCACGGCCGCGATCATCCAGGAGATGAAGGGCCTCGAAGGCCCATTGCTGCCGATCCTTCACGGCATCCAGGAAGAGTTCGGCCATGTGCCCAAGGATGCGCTGCCGGTCATCGCCGAGGCGCTGAACATTTCCAGGGCCGAGGTGCACGGCGTCGTCAGCTTTTATCATGATTACCGCAGCCACCCGGCAGGCAGGCATGTGCTGAAGCTCTGCCAGGCGGAATCCTGCCAGTCGATGGGTTCGGACGCCATCGCCGCCAAGCTGAAGCAATTGCTGGGCATCGGCTTCCATGAGACGACCCGCGACGGTTCGGTGACGCTGGAGCCGGTCTATTGTCTCGGCCTGTGCGCCTGTTCGCCCGCCGCAATGCTGGATGGCGAGGTGATCGGGCGGCTCGATGACGAGAAGCTCGACGAGATCGTTGCAGAGGTGCGCTCATGATCCCGCGTATCTACATTCCCGGCGATTCCGGTGCGCTGGCGCTTGGCGCCGAAAAGGTCGCCAAGGCGATCGCCGGCGAACTCGCCGAGCGCGGCATCGAAGCCAAGATCGTGCGCAACGGGTCGCGCGGCGCCTATTTCCTCGAGCCTATGGTCGAAGTCGCGACAGCCAATGGCCGCATCGCCTACGGGCCGGTCAAGCCGTCCGACGTCAAAAGCCTGTTCGACAGCGGCTTCCTCACCGGCGGCCACCACAAGCGCTGGCTGGGCACGCCGGACAAGATCCCCTTCCTGGCCAAGCAGACGCGGCTGACCTTCGCGCGCTGCGGCGTCACGGATCCGCTTTCGCTCGAATCCTACAAGAAGCATGGCGGGTTGAACGGACTGACGAACGCGCTGGCGCTGACGCCTGCCGCCACCGTCGCCCAGGTTACCGAGTCGGGCCTGCGCGGGCGCGGCGGCGCAGGCTTCCCGACCGGCATCAAGTGGAAAACGGTGCTCGATACCGCAGGCGACCGCAAATACATCGTCTGCAACGCCGACGAAGGCGATTCGGGTACCTTCGCCGATCGCATGATCATGGAGGGCGATCCCTTCGTGCTGATCGAAGGCATGACGATCGCCGGTATAGCCACGGGCGCGACGAAGGGCTTCGTCTATGTCCGCTCGGAATATCCGCATGCGGTGGCGGTGATGAACAAGGCCGTCGAGATCGCCCGCAAGGCTGGCGTTCTTGGCGCCAGCGTGCTGGGCTCACCCTACGCTTTCGACATGGAGATCCGGGTCGGCGCCGGCGCCTATGTCTGCGGCGAGGAGACGGCGCTGCTCGATTCGCTCGAGGGCAAACGCGGCATGGTTCGGGCAAAGCCGCCACTGCCGGCGCATAAGGGGCTGTTCGGCAAGCCGACGGTGATCAACAACGTCATCTCGCTGGCCTCGGTGCCTGTCATCATGGACAAGGGTGCGGCCTACTACAAGGATTTCGGCATGGGCCGCTCGCGCGGCACGATCCCGATCCAGATCGCCGGCAACGTCAAATATGCCGGTCTGTTCGAAGCCGCTTTCGGCATGACGCTGGGCGAGATCGTCGACGAGATCGGCGGCGGCACGGCCACGGGGCGCCCCGTCAAGGCCGTGCAGGTCGGCGGGCCGCTCGGCGCCTATTTCCCGCGCGCGCTGTTCGACACGCCATTCGATTATGAAGCCTTCGCCGCCAAGGACGGGCTGATTGGCCATGCCGGCATCGTGGTGTTCGACGACACCGCCGACATGCTGAAACAGGCGCGCTTCGCCATGGAGTTCTGCGCCATCGAAAGCTGTGGCAAATGCACGCCCTGCCGCATCGGCTCGACGCGCGGGGTTGAGACCATCGACAGAATAGTTGCGGGCATTGAGCCGGAGAAGAACCTCGCTCTGGTCACCGATCTCTGCAACACGATGAAGTTTGGTTCGCTCTGCGCGCTGGGCGGCTTCACGCCCTATCCCGTGATGAGCTCGATCACCCATTTCCCCGACGACTTCAAGCCAGCGCCCGTGCGCGTGGCTGCCGAATAGGAGCTGGCAGATGAACATCAAGGCCGACTTCCCCTCCCTCGTCGAAGAGATCGACTACGGAACCCCCCAATCGAAGGCGCAGAAGCAGGTCACGCTGAACGTCGACGGGCGCAGCATCACCGTGCCGGAAGGCACCTCGATCATGCGTGCGGCCATGGAGGGCGGGGTCGAGATCCCGAAGCTTTGCGCCACCGACATGCTGGACTCCTTCGGGTCGTGCCGTGTCTGCCTTGTCGAGATCGAAGGACGTGGCGGCACGCCGGCGTCCTGCACGACGCCCGTCGGCGAAGGCATGATCGTGCGCACGCAGACCGAGCGGCTCGACGCCATTCGCCGAGGCGTCATGGAACTCTACGTCTCCGACCATCCGACCGGCTGGAACGAACAGGCCGGAACCGGCGCCAGCGAGTTCGATGCAGTGGCGAAGTCGATCGGCCTGATCGAGAACCGCTACGGCATCGAAGGTCGCAACCACGTCAAGCCGGAAGGTGGCGTGGCGCCCGGCCATGGCTCGCTGGCGGTCGACTACATCGCCCGCGACGAGTCCAACCCCTATTTCACCTATGATGCCTCGCAATGCATCGTCTGCTCGCGCTGCGTGCGGGCCTGCGAAGAGGTGCAGGGCACCTTCGCGCTGACCATCGAGGGACGAGGCTTCGAATCCCGGGTTTCGGCGGGGATGCACGAGGCGTTCATCGATTCGGAATGCGTGTCCTGCGGCGCCTGCGTCCAGGCCTGTCCAACCGATGCGCTGCGTGAGAAGACGGTGCTTGCCAAGGGCCTGCCGGAGCGCTCCGCCGTCACCACCTGTGCCTATTGCGGCGTCGGCTGCTCATTCAAGGCCGAGGTGAAGGGTGACGAAGTCGTTCGCATGATGCCCTATAAGGAGGGCAAGGCGAACCACGGCCATTCCTGCGTCAAGGGCCGTTTCGCCTATGGCTATGCCACCCACAAGGACCGCGTCCTGTCGCCGATGATCCGGGAAAAGGTCACCGACCCGTGGCGCGAGGTGAGTTGGGAAGAGGCGATCGCCCATACGGCCAAGGAATTCCGCCGCATCCAGTACCAGTATGGACGCACCTCGATCGGCGGCATAACCTCCTCGCGCTGCACCAATGAGGAAACTTACCTAGTCCAGAAGATGGTGCGGCAAGGTTTCCGCAACAACAATGTCGACACCTGCGCACGAGTCTGCCATTCGCCGACGGGCTACGGGCTCGGCCAGACCTATGGCACCTCCGCTGGCACGCAGGATTTCGATTCCGTCGACTTCACCGACGTCGCCGTCATCATCGGCGCCAATCCGGCTTCCGCCCACCCGGTGTTCGCCTCGCGGCTGAAGAAGCGGCTGCGCCAGGGCGCCAAGCTGATCGTGCTCGATCCGCGCCGCACCGAGATGGTCAAGTCGGCCCATATCGAAGCGGATTACCACCTGCCGCTGAAGCCCGGCACCAATGTGGCCGTGCTGACGGCGCTGGCGCATGTGATCGTCACCGAGGGCCTGTTCGACGAAGCCTTCATCCGCGAACGCTGCGACTGGACGGAGTTCCAGGATTGGGCATCGTTCGTCGCCTTGCCGGAAAACAGCCCCGAAACCGTCGGCAAGCTTTCCGGCGTCGATCCGGAGTTGATCCGGGGTGCCGCCCGCCTCTATGCCAAGGGCGGCAACGGCGCGATTTATTACGGCCTCGGCGTCACCGAACACAGCCAGGGTTCGACCACGGTTATGGCTATCGCCAACCTCGCCATGGCCACCGGCAATATCGGCCGGCCAGGCGTCGGCGTGAACCCGCTGCGCGGCCAGAACAACGTGCAGGGCTCGTGCGACATGGGCTCGTTCCCGCACGAACTGCCGGGATATCGCCACATCTCCGGCGAAGCCGTACGCGATATCTATGAGACCTTGTGGGGCGTGAAGCTGGACGACGAACCCGGCCTGCGCATCCCCAACATGCTGGACGCCGCCGTTGACGGCAGTTTCAAGGGCATCTACATCCAGGGCGAAGACATTCTGCAGTCCGATCCCGACACCAAGCATGTCGCCGCCGGCCTTGCCGCGATGGAATGCGTCGTCGTGCACGACCTCTTCCTCAACGAGACGGCGAACTACGCGCATGTCTTCCTGCCGGGCTCGACCTTCCTGGAGAAGGACGGCACCTTCACCAACGCCGAGCGCCGCATCAACATGGTGCGCAAGGTTCTTGAGCCGAAGGCGCGCTACGCCGATTGGGAGGCGACGCAGGAACTTGCCCGCGCGATCGGGCTGGACTGGAACTATCAGCATCCCTCGCAGATCATGGACGAGATCGCGATGACGACGCCGAGCTTCGCCGGCGTCTCCTTTGAGCTGCTCGACCGTGTCGGATCCGTGCAATGGCCCTGCAACGAGAAGGCACCGCTCGGCACCCCGATCATGCACATCGACGGGTTCGTGCGCGGCAAGGGCAAGTTCATCCGGACCGAATATGTGGCGACAGACGAAAGGACGGGGCCACGCTTCCCGCTGCTGCTCACCACCGGCCGCATCCTGTCGCAGTACAATGTCGGCGCGCAGACCAGGCGCACCGACAACAGCATGTGGCACTCGGAGGACCGGCTTGAGATCCATCCGCACGATGCCGAGAACCGGGGCTTGCGCGACGGCGACTGGGTCCGGCTGACCAGCCGCTCGGGCGAGACGACGCTGCGCGCGCTGATCACCGACCGGGTGTCGCCCGGTGTGGTCTACACGACGTTCCATCATCCGGACACGCAGGCCAACGTCATCACCACCGACTTCTCCGACTGGGCGACGAACTGTCCGGAATACAAGGTGACGGCGGTGCAGGTCGGCGCCTCCAACGGGCCGTCGGAATGGCAGCGCGACTATGACGAGCAGGCCAAGCAGAGCCGGCGCATCGCGAAGCTGGAAGCGGCGGAGTAGTCTTGGCACCTCGCCTTCGAGGGAACGAGAGCGAAGTTACTTTGATGGAGGAACAAAGGTGACCCGAAAGGAAGCCTACGAAATGCTCCTTCGCCTTTGTGAGAAGCAAGGCGCCGATCTGGATCGCTTCCTAAGTGATATTCAGGGACATGCTGCCAAAGAGGATTTCGAAAAGCTTCGGAGCATCGTCGGCAAGATAATGGGCAACGGACACTACGAGGCGTTTGAAGCCATTGCCCATGATGTTCCCGAATTGGCGCCTGTTTGGATGAAGCGAACCTGATGCGTACCCGCCAGCCTCTCAGCCAAATTTCCCGCTTGGCGCATCGCGCCAGCGGCACGGCTGCTGCCGACCGCATGGTGCCGGAAGAGACGCCGGTGGCGTTCTCCTTTGCCGGCACCACCCACGCCGTGATGATGGCGAGCCCGGCCGACTTCGAGGATTTCGCGCTCGGCTTCTCGCTGACCGAAGGCATCATCTCGTTACCGGATGAGATCGAAGCGATCGAGGTCGAGGACCATGGCGCCGGCATCGACATCCAGATCCGGCTGAAGGACCGAGCCAACACTCGTTTTGAAGCGCGGCGGCGAAGGCTCGCCGGCCCGGTCGGCTGCGGGCTCTGCGGCATCGAATCGATCGAGGAAGCAATGCGCTCGGTCGATGCGGTTGGTGCTTCAAAGCTTACGCTTGATGCCGACGACATTGTCCGTTCGGTCAAGCTTCTGTCGAAAGTGCAGCCGCTGCACACCGAGACCGGAGCCGTGCACGCCGCCGGCTTCTATGTACCTGGCAAGGGCATCGTCATGGCGCGCGAAGATGTCGGCCGTCACAATGCGCTCGACAAGCTGGCCGGCGCGCTGGCCAAAGCCCGCATCGACGGCGCATCCGGTGCTGTCGTGGTGACATCCAGGGTTTCGGTTGAAATGGTGCAGAAGACGGCTTCTATCGGCTCGGCCTTCATCATCGCCGTCTCGGCGCCGACCGCACTTGCCATCCGCACGGCGCAAGAGGCCGGCATGACGCTGGTGGCGCTGGTTCGCGGCGACGATTTTGATATTTTCACCCACCCCGACCGGGTGGTTTGCGGAGTTGCCAAGCATGTCGCATGACGAAGAACACATTATGAGCACCGCCGAGAAGCTGGTGCGCATGGCAAACCAGATCGCCGATTTCTTCCATTCCAAGCCGCGCGAGGAAGGCATTGCCGGCGTCGCCGAGCACATCAACAAGTTCTGGGAGCCGAGGATGCGGCGGCAGTTCTTCGAAATGCTGGACGACGGCACCGGGAACTTCAACGAGTTGGTGGTGGCCGCCTCCGCCAGGATCAGGCGGCCGATCACGCCGGCTGCGGCCGACCTCAAACTCGGACTCGAGCCCTCCCCTGCCGATGTCGCCGCCTCGCAGGAATAGTCGCCAAGCCGCGCCGGCTTATATTCTCCATCGCTAAAGTTATCTGCCGCAATCTGCGCTGTTCTGCTATGGTTTGACGACCAGAAATCGTCAGGCCGGGGTGGAAATCTCGTGAGGCCGATCGAGACGCGATACGCCCGTAGCGGCGATGTGCGGATCGCCTATCAGGTGGTCGGGCAGGGATCGTTCGATCTCGTCTTCGTGCCGGGTTTCATTTCCAACCTCGACCTGCACTGGGAAGACGAGGGCTATACCAGGCTCTTGAAGCGGCTTTCGGCATTCTCGCGGCTGATCCTGTTCGACAAGCGCGGCACCGGTCTTTCCGACCGCGTCGACGCGCATAACCTGCCCAGTCTCGAAACGCGGATGGACGATGTGCGCGCGGTTATGGACGCCGCCGGCAGCGGCCGTGCAGCCCTGCTCGGCTCCTCCGAAGGCGCGCCGATGGCGATGCTGTTCGCCGCCACCTATCCGGAGCGGACGCGAGCTCTGGCGCTCTATGGCGGCTATGCGCATTTCCACAAATGGGTGATGTCGCCCGAACGCCTCGACGCTTTCATCGAGATGGCGGAGACAGCCTGGGGCACCGGCGCCACGCTGCCCCATTTCGCGCCGAGCCGGGTCGACGACGCGCATTTCGCCCAGTGGTGGGCACGTTTCGAACGATTGTCCGCGAGCCCGACGGCGGCGACGGCGCTGGCGCGCATGAACGCCGACGTCGACATCCGCCATATCCTGAGCGTGATCAGCGCGCCGACGCTCGTGATACATCGCCGCAACGATGCGCGGGTCGACCCCGATGCCAGCCGCTTCCTTGCACAGAAGATCCCCGGTGCCCGGCTCGTCGAGATTCCCGGACGCGACCATCCGATCTGGACCGGCGATGTCGAAGGGGTGGCCGACCTGATAGAGGAATTCCTGACCGGCGAGCGCGCCGTGGGCGAAGTGGACCGCGTGCTGGCGGCACTTCTGGTGACACGTATCTACGACACGGCTCGGCTCGGCGACCGCATGTGGAGCGAACGCAGCCAGCGCTTCCAGGAAACCTGGCGGCTGCTGGTCGGGCGCCATGGCGGGCGTTCGGCGGGCCTGCATGGCGAGTTGATGATTTCGCGCTTCGACGGCCCGGCACGCGCCATACGCTGCGCGGCGGCGCTGCGCGAGGCGGCGCAGGAAATCGGCGTGGCAAGCGCGCAAGGGGCGCATGTCGGCGAGATCGAAGTGCGCGGTCCGCCCGTCGGGATGACGGCGCGGGTGGCGATGCAACTGGCCGCCCATGCCGGGCGCGGCGACATTATCGCGTCGCGTCTCATCGCCGACCTGGCGGCTGGGTCGGGCCTGCATTTCACCGACGCCGGGCGCGTCAGCGTCGACGAGTTGGAGGAGCCGCTGGCGCTGGTCCATGCGACGTCCGAACAACATCTGGAACCCGCCGGCCGGCCCAAACCCAAGGCTGCCGAGCCGGCCGCATTGACGGCGCGCGAAAGCCAGGTGGTGAGCCTCGTCGCCGATGGCAAGAGCAATGCCGCGATCGCCGCCGAATTGAGGCTGAGCGAACATACGGTCAAGCGCCATGTCGCCAACATACTGCTCAAGCTGGACCTGCCGTCGCGGGCGGCGGCGGCGGCGTTCTCAGTCAGGCACCCTGGCCCGCACGGGCCATGAGAGCCATGGCGCTTTCGGGGGAAGCGGCCAAAGGCGGGTAAGCGGTATCAGTGTTCTCCATGCAGGCCAGGCGGATGTCGCCGGAAAAGGTGCTGCGAACGGAGGAGGAAATGCTGAAGTCGAACCGGACACTCAAATTGCTTGTGATCGCTGCAAGCGTGGGCGCGCTGTTCGCCATCGCTCCGGCAAAGGCCGAGGACGCGTCCGCGGCGGCGACCTACAAGGGCATTGAGGCGACGCTCGGCTCGGTGCCGGACATGTTCAAGACGTTGCCGGATGTGGCCGTCGCCGGCGCCTGGGCCGAGATCAAGGGCGTGCAGCTCAACCCGAAGACGGCGCTTGACGGCAAGACCAAGGAACTGCTGGGCCTCGCCGTCGCGGCGCAGATCCCGTGCCAGTATTGCATCTATTTCCACACCGAGGCGGCCAGGCTCAACGGCGCCAGCGACGAGGAGATCAAGGAGGCGGTGGCGATGTCCGCGATCGTGCGCCACTGGTCGACGATGCTCAACGGCAGCCAGGTCGATCTGACGACCTTCAAGAAGCAGGCCGACGACGTGTTCGCGGCCGTCAAGGCGAAGTCGCAGTAAAAACCACTGCCTGGCGACAAGCGCCGGGCAGCACTTCGACCATCAACCGCCCGGAAGACGGGCCAATGGAGAACGACATGCTGACCAAGACTCAAACAGTGGATGGCGCGGCGATCAAGAAGGCCATCGAAATCCGTGACGGCAAGATGCTGTCGAGCTTTTATGCCGAAGACGCGCTGGTGCGGGTGATCGACCGCAACAACCCGCCGAGCAAGCCGCGCGAGATCCGCGGACGCGCCGCGATCACCACATTCTGGGACGACATCTGCAGCCGCGCGATGACCCACAAGGTCGATACCACCATCGCCGACGGCGACAGTCTCGCCTTCACCCAGGCCTGCGCCTATCCGGACGGCACCAAGGTGTTCTGCGCGGCGATGCTGGAGCTGAAGGACGGGCGGATCGCAAGGCAGACCGTCGTGCAGGCCTGGGACGAGTAGACCAACAGCCGGTGGATCAATCGCAGCCTGGGCCGCAAACCTGGAGGAGAAGACGATGTTCAGCGCCAGATGGCAGATCGACGCCAAGTTCGGGCACAAGCAGACCGTGCTCGACCTGTTGAAGAAATGGGAACGCGAGATCGGCTCGCAGGTCGGCCTCGCCGAGCTGGAGTTCCAGATCATGACCGGTTCTATCGGCGCGCGGGAGGCGACCGTCGAGTCCCATCACCAGGTCGAAAGCCTGGCCCAGTTGGAGGCGTTCTTCGCCAAGATCGGCAAGATCGACGCGCACGCGAAATGGGGCAAGGAGATCGAGCCCTATGTCGTGTCGGGCACCAGCCTATGGAATATTTATCGCGTTGTGGAGTAGCGACTCTTCTCCCCGTAAAACGGGGAGAAGAGAAAATAGCCACGCCCGGCCCTTCGCAGGCGCAGGGCGTTCGAAGCTCGAAAAGCCAAGCAATTGGCTTTTCGTTTGCTACGCGGACCACTTCTCAACCATGCGCCACCATCACATGCCGCACGGCGGTGTAGTCCTCCAGCGCATAGAGCGACATATCCTTGCCGTAGCCGGACTGCTTCAGCCCGCCATGCGGCATCTCGTTGGTCAGCATGAAGTGGGTGTTGATCCATGTGCAGCCATATTGCAGGCGGGCGGCCGTCGCCATGGCGCGCGAGACATCCTTGGTCCATACCGAGGACGCCAGGCCGTAGTCGCTGTCATTGGCCCAGTTCACCGCCTCGTCGACCTCCGAAAAACGAGTAACCGAGACGACCGGGCCGAACACTTCGCGGCGGACGATCTCGTCTTCCTGCAGCGCGCCGGCGACGACGGTCGGCTGGTAGTAGAAGCCGGAACCCTCGCCCGGCTTGCCGCCGGTGGTGATCTCGATGTGGTTCAGTTCCGAGGCGCGCTCGACGAAGCTGGAGACGCGGTCGCGCTGGCGGCGGGAGATGAGCGGGCCGATCTCGTTTTCAGTGTCGTCGGGACGATTGTACTTGATGGTCGAGACGGCCGAGGAGAGATCGGCGACGAGCTTGTCATAGATCTTCCTGCCGGCGTAGATGCGGCAGGCGGCGGTGCAGTCCTGGCCGGCATTGTAATAGCCGAAGGCGCGCAGCCCGTTGACCACGGCGCCAAGATCGGCGTCGTCGAAGACGATGACCGGCGCCTTGCCGCCGAGTTCGAGATGCGTGCGCTTGACCGACTTGGCAGCTGCCTGCAGCACCTTCTTGCCGGTGGCGACATCGCCGGTGATCGAGATCATGTTGACCTTGGGATGGTTGATCAGCGTGTTGCCGACGCTGTCGCCGCGGCCGAGCACGACATTGACCACGCCTTCGGGCAAGATGTCCGCAAGGATTTTCGCCAGCTTCAGCGCCGTCAGCGGTGTCTGCTCGGACGGTTTGAAGACGACGGTGTTGCCGCCGGCGATCGCCGGCGCCAGCTTCCAGGCCATCATCATCAGCGGATAGTTCCACGGCGCGATGGAAGCGACGATGCCGATGGCGTCGCGGCGGACCATCGAAGTATGGCCGGGAATGTATTCGCCGGCGACGACGCCCGGCATCGAACGGACGGCTCCGGCGAAGAAGCGGTAGCAGTCGACGATCGCCGGGATTTCGTCATTGAGCACGGCGTTGATCGGCTTGCCGCAATTGAGCGCCTCGAGCGTGGCGAATTCCTTGGCATCGGCCTCGATGCGGTCGGCGATCTTCAGCAAATAGCCGGAGCGCTGCGCCGGCGTGGTGCGCGACCACAAGACGAACGCTTGTTCGGCGGCAGTGATCGCCGCCTCAATCTGTGCCTGGCTGGCCTCGGGCAGGCTGAGGATGGTCGCCCCGGTCTTTGGATTGAGGATCGGCTCCTCGGTTTCGGTGCCCTTCTCGAATTTCGAGCCGATCAGCATCTGGGTGTCCATAAGGTTTCTCCCTTAACAGGAGCGAATAGGGAGTAGCGAGTAGGGTTTGACCGCCGAAATTCCCTATTCGCTACTCGCTATTCGCTGTTTTTCATTTCCCGCTTCCGGCGATCTGGTCGCCGTCGCGGGTGAGGTAATAGGCGGCAAGGATCGGCAGCAGCGTCACCAGCATGACGACCATGGCGACGACATTGGTGACCGGGCGCTGGCGCGGGCGGATCAGCTCTTCCAGCATCCAGATCGGCAGCGTCTGCTGCTGTCCGGCGGTGAAGGTGGTGACGATGACCTCGTCGAAGGACAGCGCGAAGGCCAGCATGCCGCCGGCAAGCAGTGCCGTGGCGATGTTGGGCAGCACGACATGACGGAAGGTCTGGAAACCGTCGGCGCCGAGATCCATCGATGCCTCGATCATCGATCCGGAGGTGCGGCGGAAACGGGCGACGGCGTTGTTGTAGACGACAACGACGCAGAAGGTGGCGTGGCCAAGCACGATCGTCCAGAACGAGAACGGGATATCTGCCAGCGAAAAGGCCGAGCGCAGCGCGATGCCGGTGATGATGCCGGGCAGCGCGATCGGCAGGATGACCAGCAGCGAGATGGTTTCGCGGCCGAAGAATTTTGTCCGCGACACCGCCGCCGAACAGAGCGTCCCGAGGACCAAAGCAATCGCAGTCGAGATCGAGGCAACCCTGACCGATAGCGACAGCGCCTGCCAGACATCCGGCCGGTTCCAGGTCACGGCGAACCATTGCGTCGTCAGCCCTGGCGGCGGCCAGACAAAACTCTTCTCCTCGGTGGTGAAGGCATAGACGAAGATCAGCAGGATCGGCAGATGCAGGAACAGCAGGCCGCAGGCGGCGGCGATCTTCAGGCCGAGCGGCGCCGACTGGGAACCATCAGAGCGCATCGAAGGCCCCCATGCGCTTGGCGCCCCAGAGATAGAAGCCCATGATGACGATCGGCACCACGGTGAAGGCGGCGGCGAGCGGGATGTTGCCGGCGGTGCCTTGCTGCGAATAGACGGCTTGGCCGATGAACAGCCGCGAGGTGCCGATGATCTGCGGAATGATATAGTCGCCGAGCGTCAGCGAGAAGGTGAAGATCGAACCGGCGACGATGCCCGGCAGCGCCAGCGGGAACAGCACGTTGCGGAAGGTCTGGCCGGGCGAAGCGCCCAAATCGGACGAGGCCTCGACGAGATTGCCGGGCACGCGCTCGAGCGCCGCCTGTACCGGCAGGATCATGAACGGTAGCCAGACATAGACGAAGACGATGAAGGTGCCGGTGAACGATACCGACAGCGAATTGCCGCCGACGATCGGCAGCGACAGCCAGGCGTCGAGCACCCACAACAAATGCAGCTTGGCGAGGAGCCAGGTGAGGATGCCTTCCTTGGCCAGGATGAGCTTCCAGGCGTAGATCTTGACCAGATAGCTCGACCACAGCGGCAGCATGATGCCGAGATAGAACAAGGCCTTCCAGCGACCGCGCGCATAGCGCGCCGCGTAGTAGGCGATGGGGAAAGCGATGACGGCCGAGGCCAGCGTGACCAGAGCCGCCATCGTCACCGTGCGCAGGATGATATCGAGATTGGCGGCCTGAAACAGGTCACCATAGGTCTTGAGCGTGAACTCACGGTTGATGAGACCGGAAAACTCGTCGATGGAGAAAAAGCTCTGCGCCAGGAGCGCAAACAGCGAGCCGATATAGACGATGCCCAGCCAAAGCACCGGCGGCAGCAGCATGAGCAACAGCAGGACCTTCGGCTTGCGCCAGAAAAGGTCCGACAGCGCGCCACGCAGGCCGCCGCTGCCCGGCAGGATGGCGGGCGCGGGATTGGAGCTGAGCGCGGCGGTCGTCATGATGGAGCTCTGTACTCATGGAGGATGTATGAGAGGCCGAGATCCTTCACACCCCCCTCTGTCCTGCCGGACATCTCCCCCGCAAGGGGGGAGATCAGCAGCTTGTCCGCCTCACCGGCTCTGCAGCGTTGGAAGCTGGCGAAGCCAGTGGTAACAGCCAATCTCCCCCCTTGCGGGGGAGATGTCCGGCAGGACAGAGGGGGGTGCAATGCGCAAACCTTCATCATGCCGGCTCGTCCATCAGATGCAGGTGCTCGCGGTTGAAAGTCAGCACGACCGCCTCGCCTTCCCCAGGCAAGGCCGTGCCGGCCGGCATGATGGCGTGCAGTCGAAGGCCGTCGGCGTCGAGCGCCAGTTTTGTCGTGGCGCCGAGATAGTTGGTCGAGACGAGGCGGGCGGACACGCCTTCACCACTTGTGCCCCCGCTGGCCGCGCGGCCGACGCGAATGGATTCAGGGCGGAGACTCCCCCAGCGATGCTGGCCGGAATAACGCTGGACGAAATCCGGTGGCAGTACATTCGATGAGCCGACAAAATCGGCAACAAAACGCGTCTTCGGCCGCTGGTAGATATCCTCCGGCGTGCCGATCTGCATGATCTTGCCGTCGTTGAAAACGGCGACGCGGTCGGCCATCGACAGTGCTTCGCCCTGGTCGTGGGTGACGAAGACGAAGGTGATGCCGAGCGCCTTCTGCAGCGACTTCAGCTCCTCCTGCATGTTCTCGCGCAATTTGAGGTCGAGCGCGCCGAGCGGCTCGTCGAGCAGCAGCACCTTTGGCTGGTTGACCAGCGCACGGGCGAGCGCGACGCGCTGGCGCTGGCCGCCGGAAAGCTGGCCGGGGCGGCGGGCGCCATAGCCGGGCAGCCGCACCAGTGACAGCGCCTCTTCCGCCGCCTTGTGCCGCTGAGCCTTGCCGACGCCCTTGACCATCAGCCCGTAGGCGACGTTGTCGAGCACGTTCAGATGCGGGAACAGCGCATAGTCCTGAAACACGGTGTTGACGTTGCGGCGATAGGGCGGAACGCCCTCGGCGCGTTCGCCGAAGATCGAGATCGAGCCCGATGTCGGCTGCTCGAAGCCGGCGATGAGGCGCAGGCAAGTGGTCTTGCCGGAACCGGACGGCCCGAGCATGGCGAAGAATTTCCCCGGCGCGATATCGAGATCGACCGCGTCGACGGCGCGCACGCTGCCGAAATGGCGCGAGGCTTTCTGGAAGGAGACGGCGGAGGTCATGGGCTGTCAGTCCGTTGCCGGTTTGGTGTGCTGATGTCGCGCGACGTCCTACCTCCCCCCTTATGGAGAGGTCGCGGCGAAGCCGCGGGTGGGGGTGCCTCGAAAAACGCCGAGCCGACCCCACCCCGACGCTATGCGTCGACCCTCCCCACGAGAGGGAGGGTAAGAAAAATCACCGCCCGCCGATGACGCCGATATAGTCCGACACCCAGCGGTAGTAGGGCACGCACTGGTCGTTCTGGGTGGTGCATTTCGACACCGGCGTCTTCCAGAACTTGATCTTGTCGAAATTCTCGTAGCCGTTGGTCTTGCAGCCTTCGTCGGTCAAAAGCTCGTTGCCCTTGCAGGCGGCGGGCACGACGGGCAGCGAACCGAACCAGGCCGAGACATCGCCCTGCACCTTGGGCGACAGCGAATGTTCCATCCACATATAGGCGCAGTTTGGGTTGGCCGAATCGGCTTCCATCATCGTGGTGTCGGCCCAACCGGTGGCGCCCTCCTCCGGGATGGTGGACGCGACCGGCTTCTTTGCGGCGACCAGCGTGTTGACCTGATACGGCCACGAGCCGGAAGCGACGACGCCTTCGTTCTGGAAATCGTCGACCTGAATGGCGGCGTCGTGCCAATAGCGGCCGACCAGCGTGCGCTGGACGCGCAGCAATTCCAGCGCAGCCTTGTACTGATCCTCGTTCAGTTCGTAGGGGTCCTTGATGCCGAGTTCCGGCTTGTGGAACATCAGATAGTTGGCGGCATCCGCGATGTGGATCGGCCCGTCATAGGCTTGGACGCGGCCCTTGTTGGACTTGCCGTCAGGCAGCTTCATTTCCTCGAAGACGATGTTCCAGCTCTTGGGAGCCTCCTTGAACACGTCGGTGTTGTACATGAGGACGTTCGGGCCCCACTGGTAAGGAACGCCGTAATGGGCGCCGCCGACGGTGAACCACGGCGCGTCCTTGAGGCGCTCGTCGACCGTCTTCCAGCTCGGGATGAGATCGGTGTTGATCGGCTGCACGCGCTTGCCGGCAACGAGGCGCAGCGAGGCATCGCCTGAAGCGGTGACGAGGTCGAAGCCGCCCTCATTCATCAGCGAGACCATCTCGTCGGAGGTGTTGGCGGTCTTGACGTTGACCTTGCAGCCGGTCTCCTTCTCGAAGGAGGTCACCCAGTCATAGCCCTTGTCGGTTTCGCCGCGCTCGATATAGCCCGGCCAGGCAACGATGTTGACCTGGCCTTCGCCCTTGCCAAGTTCCTTGACCTGGGCGACGGCCTGACCGGAAAAGGTCAGCGCGACCGTCAGAGCAGTGCATGACTTCAGGAATGAATTCATTGTCGATCTCCCATTTAGGCGCCTGACCCTGAAAGCCGGTTTCGGTCTTCGCTAGGGGTCACGCGCGGACTGAAAACTGTCAGTTCGTCCGTTGGGCTTGATGCCGCTCTGATGGCGGCTTTGGTCCCTGGACCGAAAGTGCTTTGAAAACTCCGGTTTCGCAAATTCATTTATCAGAAGGGCGATATCGGTTTTTCCGATAGGTGGGCAGTCGATCTCTCAGGGACGCTGGCGGACCGTCCGTTGCGACTGGGCAAGGCCGATGAAATCGCGCGCCGCCTGCGGCAGACCGGAGCCGCGCCGCCAGACCATGCCGACCTGGACCACCGGCAAGGAGCCGGAAATGTCGCGCGATTCGATGCGGTCGCCTTCCAGCGACCAGGGCCGGTAGACGAGGTCGGGCAGCAGCGCCACACCGGCGCCGGTGGCGACCAGACTGCGCACGGCCTCCACGGAACGGGTGCGGAAGGCGACATGCGGCTTGGCGCCGATCGCCGTCAGCAGCTTGCCGGTATTCTCCTCGATCTCGTCGACGGTCAGCATGATCAGCGTTTCGGAGGCAATGTCGCCAATGCCGATGATGTCGGCGCCGACGAGCGGATGACCGAGCGGCAGCCACAGCCGATAGGCCGAGACTTCGAGGATTTCCGACTGCAACGCGGTGCGGTCGCGCAAATTGGAGGTGACCATGACGGCAATGTCGAGCTTGCCGCCGATCAGGAGGTGTTCGAGATAATCGCCATTGTCCTCGATGGCAGAGACCTCGACACCGGGATAGGCGCGGCGGTAGCGGGCGAGCAGATCCGACAGCACATAGCCGGCGACCAGTGAGGTGACGCCGAGCTGCAGCCGGCCGGCCGCCACCGTCTGCTCGCCCGAGAAAGAGCGGCGCGCGTCGGAAACGTCCGCGAGAATCTTCGTCGCGTGGCGCAGGAACTGGTGGCCCTTGTGGGTGATGTTGAGGCCACGCGGATGGCGTTCGAACAGTTCGACGCCGAGATCGCTTTCGAGCTCCTTGATCGCTTCGGTGACCGACGATTGCGAGATTGACAGGTTCTGCGCGGCGCCCGAGACCGTGCCTTGCTCGGCGACGGCGATGAAGAACTGCAACTGGCGGATGGTGAAAGCCATGGCCGGACTAAACACGGCGGACGCGATGCTGGGAAGTGGCAACCGGCGAACACTTGACGGCTTCGCCAATCGTAACTAACTAAGTTACATGAAGCGCAACAGCCGACTGTCCTCGACCTTGCACATTCTCGTCCACATGGCCGAGAAGCCCGAACAGGCGCTGACCTCCGAGCAGCTTGCCACCTTCATCCACACCAATCCGGTCGTGGTCCGCCGCACCATCGCAGGCTTGCGCGATGCCGGCATCGTCACCTCGTCACGCGGGCACGGTGGCGGCTGGCTGCTCGGACGGGCGCCCGAGAAAATCTCCCTGGCCGAGATCAGCGCAGCGCTTGGCGAGACGCTGCTGCCGTTCAGCACCGAGCCGGAAAGCCCCGGCTGCCTCGTCGAGCAGGCGGTGATCGCCGTGCTCGACGATTTTCGCATCGCCGCCGAAAAGCTGCTGGCGGAGAAACTGAGCCGCATCACGCTGGCCGACCTGACCGCCGATTTCCGCCGCCGTTTTGACCTCATTGGAGTCTCCAGCCATGCAGTATGATCTTGCCGTCGTCGGCGGCAGCTTTGCCGGCCTGTCCGCCGCCATCCAGGTGGCGCGCGCTGGACGCAAGGTGCTGGTGATCGACGCCGGCCAGCCGCGCAACCGCTTTGCCGAGCATTCGCACGGCTTCCTCGGACATGACGGGCGCGCGCCCGGCGCAATCCTGGATGACGCAAGGCGGCAGCTGCTGGCCTATCCGACAGCCAGGGTTGTCGACAGGCGTGCGGACAAGGCCGTTGCTGCTGACAGCAGCGATTTCGAAATCGCCACCGACGGCGGCGAGACATTCGGCGCCACACGGCTGGTGCTGGCCACCGGGGTGCGCGATATCCTGCCGGAGGTTGCCGGTCTTGCCGAGCTCTGGGGCAGAAAAGTGCTGCACTGCCCCTATTGCCACGGCTACGAGGTTTCCGGCGGGCCGCTCGGCGTGCTCGCAACCGGCCCGATGTCCCTGCATCAGGCGCAATTGATCGCCGATTGGGGCGATGTCACGCTGTTCGGCAACGGCCTGTTCGAGCCTGACACAGAGCAGATGCGCGCGCTGGAGAGCCGAAAGGTGCGGTTTGAGCCCACCAGCGTTGCCGAGCTGCGGGAAGACGGCTCCGGCGGGTTGATCGTCCACCTCGACGATAGCCGAAAGGCCGGCGTCAGGGCGATGTTCACCGCGCCGCGCAACACCATGGCCAGCCCGCTGGCCGAACAGCTCGGCTGCGGCTTCACCGAAGGCCTTCTCGGTCCGATAATCACCGTCGATGACAGGCAGCAGACGACCGTGCCCGGCGTCTACGCCGCCGGCGACGCGGCACGTTCGATGCACAACATCGCCTTTGCGGTATCGGCTGGCACCTTTGCGGGCGTCTGCGCCCACCAGTCGCTGGTGTTTAGCTAAAACCCGGCTTCCTCGTCGGCGATGCTAAGCCGCGCGCCGGCCTGCGCAAGGGCGGCGGCCAGGTCGTGCGGCGGCGAGCGATCGGTGGCGAGTTCGGAAAAGCTGTCGAAGCCGCAGACCTGGACCAGACCAAGACGGCCGAATTTCGAGTGATCGGTGATGACCAGGGACCGCTGGCCGCGCGACAGCACCATGCGGGCGAACTCGGCTTCATCCAGATCAAAATCCATGACGCCCATCACCGCGTCGACGCCGCCGGTGGAAATGATGGCGTGGCTGACCGAAAAACGACTGACAAAATCGATTGCCGAGGCGCCGAAAGCAGCGCCGGAATCGCTGCGCAGCTCGCCGCCCGCCATATAGACCTTGTTGCCGTTGATGGTGGCCAGCGTGCGGGCAATATCCGAGGAATTGGTGACGACCGTCAGGCGCCGGTGGCCAAGCAGTTCACGCGCAAGGAACGAGGTCGTCGTGCCGGTGTCGAGCATGATCGATTCGCCGTCGCGTATGGTGGCGGCGACCATGCGGGCAATGACGCGCTTGGCGTCGGCGTTCTCACGCATACGCCGCTCGAACGGCGCTTCGCCGATCATCGACGGCAGGCCGATGGCGCCATGCATCTTGAGGACAGAGCCATCACCAGTCAGTGGCTTGACGTCGCGGCGCACTGTCTCGAGCGACACGCCCAGCCGGTCGGCCAGACTGGCGATGGTGACGGTGCCCTCTTCCTGCAGGAGACGCAGGATCTCGCCGTGTCGTTTGGACTGGGCCATCTGGTTTCCCGAACTGATGCTCCTGACCGATTCTAAGGTAATTCAAGTGCTTTTAAAGGAACTACCTTATGCTTTCGGGCAAAATACCCAAAAAAAGTCACACCTTTTTATTGACAAGCGGGCAACCCGGGCGTGAAATCAAAGACATCAACAGGCTTCAGATCTGCGACTGGGGGCAGAGACGCAACTCAGTGGTCAGGCCGTTTGGAACGTGCCTGTACAAGGAATTTTCAGATCCGCGGGGGCGGATGCCGGGCTCAAAAACCTGGCCAAGGGGCTCGTCGGTGCGGTGCGGGATACCGATCCTGGCGTCCCGCACCGACGAGAGTATTTACGTTTCTCCCCGCCGTCGTTGCGCTGTTCACGGCGCCTTGTCGAAGCCCAGCAAACCAGGGATGATTCCGTGACCGCCGAAGATCGCATCCGCGCCCTGCCCTGCTGGACCGGTGGCATCGAGATCGCACCGCTGCCCGGCGGCCTGAGCAACGCGAATTATGTGGTCACGGACGCGGCCGGACGACATGTCGTGCGCTTCGGCAAGGACTATCCGTTCCACCATGTCTTTCGCGAGCGCGAGGTTATGACCGCGCGGGCGGCGCATGCCGCCGGTTTCGCGCCAGCCGTCCACCATGCCGAACCGGGCATACTGGTAACGGAATTTCTCGGTGCGAAAACCTATCTGGCGGAAGACGTGCGCGCCAATCTCGGCCGCGTCGCGGCTCTGATGCGCGCCTTCCACCGGGAGATGCCCAATCACGTTTCCGGCGCCGGCTTCATGTTCTGGGTGTTCCATGTCATCCGCGACTATGCGCGCACGCTTGAAGAGGGCGGGAGCCGCAAGCGCAGCGACTTGCCGCGCCTTTTGACACTGGCCGACGAACTGGAGCGCGCGCAGAAGCTGCTGCCGATCGTCTTTGGCCACAATGATCTGCTGCCGGCCAACATTCTCGATGACGGCAACAGGCTGTGGCTGATCGACTTCGAATATGCCGGTTTCAACACGGCGATGTTCGACCTCGCAGGCGCCGCCTCCAACGCCGGCATGAGCGACGAGGAATCCTTCGCCTTCCTGACAGCCTACTTCATGAAGGAGCCGGACGATGCGATCCGCCGTTCGCACGCGGCCATGCAATGCGCCTCGCTGCTGCGCGAGGCGATGTGGAGCATGGTCTCCGAGCTCTATCTCGACGCGCCAGGCATCGACTACGTCGCCTACACCGAGGAAAACCTCGTCCGGCTCGACGCGGCACTTGAAAACTACCGGACAAAATACGGGATACAGAAATCATGACATTGCCGAGCCAGGCCGCCATCGTCGTCATCGGCGGCGGCATCATCGGCTGTTCGACGGCCTATCATCTGGCGCGCGACCATAAGGCTGACGTGGTGCTGCTGGAGCAGGGCAAGCTGACCTCGGGTTCGACCTGGCATGCGGCCGGCCTTGTCGGGCAATTGCGCTCGTCGGCGTCTATCACCCGCGTGCTGAAATACTCCGTCGACCTCTACAAGGGACTGGAGGCCGAGACCGGTCTCGCCACCGGCTGGAAGATGACCGGCTGCCTCAGGCTCGCCACCAATGCCGACCGCTGGACGGAGTACAAAAGGCTGGCGACAACAGCAAAAAGCTTCGGCATGGACATGCAATTGCTGTCGCCGGACGAGGTGAAAAGAATGTGGCCGCTGCTGGAGACCGGCGATCTCGTCGGCGCCTCCTGGCTGCCGACCGATGGCCAGGCGAGCCCCTCCGACATCACGCAGTCGCTGGCCAAGGGCGCGCGCATGCATGGCGCCAAACTGTTCGAGGATGTCCGTGTCACCGGCTTCGAAATGAAGGACGGCCGCATCACGGCGGTGAAGACCAGCAAGGGCGACATCGCCTGCGACAAGGTGGTCAACTGTGCGGGCCAATGGGCGCGGCAAGTGGGGGCCATGGCCGGCATCAACGTGCCGCTTCAGCCGGTGAAGCACCAGTACATCATCACCGAGAAGATCGACGGTCTGGCGACCGACGCGCCGACCATCCGCGACCCTGACCGACGCACCTATTTCAAGGAGGAAGTCGGCGGGCTGGTGATGGGCGGCTATGAGCCGAACCCGCAGGCCTGGGCGACTGGTCTCCCCGGCGGCGACGTACCCAATGATTGGGAGTTCAGGCTGTTCGACGACGACTACGACCATTTCGAGCAGCACATGAGCCAAGCGATCGCGCGCGTGCCGGCGCTGGAAACCGTCGGCGTCAAGCAGATGATCAACGGGCCGGAGAGTTTTACGCCGGACGGCAATTTCATTCTCGGCACAGCGCCCGAATGTGCCAACATGTTCGTCGGCGCCGGCTTCAACGCCTTCGGCATCGCCTCGGGCGGCGGCGCCGGCTGGGTGCTGGCGCAGTGGGTGGTCGACGGCGAAGCGCCGCTCGACCTTTGGGTGGTCGACATCAGGCGCTTTTCCAACCTGCACCGCGACCGTCAGTGGGTCCGCGACCGCACGCTGGAGGCCTATGGCAAGCACTATACGATCGGCTTCCCGCATGAGGAGTATGCCAGCGGGAGGCCCCGTATCCTCTCGCCGCTCTACGACAGGCTGAAACAGCATAATGCTGTGTTCGGCTCGAAGCTCGGCTGGGAGCGGCCGAACTGGTTCGCGCCCGAAGGCGTCGAGCCGCAGGACATCTATTCGATGGGCCAGCAGAACTGGTTCGCGGCGGTCGGCGACGAACACCGTCATGTGCGCGAAAAGGTTGGCATATTCGATCAATCCTCCTTCGCCAAATACGAGTTGAGCGGGCCCGATGCGCTGAAGGCGCTGGACTGGATCTGCGCCAACGACGTCAGCAAACCGGTCGGCCGGCTGACCTACACGCAGCTTCTCAACACGCGCGGCGGTATCGAGGCTGATCTCACTGTGGCGAGGCTGGCCGAGGAGAAATTCTACATCGTCACCGGCACAGGTTTCCGCACGCATGATTTCTCATGGATCAGCGATCATATCGGCGAAGGGCTCGACGCCAGGCTTGTCGACGTCACCGAGGATTTCGGCACGCTGTCGCTGATGGGTCCTCGGGCGCGCGACGTGCTCTCGGCGGCGACCGGAACCGACGTGTCGAATGCCGGCTTCCCGTTCGGCCATGTGCATGAGATTGCCATCGCCGGCCACACGGTTCGGGCGCTGCGCGTCACCTATGTCGGCGAACTCGGCTGGGAACTGCATGTGCCGATCGCGGCCACCGGCGAAGTCTTCGACGCGCTGCTGGCGGCAGGCGAGAAGCATGACATCCGCCCGGTCGGCTATCGGGCGCTGGAATCGCTAAGGCTGGAAAAAGGCTATCGCGCCTGGGGCTCCGACATCACCCCCAACGACACGCCGCAGGAAGCCGGGCTCGGTTGGGCGGTCAAGCTGCGCAAGAACACCGATTTCGTTGGACGGCGCGCGCTGGAGAAGACCAGCGGCGCGGCACTGAAGAAACGCTTTGCCGGCTTCACGGTCGACGACCCCGAGATCGTGCTGCTCGGTCGCGAAACCATACTGCGCAATGGCGATCCGGTCGGTTATCTCAGCAGCGGTGGTTATGGCTACACGCTGGGCAAGACCATCGGCTACGGCTATGTGCGCAACGCCGACGGGGTGAGCGACGATTTTCTGGTCTCGGGCGACTATGAACTGGTGGTTGCGATGGAGAGGACACCGGCCAAGATCCATCTCGAGCCGATGTACGACCCGGCAGGCGCCAGGGTCAAAGCGTAGGTCAGGTCACGCGCAGTGCGAGACCGCGGCTGGGCACGGTGTCGGCTTCGCCCGGCATGGAGACGTAAGGGCGCGTTTCCTCGACGCGGGTGACGAGGCCTTGCGCCTCGATCTCGCCGACACGCGTGGCAAAGCCGGCATCCCACAGCGTGTTCTTGACCGTCAGCACGATCACGCCGCCCGGGCGGCAGATGCGGATTAGCTCGTCCAGCCCCTCGACGCCGACATGGCCCGAGGTGAAGACGCCGGCCGAGATGATCCCGGCATAGGCATCATCGGCAAAGGGCAGATGACCGCCGAGCGCCAGGCAATGGAGCGCGGAATAGACGCCCTTGCGGGCCGCCTGATCCAGCATGCCTTGTGAAATATCGAGTGCCTCGACTTGCGGGTAACCAGCAATATCAAGCCATTCGCCGATGAGCCCGGTGCCGGCCCCGGCATCGAGCAGCGGTGCTGAACCGCGCGGCAGATGGCGGGCCAGCAAGGCAAGGCAGATCGTCGGATGGCGATAGCCGGCGGCCGACATGTCGGCGTCATAGGTTTCCGACCAGCGATCATAGAGTGCGGCCACCTCTTCGGGCCGCTTTGCCGCGTAGGCCGCGCCGAGCGCGCCATGATGTTTGCTGTCCGCCACTTTTATCCAGTCCGCCAATTTTTGATCTCGCAGTGATGATAGCCAAAGCGCGAAAATTGTGGAACCGTCGCTGCGACAAATAACGGCGTGGGGGCGCAGGCATGGTGACTGACGAGGCGCGTGCGGCACTGGACGCCATTCCCATGCTGGCCGGCTACAGCGGGCCGCTGGAACGGCTGGGCGGCCTCACCAACCTCGTCTTCAAGGCCGGCGACTTCTGCCTGCGCATTCCCGGCAAGGGCACCGAGGAATACATCAACCGGGCCAACGAAGCAGTGGCTGCACGCGAAGCGGCAAAGGCAGGGGTCAGTCCCGAGGTGCTGCATGTCGACCCCGGCACCGGGGTGATGGTGACACGCTACATCGCCGGCGCCGAAACGATGTCGCCGGAGAAATTCCGGACACGTCCGGGCAGTCCGGCCCGCGCCGGCGAGGCCTTTCGCAAGCTGCACGATTCAGGCGCGGTGTTTCCCTTCCGCTTCGAATTGTTCGCGATGATCGACGATTACCTCAAGGTGCTGTCCACCAAGGAGGTCGCCCTGCCCGCCGGTTATCATGACGTGGTGCGCGACGCCGAGAGCGTGCGCTCGGCGCTGGCCGCCTATCCGCTGCCGCTCGTTGCCTGCCACTGCGATCCGCTGTGCGAGAACTTTCTCGATACCGGCGAGCGGATGTGGATCGTCGACTGGGAGTATTCGGGCATGAATGACCCACTCTGGGACCTTGGCGACCTCAGCGTGGAAGGCAAATTCGACACGGGGCAGGATGAGGAGATGATGCGCGCCTATTTCGGCGGCGAGGCCAAGCCGGCGGAGCGCGGCCGCATCGTCATCTACAAGGCGATGTGCGACCTGTTGTGGACGCTGTGGGGGCTGATCCAGCTCGCCAACAACAATCCGGTCGATGATTTTCGCGCCTATGCCGACGGTCGGTTCGCGCGCTGCAAGGCGCTGATGGAGACGACGGAGTTTTCACGGCACCTGGCGGCGATACGTCAGGGCTGAGCCTACTAATTCACGCCCTTCGGCACGTTTTCGGGCGGCACCGCAGTCTCGACCACTTTCTGGCGGTGGAAGATGAACAGGCCGGCCAGAACGACGATGCCCGAGCCGATCAGTATGCGCGGGCCTGGCACGTCGCCGAAGAATGCCAGTCCGAACACCACCGCCCACAGCAGCAGCGTGTAGTGCAGCGGCGCCAATGTCGAAGCCGGCGCCAGCTTGAGCGCCCTGGTGATCATCAGATGCGCGCCGCAGGAGACGATGCCGAGCAGCAGCATGGCGCCGAGATCGAGCGCCGACGGCGTCTGCCAGGCGCCGATGGTCAGCACACCCCCGACCAGCAGCGTGCCGATAGTCTGCCATGTCACCAGATTGGTGTCGCTGGTGCCGCGCAGCCGGCGGTTGAGGATGATGGCGAAGGCGAAGGAGATGCTGCCCACCAGCGCAAAGCCCGACGACAGCGAGAACGCCGCCGAGGACGGTTTCAGCATGATCAAAACGCCGCAGAAGCCGAGCAGGATCGCCATCCAGCGGCGCCAACCGACCTTTTCGCCAAGCAAGAGGTGCGAGAGCGCCGCAACGTAGATCGGCCCGGCCATGTAGAAACTCATGACATCGGCAAGCGGCAGATAGACCACGGCGGCATAAAAGAGCGCGGTGTCGAGCGTGGTCATGACAACGCGCAGCAGCTGCAGCTCCAAGCGCTCCATGCGAAACAGCTTGGCCGTGCCTTGATGGGCAATCATCGGGCCAAGCACGAAAAAGGCGCCGATGGAGCGGATCAGCACCACCTGACCGACGGAGAAGCTGGCGACCAGCCACTTGCCCATGGCGTCGTTCAGCGCAAACAGGAAGTCGCCGGCCAGCATCAGCAGAATGCCGGCCAGAAGCACATTCCTGATCGTCGAATTCTGCGCCACGGGCTGCGTCATGCCGATCCCGATTCCTCCCTAGTAAGCCGCGTCGTAGACGGAAGCGGCGGCTTTGACGAGGAGAATTCGGGCAATGGGTAAGACCAGCGCCAGGAATCGGCTGTATCTAGCTGGATATGTGCCGCCGGTTCACCATTCCCGGCCTTCCGTCGATGGACAGCCTGGTTTCCTGCTTCGTCCGCTCCGCCACCACCTTGCCCCTGGCGATGACGCACAGGCGCTCGGCGCGCAAGCGCAGGGCTTCGACCGGATTGCCGGCATCGAGGACGACAAGGCTGGCGCGCTTGCCGACCGCCAGGCCGAGATGATCGAGGCCCATGATCGCGGCATTGACGTTGGTGACCATGTCGAAGCAGCGCGCCATCTCGGCCGGGCTCGACATCTGAGCAACGTGCAGACCCATGAAGGCGACATCGAGCATGTCGGCGGTGCCAAGCGAATACCAGGGATCGAGCACGCAATCCTGGCCCCAGCCGACGCGAATGCCGAGCGCCAGCATCTCCTTGACCCGAGTCAGGCCGCGGCGCTTCGGGAAGGTGTCGTGGCGGCCCTGCAGCATGATGTTGATCAGCGGATTGGGAATGACCGAGACGCCGGCCTCGGCGATCAGCGGCAGCAGCTTCGAGACGTAGTAATTGTCCATCGAATGCATCGATGTGAGATGCGAGCCGGCCACCCTGTTTTGCAGACCAAGGCGCTGCGTCTCATAGGCAAGCTGTTCGATGTGACGCGACAGCGGGTCGTCGGTCTCGTCGCAATGCAGGTCGACCATCAGGCCGCGCCTGGCCGCGATCTCGCACAGCTCCGTTACCGAGCGCGTGCCGTCGGCCATGGTGCGCTCGAAATGCGGGATGCCGCCGACAATGTCGACGCCCATGTCGAGCGCGCGAATGGTGTTTTCACGCGCAGATGGAGCGCGATAAAACCCGTCCTGCGGGAAAGCGACCAGTTGCAGGTCGATATAGGGAGCGACCGTCTTCTTGACCTCGAGCAGCGCCTCGACCGCCAGCAGCCTGTCATCGCAGACATCGACATGGGTGCGGATGGCGAGCAGGCCCATCGACACCGCCCAGTCGCAATAGGCCAATGCGCGATCACGCACCGCCTCATGCGTCAAAAGCGGCTTCAACTCGCCCCATAGCGAAATGCCTTCGAGCAGCGTACCCGACGCGTTGATGCGTGGAATGCCGTATGAGAGCGTCGCGTCCATGTGGAAATGCGGATCGACGAAGGGCGGCGAGACCAGATTGCCGCGGGCGTCGACCTCGGTTCGCGCGGAACCCTGCATAATGGGCTCGATCGCCGCGATCGTCTCGCCGCTGATGCCTATGTCGGCAACCCTGCCATCAGGCAGCGTGCCGCCGCGAACGATAAGGTCGAAATCCATCTGTCGTCATCCCGTCAAAAGAATCATCTGATATAGCCGAGGCTGAAAATCGCATCCCGTCGATGCCGCTTGCAACAGCGGTTTGTCCGCGGCGGCCGCGGATGGTTCCATCCGGCCGCAACTCCCTCTATAAGCCGCCTTCGTTGTCCCGGTTTCAAGGATCCGCCGTTTGTTTCGTTTCTTCCGCTCGACGGAAAACCAGCGCCTCGTTGCGAGGTTGATCCGGGAATCCTTTTATCAGCACAGGTTTGGCTACGGCGCCGCGATCTTGTCGATGCTTGTGGTGGCCGCCACGACCGGCGCCAGCGCCTGGATTCTCAAAGAGATCACCGACGAATTCGTGGTCTTCAAGCGGATTGACCGCGTCAACCTGATTGCGGCGGGGGTCGCCACGATCTTCATTCTCAAGGGTCTCGCCAACTTCATCCAGGCTTATTTCATGAGCCGGGTCGGCAACGCCATCATCGCCGATCGCCAGCGCAAGATCTACGATCGAATCCTGGCGCAAGGCATCGAATTCTACCATTCGACCTCCTCGTCCGACCTGATCACACGCATGACCAACAATGCGCAGGCGGCGCGCAACGTGCTCGACCTCGTTGTCACGTCCTATGTGCGCGACCTGTTGTCGCTGGTTGTGCTGGTAGGAGTCATGGTCTGGCAGCAGCCAGCCTTGTCTATAATCTGCTTCGTCGTCGGCCCCTTGGCTATCTACGGGGTCAACCGCATCCTCAAACGTGTTCGCAAGTTCGCCGCGATGGAGTTTCGCTCGGTCGGCCAGATCGTGCAGGTGATGCAGGAAACGGCAATCGGCGTCCGCGTCGTCAAATCCTTCAACCTCGAAGGCGCAATGCGCAACCGCATGTACAAGGCTGTGTCGGACGTCGAGAACCGGGCCAACAACATCGCGACGCTGGAGGCTGCGACAAGCCCGGTGATGGAGACGCTGGCCGGGCTGGCAATTGCCGGGGCCATCTTCGTCAGCGGCTTCCTGGTCTTGCAGGGCGGCCAGATGCCGGGAAACATCATGGCCTTCATCGGGGCGCTGCTGTTTGCCTATGAGCCGGCAAAGCGCCTTGCGCGCGTGCGCATATCGCTGGAAAGCGGTATTGTCGGCGTGCGCATGATGTTCGAGCTCGCCGACCAGCCGCTGACTCTGGTGGAGAAGCCCGACGCGAAGCCGCTTCTGGCCGGACCGGGCGAGATCCGGTTCGACGCCGTCGACTTCGCTTATCAGAACGGGCCGCCGGTGCTGGACAGATTCGATCTGACGCTTGCGCCCGGCAAGATGACGGCGCTGGTCGGGCCTTCCGGCGGCGGCAAGTCGACGATTCTAAACCTGATCATGCGCATGTACGACCCGAAGAGCGGCAAGGTGCTGTTCGACGGCCAGGACATTTCCCATGCGACGCTGGCGTCGCTGCGGGAAAAGATCGCCTATGTCAGCCAGGATACGTTCCTGTTTGCCGGCACCATCATGCACAACATCCGGCTTGGGCGCGAGGGTGCGACCGACCAAGAGGTGATCGCCGCCGCCAAGGCGGCCAACGCCCATGACTTCATCAGCGCGCAGGCGAAAGGCTACGAGACGGATGTCGGCGAGAATGGCGGCCTGCTATCGGGCGGCCAACGCCAACGGATCTCGATAGCACGCGCCATGCTGCGCAATGCCGAGATCCTGCTTCTGGACGAAGCGACCAGCGCGCTCGACGCCGAATCTGAAGCGCTGTTCCGAGACGCGCTGCAGCAATTGACGGAAGGCCGCACGACGGTCGTTATCGCGCACCGTCTGTCAACCGTGCACCAGGCAGACACGATCGTGGTGCTCGAAGCCGGCAAGGTGGTGGAAAGCGGCCCGCACAAGACCTTGCTCAAGCAGGGCGGGCTTTACCAGAAGCTTTATGAGTATCAGTTGATGCCGTGATGGTGTTCCGGATGTTGGAGCCAGCCCCCCTTATCCGGCCCTTCGGGCCACCTTCTCCCCGAGGGGAGAAGAGATCGTCAGCGCCGGCGCCAGCCTCTTCTCCCCTGCGGGGAGAAGGTGGCCGCGTAGCGGCCGGATGAGGGGGCCTGGGCGCGAACCTTATTCCGGCACAAACCTGACCGCGCCCTTGGCCGCGCTGGTCGCCATCGCGGCATAGGCGCGTAAGGCGGTCGTCACCTTGCGCTTGCGCTTTTCCTCGGGCTTCCAGGCCAGGGCGCCCCTGGCCTCCATAGCAGCACGGCGCGCTGCCAGTTCGGCATCGTCGACAGCCAGGCGGATGCTGCGGTTGGGGATGTCGATCTCGATCGTATCGCCCTCCTGCACGAGCCCGATCAGCCCGCCTTCGGCGGCTTCCGGCGATGCGTGGCCGATCGACAGGCCCGAGGTGCCGCCGGAGAAGCGGCCGTCGGTGACCAGAGCGCAGGCCTTGCCGAGCCCTTTCGACTTCAGATAGCTGGTTGGATAAAGCATTTCCTGCATGCCTGGGCCGCCGCGCGGCCCTTCATAGCGGATGACGACCACATCGCCGGCCTTGATCTCGTTCGACAGGATCGCCTTGACGCTGGAATCCTGGCTTTCGAACACGCGGGCCGGGCCGGTGAACTTCAGGATCGATTCATCGACGCCGGCCGTCTTCACGATGCAGCCGTCGAGCGCCAGATTGCCTTTCAGCACGGCGAGGCCGCCATCCTTGGAAAAGGGATGTTCGGTCGAGCGGATGACGCCTTTCTCGCGGTCGAGATCGAGTTCGTCCCAGCGGCGGTCCTGGCTGAAAGCGACCTGTGTCGGCACGCCACCAGGGGCGGCGAGGAAGAAATCGCGCACACTCTGGCTGGTCGTGCGAGAAATATCCCAATGGTCGAGCGCTTCGCCCAGCGTTCGCGTGTGCACCGTCGGCAGGTCGCGGTTGAGCAGGCCGGCATTGTCGAGCTGGCCGAGGATGGCCATGATGCCGCCGGCGCGGTGGACGTCTTCCATGTGCACGTCGGACTTGGCTGGAGCAACCTTGCACAGCACCGGCACCTTGCGCGACAGCGCGTCGATGTCGTCCTGATCGAAATCAATCTCGCCCTCATGCGCGGCAGCCAGGATGTGCAGCACGGTGTTGGTCGAGCCGCCCATGGCGATGTCGAGCGTCATAGCGTTCTCGAAGGCGCCCTTCGAGGCGATGTTGCGCGGCAGCGCGGTTTCGTCGTCCTGCTCGTAATAGCGCTGAGCGAGATCGACGATCAAGTGGCCGGCCTCGACGAACAGCCGCTTGCGGTCGGCGTGGGTAGCCAGCGTCGAGCCATTGCCCGGCAACGAAAGGCCCAGCGCCTCGGTCAAGCAATTCATCGAATTGGCGGTGAACATGCCCGAGCAGGAGCCGCAGGTCGGGCAGGCCGAGCGCTCGATGACCTTGACGTCCTCGTCGGAAATTCGGTCGTCGGCGGCCGCGACCATGGCATCGACCAGGTCGAGCGCCTGCGTCTTGCCGGCCAGAACCACCTTGCCGGCTTCCATCGGACCGCCGGAAACGAAGACGGTCGGGATGTTGAGGCGCAACGAGGCCATCAGCATGCCGGGCGTGATCTTGTCGCAATTGGAGATGCAGACCATGGCGTCGGCACAGTGAGCGTTGACCATGTACTCGACCGAGTCGGCGATCAATTCGCGCGACGGCAGCGAATAGAGCATGCCGTCATGGCCCATGGCGATGCCGTCGTCGACGGCGATGGTGTTGAATTCCTTGGCGACGCCGCCGGCCTTCTCGATCTCGCGCGCGACCAACTGGCCGAGATCCTTGAGATGGACATGGCCCGGCACGAACTGGGTGAAGGAGTTGACCACCGCGATGATCGGCTTGCCGAAATCCGAGTCCTTCATGCCGGTGGCGCGCCAGAGGCCGCGAGCGCCGGCCATGTTGCGGCCATGGGTGGTGGTGCGGGAGCGATAGGCAGGCATGTTTTTTCCTTGGTGGCTGGCCACAGCCAGGCATGGCGCGGCGGAGCTGAATTCGGACCGCAGGCGTTATAGACGCGCAAGCCCGGTCTGGCCACAATTTTGCAATGCGCCAGAACGCAAGGCGCAACTTGGTTGACGAGGATCATTCATCTGTATATAGCCAAATGGGTATATACCTTATTGGCTATGGATGACAGATGAACCAGCTGGACGCTATCTTTGCCGCGCTCGCCGATCCAACACGGCGCGCCATCCTTGCGCGGCTCATCCAGGGCGAAGCTTCGGTCATGGAGCTCGCCGAACCCTTCGCGATGAGCCAACCGTCTATTTCCAAGCATCTCAAGGTGCTGGAAAACGCTGGGCTGATCTCTCGTGGCCGCGACGCGCAGCGCCGGCCATGCCGGCTGGAAGCCGAGCCGCTAGCCGAGGCCAATGACTGGCTGGAGCGTTATCGCAAAATCTGGGAAGGCAATTTCCAGCGCCTCGACGCCCTGTTGGGCGCCATGCAAGCCGAAAAAGCTCCCGGCGAGGCAGACCAATAGCCGGAAAAAATCGGGACCTGTGTCGGATCGCCGGCCGGCCGGCCGTCCTTGGACAACATAAGGAGGATCATCGTGAGCACCACAATTCTTCCCGGCTCAACCGTCGCCACCTTGACAGTGACCACGCCCAGCGACCGTGAGATCCAGATCACCCGCCTCTTCGCGGCGCCACGGCCGATGGTCTTCGACTGCTGGACGGTGCCGGAGCTGCTGAAGGGCTGGCTGCACGGCCCGGACGGCTGGCGTCTGACGGTCTGCGAGATCGACCTCAGAGTCGGCGGCGCGACGCGTTATGTCTGGCAGCACCGCGACGGTCGCAGTATGGGTATGAGCGGCGCCTATCGCGAAATCGTACGGCCGAGCCGGATCGTCGCAACCGAACTGTTCGACGAGGACTGGACCGGTGGCGAAACGATCGGAACGGTGACCTTTACCGATCAGACCGGCAAAACCCTTTTAACGCAGACGGTGCTCTACGCTTCGCAAACAGCCCGTGACGGCGCTCTCGGCACCGGCATGACCAGCGGCATGGCCAACAGCTACGCCCAGCTCGACGCCTATCTTTTTTCACTCCAGGACGCCGCTAAGGGCGCCGCCTGACCCTTCCCCAAAGAAATGCCAAGGAGACAGACAATGCAAAAGATCACCACCTCCCTGTGGTTCGACGGCCAGGCCGAAGAGGCCATGAACCACTACGTATCGATCTTCAAGAATTCCAAGGTGTTGAGCGTCACGCGCTGGCCACAGGGCCACGCCCAGGAAGGCAAGGTGTTGGTGGCCTCATTCGAACTCGACGGCGTGCAGTTCCAGGCGCTCAATGGCGGCCCCCAATACAAATTCACAGAGGCCATGTCGCTGTCGATCGACTGCAAGACGCAGGCTGAAGTCGACCATTTCTGGAGCAAACTCACCGAAGGCGGTGGCGAACCCGGCCGTTGCAGCTGGCTGAAGGACAGATTCGGCGTTTCCTGGCAGGTCGTGCCGGAGCAATTGCCCAGGCTGCTCGGGGATGCGGACCGGGCGAAGGCCGGCCGGGTGATGTCGGCGATGATGCAGATGGGCAAGATCGACATCGCCAAGATCGAAGAAGCGGCCAAAGCTGAGCGAAACCTTCAACGCTGGCGCCGCCCTCATCCGCCCTTCGGGCATCTTCTCCCCGTAAACGGGGAGAAGGAAAAAGCGCGACTTACGCCGCCTTGTCGCGGACCTGATAATCCTTGATCGTGGCAAACTTGATCGCCTTCCAGCGTTCCGCTTCGTAGTTCAGCGAAAAGGCGTGCTGGGCCAGGAACACCGGATCGTTGTCGAGGTCGCGGGCGATGTCGCCGCGATGCGCCTCGATGAAGCGCAGGACCTCGGCCTTGTCGTCGGCCGAGATCCAGCGGCAGACCGAAAACCGCGACATCTCGAATTCGACCGGCAGCGTGTATTCGAAGTTCAGCCGCTCCTTCAACACGTCGAGCTGCAGGGCGCCGACGACGCCGACGATGGCAGGCGAGCCGTCCTCCGGCGAAAACAGCTGCACGACGCCCTCTTCGGCCATCTGGTGCAGCGCTTCCTTGAGTTTTTTCGCTTTCATCGCGTCGCCGAGGCGAACGCGGCGCAGGATTTCCGGTGCGAAATTCGGCACGCCGCGGAACAGGATTTCCTCGCCCTCGGTCAGCGTATCGCCAATACGCAGCGTGCCGTGGTTGGGAATGCCGACGACATCGCCGGCGAACGCCTCGTCGGCGGTGACGCGGGTGCGGGCAAAGAAGAATTGCGGCGCCGACAGCGACATAGGCTTTCCCGTACGCACCAGCTTGGCCTTCATGCCGCGCTCGAGCTTGCCCGAACAGACGCGGACGAAGGCAATGCGGTCGCGGTGGTTGGGATCCATGTTGGCCTGGATCTTGAAGACGAAGGACGTCATCTTCTCCTCGGTTGCCTCGACCTTGCGGGTGTCGGCCTCCTGCGCGCGCGGCGGCGGTCCAAAAGCGCCAAGCGCCTCGATCAGGTCGCGCACGCCATAATTGCGCAGCGCCGAGCCGAAATAGACCGGCGTCAGATGGCCCTCTCGGAAGGCTTCTATATCAAGGGGTCTGCACGCTTCCCGCGCGAGCTCCAGTTCCTCGATGAAGGCTTCGCGTTCGTTTTCTGGCAAAAGGCCAGCAACGCGGTTGGAATCGGGACCATTAACCGGCGTGCGTTCTTTCTCCGCGTCGCCCCTGCGCACGGCATTCAGCGCCAGATGATAGGTGCCGGCAAAATTCTTGCCGCGGCCGATCGGCCAGGTGACGGGGGCAGTATCCAGCGCCAGCTTCTGCTCGATCTCGTCCAAAATCTCGAACGGATCGCGGCTTTCGCGGTCCATCTTGTTGATGAAGGTGATGATCGGAATGTCGCGCAGCCGGCAGACTTCGAACAGCTTCAGTGTGCGCGGCTCGATGCCCTTGGCGGCATCGATGACCATGACCGCCGAGTCGACCGCCGACAGCGTGCGGTAGGTGTCGTCGGCGAAATCCTCGTGGCCGGGCGTGTCGAGCAGGTTGAAGACATTGTCTTCATACTCGAAGGTCATCACCGAGGTGACGACCGAGATGCCGCGCTCACGCTCGATCTTCATCCAGTCGGAGCGGGTCTGGATCTTGTCCTTCTTGGCTTTGACCTCGCCGGCAAGCTGGATAGCGCCGCCGAACAGCAGCAGCTTTTCGGTGAGCGTCGTCTTGCCGGCGTCCGGGTGCGCGATGATCGCGAAGGTGCGGCGGCGCGCCACTTCTTCTTCTATTGCTTCGGGCATTCTCTGGGATTTCCGTGTGACAGGCCGGGCTTCTAGCAGCGCAGTGCCGGGCTGTCGACCGGTCCGGCGGCTCGGAAGCTGCTGATCGCCGCCTCACCGTCAGAGCATACAGCTCAGCCGTGCTGTGGCTCCGGCCAGTGCATTGCCGCATATTTTGCGCTGCGCAATGTTGGCAAGCGGCTGCCGGGATGGCACTGGACGAACATCCCTCCGGATGGCGAGGCAGAGGAGCAAGCATGACTGCGGCGAAACAAGTGATCGTCATCGGCGCCGGCATCATCGGCGCCTCCATCGCCTGGCATCTGAGCAAGGCGGGAGCACAGGTCACGGTCATTTCCGACAGCCCCGTCGGTGGAATCGCCACCCCAAACTCGTTTGCCTGGATCAATGCCAGCTGGGGCAATCCGGAGCCCTATTTCCGGCTGCGCACCCGCGCGATGGCCGAATGGTCGCGGCTGGCGCAGGACCTACCCGGCCTGCCGCTCAGCTGGTGCGGTGGCCTGTGCTGGGATCTGTCGGCCACCGACATGGAAATCTACGCCACGGAGCATTCCGCCTGGGGCTACGGCATCGAACGCGTCGACCGCGCCGGTGCCGCGCGCATCGAGCCCAATCTCGCCGAGCTTCCCGACTTTGCCCTGCATGTGGCTGAGGAAGGTGTCGCAGAGCCCGTGGCCGCCGCCCATGCCCTATTGGCAGACGCGAAGCGACATGGCGCGAAGACCATCTCCAGCACGGTGACGGCCCTGGTCCAGACCGGCGGCAGGATCACCGGTGTCGACACTTCGCACGGATTGATTGCATCAGACGAGGTGGTGGTCGCGGCCGGCGTCGGCTCGCCGGAGATCGCCGCGACCGCCGGGATCAACCTGCCGATCGAAACGCCGCCCGGCCTGATCGTCCACTCACGGCCTTACAAAAAGCTGCTCAACGGTCTGGTTCTGGCCGAGCGGCTGCACATGCGCCAGACGGCGGAAGGCCGCATCATCGCCGGCTCGGATTTTGGCGGCGCCGATCCGGGTATGAATGCCGAAGCCACCGCCCACGCGCTGTTTGCGGCCATGAAGGCCATGCTGCGCGACAGCGACGGGTTGGAACTCGATTTCCACACGGTCGGCTACCGGCCGACGCCGATCGACGGCTTTCCGATCATCGGCCGCGCGGTGGGCATGGACGGTGTCTATGTCGCGGTCATGCATTCCGGCATCACGCTGGCGCCGGCCGTCGGCCTGTTCGCCACAAGGGAAATCCTCGACGGCGAGCGCGACCCCTTACTTGCCCCTTATGGATTGTCGCGCTTCGCTCAATAGGCGGGCGGACGGCGAAAGCCGCCGGTGAGTGGTTCGATTGCCTTGGCGATGCCGAGCAGCCGTGACTCCGACCAGCGTTTGCCGACCAGTTGCAGGCCGATCGGCAGGCCGGTGCTGTCCAGTCCGCACGGCATGGAAAGCGCTGGATGGCCGCTGTAGTTGAACACGGCGCCATAGGCCGGCAGCATCCAGTAGCTCTGCTCCTTGCCGTCGACCTTGATCGGCGTGCCCGGCTCGCAATGCGGGAAGGCGGTGGTCATGGCGACCGGGCAGATCAACGCGTCGTAGGCCTCGAAAAACCGGTCCCAGGCGAGAATGGATTTGTCGCGGCGGGCGAGTGCCTCGAACCAGCGCGAGACCGGTGTCGGTTCCTCCGGCGGCTCAGGCTGAGCGGCCTCCAGCATCATGCCGATCAGCGCGCCGCCCTGCTCCAGATCGTCATGCAGGTCGAGTTTCGGCAGTTTTGCTTCTTCGACGACCGCTCCTGCGGATTGTAACTGCCTTGCGAGACTTTCGACCGCGGCGCTGACGTCGCCCGCCACTGGAAACCCGGGAAAGAACGGCGCGAAGGCAATGCGCAATGTCTTGAGGTCGAGGCTTGGCATATCCTCGACCGGCACCGGCGCAAGATCGGTGTCGCTTCCATTAGGACCGGCAATGATTTGATAGATCAGCGCCAAATCTTCCACACTGCGCGCCAGCGGCCCAAGGCAGGACATCAGCCGCACGCTGCGCGCAGTACCGCCGGGATCGGGAAAGACGCCGGCCAGCGAGACGCGGTGCTCCGTCGGCTTCAGGCCATAGACACCGCAGAAACTGGCCGGCAGCCGGATTGAGTCCTGCATGTCGGTGCCGACATCGAACGGCGTCATCCCCGAGCAAAGTGCAGCCGCCGCGCCGCCGCTGGAACCGCCCGCCGTGCGCTGGAGATTCCAGGGATTGCTGGTGCGACCAAACAGCGGATTGTTCGACTGCCAGTCCGAAAGCATGGTCGCGACATTGGTCTTGGCCATCAGCACGCCGCCAGCCGCACGCAAGCGGGCGACGACCGGACTGTCCTGTTTGGCGACATAGTCGGCAAAAGGCGGAAAGCCGACCGTGGTCTTCATGCCGGATGTATCGTGCATGTCCTTCAGCGTGAACGGTACGCCGTGCAGCGGGCCGAGGGCCTCGCCGCGCGCCTGGGCCGCGTCGGCCTTCTTGGCGCACTCGCGAGCCCCTTCCCTGTCGAGCGAGATGACGGCGTTGACCGCATCGTTGTGCGCATCGATCTGCGCCAGATGCGCGTCGAGTGCCTCGACGGCGGAGATCTTCCGCGCGGCGATGGCAGTGGCCAGCTCGATGGTTGAGGAAAAGACGAGGTCCATTGACAATGCTCCGGCTTGGCCGCGTTCGCCTGATCGGATGGCGGACAGCGGCGCTGCTTCAAATGGAGTTGAGCATTCGAGGATTGTCTGCGTTTGATCGAAATTGTGCAGACTGGACTGTCCAAGTCTGCACTCTACGGCGCCCCCTCTGTCCTGCCGGACATCTCCCCCCACAGGTGGGGAGATTGGATGTCACGACAGCTTTCGCCAATCTCGGACGTTGCAAGGAATAGCGCGGCAGTCGCAGGTGCCAATCTCCCCCCGTGTGGGGGAGATGTCCGGCAGGACAGAGGGGGGCTGTCCCGCGGCGTTGCCGCACTTTTGCAACTAGACGGCCAGTGCCAGCCTGGCCGATGCGGGTGCGAAAGGGCGAATGACCATGCCATCGCCAGTGATCGTCACAAAACTCGACGGCGGGATCGCCTGCCAGTCGCCGCCCTCGCGGTCGAAGGGCTCGGAAACGATGCAGCGGCCGCCGCCCTTGCGCAGGACAGACGTGTAGAGCGTCGGTGCGTGAGCGTCGGTGGCGTAGCGCACCGCATGCAGCGCCTGCCCGTCGGAGAAGGCGGCGGTGAGTTTCAGCGCCGGTTCGAGGCCGGCGCGGCGCGAGGCTTCGAGCACGCGGCTGGTGGCGCGGGAGACGGCGCCTTGCGGATCGCCGGTCAATCCCTCGTCGATCATCAGCAGGAAAAACAATTCGGAATCGGTGGTGCCTTCGCGCTGGTCGAAGACAGCGTCGGACAGCGAATTCTCCAGCGCGCGGCGGATTTTTTCGAAGCCGCCGATCTGGCCGTTGTGCATGAACGACCAAGAGCTGGAGATGAACGGATGGCAATTCATGCGGCTGGTGGCGCCGCCGGTGGACGCCCGCACATGGGCGAGGAACAGGCCGGATTTGATCTGCCGGCACAGGCTCTTCAGATTGGGATCCGACCATGCCGGCAGGATGTCTCGGTAGAGACCCGGCTCCGGGCGGTCGCCATACCAGGCAAGGCCAAAACCGTCACCATTGGTCGGCGATTTCGCTTCCTGGGCGCAATGGCTCTGGGCGATCAGCGAGTGACAGGGCGCGGTGAGCATGTCTTCGAGAAAGACTGCTTCACCGAGATAGGCCGCCCACCGGCACATCGCTTCTGTCGCCCTCTAGGCGCGATCCATAAGAGCCGCAGGCTCCTTGATCGCGTGTGTGCCTCTGTTGTGCGTCCGCTCGTAAAGCTCACGAACGATTCGGCTGGCGGTAGTCTCAAACAGAAATGGCAAGAAAGCGTGAACGAGCGCGGCGCCAGCCGCCATCAGCAGCCGCGACGAGAACCAGCCGGCAAAGGCCATATGAGTGAAATAGGTTTCGCCGACCTTGGCCGGATGAGAGGTGAAAATCCTTGCGACCGACATGCTGGTCCCCTTCAGCGCTTGAAGTTCCTGATATGAGTATCCTGACACGCTTCGCCGGTTCATCGGTCTCAAAATATCCTTGTATTTGACCCGTTGATGGGACAAACATCCCACATGGCGTTGGAAATCGACGAAATCGACCGGAAATTGCTTGCCGAATTGCAACGCGACGGCACGCTGTCGGTCGACCAGCTGTCGGAACGGGTGGCGCTGTCGCGCAATGCCTGCTGGCGCCGGGTGAAGCGGCTGGAGGAGGATGGCGTCATCACCGGCCGCGTGGCGCTGGTCGATGCCGAAAAGCTCGGACTTGGCCTTTCCGTCTTCATCCTGATCCGCACGTCCAACCACGACCCGGAGTGGCTGCAGAAATTCCGCGCGGCAGTGACCGGCTTTCCCGAGATCACCGGCGTCTACCGCATGTCGGGCGACCTCGACTATGTCTTGCGCGCCCGCGTCGCCGACGTGAAGGCCTATGACCGGCTCTACCAGCGGCTGATCGCCAAGGTGGCGCTGTCGGATGTGTCCGCGTCCTTCGTGATGGAGGAGATCAAGGAGACCACCGTCGTTCCGATGGAACTGAGGTAGATTAGCTGAAGCCTCCCAACTTCGTCATCCACGGGCGGAGCAGGAGCGAAGCTCCGTCGCGAAGACCCGAGGATCCATGCCGTGACCTTGGCCGAGGAGTGCAGCGGAGCAGAATTCTGCACCGCAGCAACGCTTTAAAGTCGCGGCATGGATCCTATGTTCTGCGCTGCGTCGCTTCGCTCCTTGCTTCGCCCGTGGATGACGAAGCGTTGGGTGGTCACAGTGCCGCCCAAAAGAAAGCCGTTGATAGAATTACAGTCGAGTTGACCGAATCGCCGTTCGCGCCGATAGGATCGATTTTATGCGCGCAGCCCTTCAAACTCCCTCCGTCATCGGTCCGACCGTCGGCTTCGTCAGGTTGCCGCATGCTGAAGGACTTCCCCTTCCTGCTTATGAAAGCACCGGTGCTGCCGGCATGGATCTGCGCGCCGCCGTGCCCGACGACCGGCCGCTGCTGATCCTGCCTGGCAAGCGTACTTTGGTGCCGACCGGGCTGATCCTGGAAATTCCGGAAGGCATGGAGGGCCAGGTGCGGCCGCGCTCCGGACTTGCTTTCAAGCACGGCCTGACTGTCCTCAACACGCCCGGCACCATCGACAGCGATTATCGCGGCGAGGTGAAGGTGCTGCTGATCAATCTCGGCGACGAGGACTTCGCGGTGACGCGCGGCATGCGCATCGCCCAGATCGTTTTTGCCGCGGTGACGCAAGCCGCCGTGGAAGAGCGCAACCTAGCTGGCGGCACGGCGCGCGGCGCGGGCGGGTTCGGGTCGACCGGCACCGCCTGATGCCTGAACTGCCTAAACTTGTCATCTTCGACTGCGACGGGATCCTGGTCGACACCGAGAACCTCGCCAATCGGCGCCTCGCCGAATGGCTGACCGCTGCCGGCTATCCGACAAGCTTCGAATATTGCCGCAAGAATTTCTCCGGCCGCAGCATGGCGTCGGTGCAGAAAGAGATCGAAGCAGAGACCAGCGTCAGGCTCGGCGTCGATTTCGTCGATCGCTGGAACGCCGGCCTGCCGGATCTGTTTGCCCACGGCGTCGAAGCGATCCCCTACGTCCGCGAGTTCGTCGAAGCCGTGCGTTCAGCCGGTATCGCCTATTGCGTCGCCACCTCGGCCCGAGTGTCGAAGATGCACATCACGCTCGGCCAGACCGGGCTGTTGCCGCTGTTCGAACACGCGATGTTTTCCTCGACCATGGTCAGCCGTGGCAAGCCGTTCCCGGACCTGTTCCTGCATGCGGTCAAGACCATGGGCTTCGCGCCCGCCGACTGCATCGTCATCGAGGACAGCGTCGCCGGCACGCAGGCCGGGATCGCCGCCGGCATGCGGGTGTTTTCCTATCATGCCGATCCCTATTCCGACCGCGCTGGCCTGATCCAGGCCGGCGGCATCCTGTTCGACGACATGCGCGAGCTGGCCGGGCTGGTGCCGATCCACTAAGCTGATCTGCAGCCCGCGGCTGTACGCCTCGATCGTCCGTGCTAGCTTGGCCCCGCCAATTCGAGGCCACGCATGAAACCCGCCCTGTTCCGCTTCTTCCTTACCTTGACGCTGCTGCCGTTTTTGTGGACTGCGGCCGGCGCGCAAGCCGTCGGCTTCCCGGAACTCGGCAGTGCTTTGCCCGGCCGCACGGATGCCACCTATCTCGACCTCGCGAGGATGGTCATTCCAGATCTCGCCGCGGACCAGGACGGCTTCTACAGGGGCGGGTTACCGATCGAGATGCGACATATCGAGCGACCGGACGGCGGCGGTTCGCCGCCCGAAACTTCGGGCTTTTCCAATGCCGCGGTGCTTGCGATCAAGGCCGGCGGCAAGGACCGGCTGGCCATGCTGTTCGACCTCGGTGACTCTCCCGACAGCGCCGAAGGCTATGCGGTGCTGGCGCTCTACGACGTCACGGCCAAGCCAAAATTGCTCGACGCCGTCAATGTCGCGCTCGACCGCGGCACCTACTTCCGCGAACCGGGCAAGCTTTCGGTCAGCGCCAACGATGACGTCCTGATCACCATGAGCGCGCATTTCAACTCGAGCCAGAACTATGTGATCACGCCGCTGATCATGGTCCGCGACGACAAATTCGAACTGATCGACATGATCTATACGTTCGACGAAAACCTGTGCGCCTACAGCCGCAAGCAGGATGTAGCTTTTCAGGCCATCGCGGAGGGGAAGTCCTATGCTGCCATCAAAGTGACGGTGACCGAAGCCACGGTGCTCAACGGCGAAAGCTGCGACGACACTCCGCCCAGACCAGAGTCCCACGAGATTTCCGTCACCTATCACTGGGACAAAAAGACATCGCGCTACATCAAGGATTCCGACACGCTGGACAAATTGGCAGGAGAGAACGCCAAACGCTTCTGAACCAACCGCATTCGTTTGCCCGGCGAAATCGGGCAGGATAAAATCCGCTCAGCCACACGGCACATGATGGGGGAACTACTATGGACAAGGGCAAGATCTTTCGCGACCTGCATGCCTCGACCTTCGTCATGCCCAATCCCTGGGATATCGGCACGACGAAGCTGCTCGGCTCGTTCGGCTTCACGGCGCTGGCGACAACCAGCGCCGGCTTTGCCTTTTCGCGCGGCTTGCCGGACGGCGCGGTGACCTTCGACCAGATGATCCACCATTGCCGCGAGGTGTCGGGGGCGACCAGCCTGCCGGTCTCGGCCGACCTCGAGAAAGGCAAGGGCGACAGCGCCGAGCAGGCCGCCGAAACCATCTTCGCGGCCGAAGCGGCCGGTCTTGCCGGCTGCTCGATCGAAGACCACACCGGCGACCCCGACAAGCCAATCTATGATTTCGCGCACGCTGTCGAGCGCGTTGCGGCGGCGGTGGAGGCGGCGCGGGCGCTGAAGCGCGATTTCGTCTTCACGGCGCGGGCCGAGAATTTCCTGTGGGGCAAGTCCGACCTCGACGATACCATCAAGCGGCTGCAGGCGTTCGAGAAGGCCGGCGCCGACGTGCTCTATGCGCCAGGCATCGGCGACGTCGAGATGATCCGCACGCTCTGCTCGGCGGTCAGCAAGCCGGTCAATGTCATGGCAAAGCCTGGCTTCACCATCGCCGACCTCGCCATGGCCGGCGTCAAGCGCATCTCGCTCGGGCCGTGGCTGACCAATTTCGCCTATGGCATGCTGGAAACGGCGGCACGCGAGATCCAGCAGGACGGCACCTTCGGCTTCACCCGCGCCGCCATGCCGTTCGGCAAATTGCAGGCCCTCTTCACGAAGCCCGTCGCATGACGCTGGCCGTGGTCGATATGCATACCGGCGGCGAGCCGCTGAGGATCGTCACCGGCGGCTATCCCGGTATTCCCAAGGGCACGATCCTGGAAAAGCGCGCCTATGTGCGCGACCATCTCGATCATCTCAGGAAAATCCTGATGTTCGAGCCGCGCGGCCATTACGACATGTATGGCGCCTTGCTGGTCGAGCCGGACCTGCCCGGCGCCGACCTCGCCGTGCTGTTCATGCACAATGAGGGTTACTCGACGATGTGCGGCCACGCCATCGTCGCGCTCGGCCGCTACGCCGTAGATGAGGGATTGGTGGCGAAACAGGAACCAATCACGACAGTCAATATCGAGGCGCCGTGCGGGCTGGTCGTCGCCTCGGTCGAGGTCAGGGACGGCAAGGCCGGTGCGGTGTCGTTCGAAAGCGTGCCGGCCTTCCTGTTCGCCGGCGGGCAGACGATAGAGCTGGCGGGCCATGGCACGATCGGCTTCGACGTCGCCTATGGCGGCGCCTTCTACGCGCTGGCCGATTGTCACCAATTCGGGCTTGAATTCGGCAGAAGCCGGGTGCGCGATTTCGTCGATGCGGCAACCGCGCTGACGGACAGGCTCAAGGCCGAATTGCCGCTGTCGCATCCCGACCATGCCGACCTAGCCTTCCTCTATGGCACCATCCTGACCGATGGCCGCGATGCGTTTTCCAGCGAGGTGACTAAAAACATCTGCGTCTTCGCCGAGGCGGAGGTCGACCGCTCGCCGACCGGCTCCGGCGTCACCGCAAGGCTGGCGGCCATGCATGCCAAGGGCGAGATCGCGATCGGACAGACGCGCACATTCGAAAGCATTGCCGGCTCGCGTTTTTCGGGAGCCGTGGTGCGGACTGCAAAGGCTGGCCCGCACGAGGCGATCATCGCCCGCGTCGGCGGCCGCGCCTATTATAGTGGCAGGACTGAGTTTATCGTCGAAGCGGACGACGAGCTCGGACGCGGATTCCTGTTGCTCTGAAGAAAATGCTCAGTGGCGCGAGGAGCGAGCCACTTCCCGCACCGAGATCGCCTTGTGCAGATGCACCATCATGGCGGCGGCGAACAGCGGCGTCAGCAGGTTGAGCAACGGCACGGCGAGGAAAGCCGCGATGAGCAGCCCGGCGAGAAACACTGTGGCGGCATAGTGCCTGCGCAAGGCCCTGGCCTCTTCTTCCCTACGAAAGCGCATGGCGGCGAATTCGAAGAACTCGCGCCCGAGCAGATAGCCGTTGACGATGAAGAAGGCGGCTATGTTGACGCCCGGCACCAAGAGAAGCAGCAGCGCGACGATGTTGCCAAGAATGACGACGCCGAGGAATCGCGCCGACAGCACCAGCGAGCGCAGCGCCGGCATGGCGCGGCCGGTCGGATCGCCGGGATAGTCGGTGCGCTCGACCACTTCGGCGATATCGTCGAGGAACAGGCCGGCGACAACAGCCGTCACCGGCGCGATGAGCAACGCCATGCCGAAGGCAAGCGCTATTGCCGCGATGATGCCGCCCAGCCACCCGGCCCAGGACGGCATGCCGGGCAACAGCGTCTGCAGCCACGGCAGCGCCAGCCACTCGACGAGGCTGGTCAGGCCGAACCACAAGGCGACAAGCGCCAGCAGCGTCAGACCCAATGTCTTGAGGAACACGGCCCGAAAGGGAGGCGAGAGCAGCTCGAGGGCCGCTGTGCGGGCAGCGTCGAAAATCACCTTGTCACACCCCGGTTAGCGGACGCCGCCTAAAAGGCGGATGCTTCCGAGATAGGCAGCGCAGGCCATGAGCACAAGCGGGCTGGTTCTTTGCTTTGACGCAATTCCCAAGGGAAAGCGCTATCCGCTTTTCCCGGGAAAACCGCTCACACTTTTCCTGGAATTGCTCTACCGCGCAAACGCCGGCTTTCGAATCGGGATGGTCATGGCAGCGACCCCGGCCACGACGAACGCCATGCCCAGCCATGCCGTCGAGCCTAGGCTTTCGCCGAGGAAAAGGGCGCCGATGCCGACGCCGATCGGCACCCGCAGATAGGCCTGCGAGGTGGTGCCGACCGAACCCAGCGTGTGGATGAGGCGGAAATAGATGACGAAGGCCAGCGCCGTCGAAAACACCGACAGGCCGAGCAGGGCCAGGATAGATGCGGTCGAGGGCGCGAGCGTCCATGGCTGGTCGAACACAAGGCTGAGGGGCACGAGTATGACGGCGCCGCACAGCATGGAACCGGCGGCAGGCAGCATTGGGTCGAGGCCCTTGAAACCACGGCCGAAAATGGCCGCACCCGCATAGCAGATTGTTGCCGCTACGATGGCCAACTGCGCCCACAACTCGTGACCGAGGCCACCCAGTGCCTGCGTGCCGATGATGAGGCAGATGCCGGCAATGCCGGCGCCGACGCCAATCAGCTTGCGCACCGTGACCGGCTCGTGGCGGGTGATGAGCGCTGTCAAGAGGAAGGTGAAGATCGGCGAGGTGGCATTCAGGATGGTGGCGAGGCCGGCATCGACCGAACGTTCCGCCGCCGCGATGAGGGTGAACGGGATGACGCTGTTGAGGCAGGCCTGGAAGGCGAAGCGGCGCCAGCTTGCCGCATCGCCCGGCATGGCGAGCCCGCGCCACCGGAGGATGGCGAACAGGATACCACCGGCAATCAGGGTGCGGGCGGCAATGAAGGTGACCGGCGGGATGGTTTCGACGCCGATCTTGATGAAGGTGTAGGAGGCGCCCCAGAGCACCGCCAGCACGACGAGCAGCGCCAGGTCGGTGGTCATGTCGTTCTTTGCAGGCTCGTTCTTTGTCGAGATCTTCTTTGTAGACATGGGGCTGGCTCGCCTTCGAAACGGGATCGGCTGAACCAGGCTTGTAGGCGGTGCGGCGAAGAAATGCTTCGGCCACGGTCGAATTGTCATAGCGCCTCGCGGCTGAGGCGCCTTTTGCCTGTTCCGCCAAAGTTGCGTGTCTCGCCCTAGGCAAACCGGTTTCAAATCGCTAGACCCGCGCCGGGCCGGCGTGGCAAGAAGCCGGCTCGGGTTTTTGGCGGAGATTTTGATGCCGGATTATGACGTGCTTTGCATCGGCAATGCCATTGTCGACATCATCGCCCAGTGCGACGAGGAATTCCTCGAGACCAACGGCATCATCAAGGGCGCGATGAACCTCATCGACACAAAGCGCGCCGAACTGCTCTACAGCCGCATGGGGCCGGCGATCGAAGCCTCCGGCGGTAGCGCAGGCAACACGGCGGCCGGCGTCGCCAGTTTCGGCGGCCGCGCCGCCTTCTTCGGCAAGGTCTCCAACGATGCGCTGGGCGAAATCTATGCCCACGACATCCATGCGCAGGGCGTCGCCTTCGACACCAGGCCGCTCAAGGGCGAGCCGCCGACGGCGCGCTCGATGATCTTCGTCACCCCCGACGGCGAGCGCTCGATGAACACCTATCTCGGCGCCTGCGTCGAGCTTGGACCGGAGGACGTCGAGGCCGACAAGGCCTCCGGCGCCAAGGTCACCTATTTCGAAGGCTATCTGTGGGACCCGCCGCGCGCCAAGGAAGCAATCCGCCAGACGGCGAGGCTGGCGCACGCGGCAGGTCGCGAAGTGTCGATGACACTGTCGGATTCGTTCTGCGTCGACCGCTACCGAGACGAGTTCCTCGACCTGATGCGTTCGGGCACGGTCGATATCGTCTTTGCCAACAGCCACGAGATCAAGTCGCTCTACCAGACATCGTCGTTCGACGAAGCGCTGGCGCAGATCCGCAAGGATTGCCGGATCGCCGCCGTCACCCGCTCGGAAAAGGGCTCGGTCATCGTGCGCGGCGACGAGACCGTGGTCATCAAGGCGACCGCGATCAAGGAACTGGTCGACACGACAGGTGCCGGCGATCTCTATGCCGCCGGGTTCCTGCATGGCTACACGCAAGGCCGCGACCTGCAGACCTGCGGCGACCTTGGCTCACTGGCGGCCGGATTGGTGATCCAGCAGATCGGCCCCAGGCCGCGGCAGAATTTGCGCCGCGAGGCTGAGCAGGCGGGGTTGCTGTAACCTTAAAGCCCGGCGCTTGTGCCGTAGGCGGCCGGTCGCGCCGCTGCCCTTCGCAGGCTCAGGGCGTTCGAAGCTCGAAAAGCCAAGCAATTGGCTTTTCGTCCGCTGCGCGGACCGCTTCTCACCGTCGCGCGGCTGTCATACATCGCACCTACACGCAATCCGGACGTCCCGCGACTGACATTTCGGTGCGCCCTCAGTCCGTTGGGGTGTCAAGAAATGCTAGACAGCATGCTGTCGGGCGGCCGGATTCGTTGCCGCCGCGATTTCCGCTTTCCGCTCTAGAGATTCAACAATCGGCCGCAGCTGAGGGGAGCGCGGCCCGGAAGACAGATGCATGAACAGATTTCAGATCCAGGCCCTCAGGCAGGACGACTTCGCGGAGATGGTCGCGGAGGAGGTCGAACGCGCGCTTGCCCACTATGATGAGGCCATCAACAAGCCAACCATGGTCTCGGTCGGCAAGATCGCCGGCAGCATAGCGTCCGCCGTCACCTTGCTGTCGCCGAAGCACCAGCGCGCCATCGACGCCATCCATGCCGACCTGCCCGGCCTGGCCTCGAAATTCGTGCGCGCGCTGGCGGCGGAAGCCGCGCGCCGCAGCGAAGCCGGTATTGCCGGCGTGATCAATCCGCCGATGACCCCGTTGACCGATGTCGAGCCCCCCTCGCTGCCAAAGTCCGACGATCTCGAATCGATGCTGATCGAGGACTGGGCGGGCCGCGTCGCCGGCTCGACCTATCTGGAAGAGCATTTGCGCATCGCCCGCTCGACCCTGCACCGTTGGCAGAGACGGGGTGAGGTCATCGCCTTGCGCAAGGGCGGCCGCAAACATGTCTTCCCGCTGGCGCAGTTCGTCGACGGCCGCCCGGTTGCAGGCATTCGCGACGTGCTGTCGCTGATCACCAATCCAAGGCTCGCATGGCTGTGGCTGACGCGGCCCTCGGCGCAGCTCGACGGCCGCATTCCTGTCGACCTGCTTCGGCAGGATCAGGTCGACGAGGTCGTTGAGGCCGCGCGCGTATTCGCGCCGCGCTGAACGCCTCGCGACCTCACCGCTCAGGCTCGCCCCTCAAGTCCCCGCCGTATACGCCGCGATCGCCGCCATGTTGACGATGTCGCTGTCCTTGGCGTTGAGCGACACGATCTGAACCGGCTTGTTCAGGCCGACCAGCAGAGGACCGATGACCGTGGAGCCGCCGAGTTCCTGCAGCATCTTGGTCGAGATCGAGGCCGAGTGGAACGCCGGCATGATCAACACATTGGCCGGGCCGGTCAGCCTTATGAACGGATATTGCGCCATGGCGCGGGCGTTGAGGGCGACGTCGGCGGCCATTTCGCCGTCATACTCGAAGTCGACGCGGCGCTTGTCGAGGATGCGCACGGCTTCCTGGACGCGTTCGGAGCGCTCGCCCTGCGGATGGCCGAAGGTGGAATAGGCGAGCATGGCAAGGCGTGGCTCATAGCCCATGCGGCGGGCAAAGCCTGCGGCCTCCTCGGCGATGTCGGCGATCTGCTCGGCATTGGGCATATCGTGCACGGCGGTGTCGGCGACGAGCACGGTCTTGCCCCGCGCCAGCACGATCGAGACGCCGATGACGCGGTGGCCGGGCTTGGCGTCGATGACGCGGCGGATGTCGTCGAGTGCGGTGGAATAGTTGCGGGTCACACCGGTGACGATGCCGTCGGCGTCACCCAGCGCCACCATGCAGGCGGCAAAATGGTTGCGGTCGTTGTTGATCAGGCGCTGGCAGTCGCGGAACAGGAAGCCTTTGCGCTGCATGCGCTCGTAGAGATAGTCGGTGTAGATGCCGTTGCGGCGCGACAGCCTGGCATTGATGATCTCGATGCCTTGCTTGTTGAGGTCGATGCCGGCGTGCTTGGCGTTTTCCTTGATGACGTCGTCGCGTCCGAGCAGGATGGCGGTGCCGAGCCGCTGGTTCACATAGGAGACGGCGGCACGCATGACCTGCTCCTCCTCGCCCTCAGCGAAGACGATGCGCTTGGGCTGGCGGCGCACGCGGTCGTAGATGCGCTGCAGGGTCGAGGCGATCGGGTCGCGGCGGGCCGACAGCTCCTGCGCATAACGGTCGAGATCGAGGATCGGCTTGCGGGCGACGCCTGAGTCCATCGCCGCCTTGGCGACTGCAATCGGGATGGCCGAGATCAGGCGCGGGTCGAACGGCACCGGGATGATGTAGTTGGGGCCGAATTTCGGCCGGTTGCCCTGATAGGCGGCGGCGACGTCGTCGGGCACGTCCTGGCGCGCCAGTGCCGCCAGCGCCTGGGCGGCGGCGATCTTCATGTCGTCATTGATGGTGGTTGCCCTGACATCCAGCGCGCCGCGGAAAATGTAGGGGAAGCCGAGCACGTTGTTGACCTGATTGGGGTAATCAGAACGCCCTGTGGCCATGATGGCGTCGGTGCGGATTTCGGCGACCTCCTCCGGCGTGATTTCCGGATCGGGATTGGCCATGGCGAAGATGATCGGGTTCTTGGCCATCGACTGCACCATGGCGGTGGTCAGCGCGCCCTTGGCGGAGAGGCCGAGGAAGACGTCGGCGCCGTCGAGCGCCTCGGCGAGGCTGCGCGCCTCGGTCTTGACCGCATGCGCCGACTTCCACTGGTTCATGCCTTCGGTGCGGCCCTGGAACACCACACCCTTGGTGTCGCACAAAGTGATGTTTTCGGGGGCAAAACCCATCGCCTTCATCAGCTCGATACAGGCGATGCCGGCGGCGCCAGCGCCGTTGCAGATCATTTTTGTGGTCTTCATGTCGCGGCCGGTGATTTCCAGCGCGTTGATCAGGCCGGCGGCCGAGATGATCGCAGTGCCGTGCTGGTCGTCATGGAAGACCGGGATGTCCATCAATTCGCGCAGGCGCTGCTCGATGATGAAGCATTCCGGCGCCTTGATGTCCTCGAGATTGATGCCGCCGAAAGAGGGCCCGAGGAAACGCACACAGTTGATGAACTCGTCGGCGTCCTCGGTATCGACCTCGAGGTCGATGGAATCGACATCGGCGAAGCGCTTGAACAGCACCGCCTTGCCCTCCATCACCGGCTTGGAGGCCAGCGCGCCGAGATTGCCAAGGCCGAGAATGGCGGTGCCGTTGGAGATGACGGCGACCATATTGCCGCGCGTCGTGTAGTCGAAGGCGCGCGAGGGGTCTTCGGCGATGGCCAGAACAGGAACCGCGACGCCAGGCGAATAGGCGAGGCTGAGGTCGCGTTGCGTCGCCATCGGCTTGGTGGCAACGACCTCCAGCTTGCCGGGGCGACCCATGGCGTGGAATTCGAGCGCTTCCTGCGCACTGACGGACGGACCGTTGTTCTCGGTTTTCCTGGCCATGATGTTCTTGATTTCCTCACCGGTGCAGCACCTCGTTGAAGCGGGTGCTTTGTGTCGGACCGAATTAAGACCACGCGCCGCCGCGTGTAAACCGCCAGCGCTGGAATCGCCGTCCGCATCGGCAATTGCGGACAAGCTGCCGTCCCGTCGTCCCCTGTTTTTCGAAGCTCTGGCATTAAACCGCATCATCACATCTGCTAGCGTGCCGCGCATGAACATGCACAGCCCGAACGAGCCAGACGCCCCCGAGGCGATGACGCCGGTGCCGACCGCCCACTCCGGCGCCACGCCGATGATCGAGCAATTCATCGAGATCAAGGCGGCGAACCCCGATTCGCTGCTGTTCTATCGCATGGGCGATTTCTACGAGCTGTTCTTCGACGATGCCGAGAAGGCGAGCCGGGCGTTGGGCATCGTGCTGACCAAACGCGGCAAGTATCAAGGGCTCGACATTCCGATGTGCGGCGTGCCGGTGCATGCCGCCGACGATTATCTGCAAAAGCTGATCGGCCAGGGTTTCCGCGTTGCCGTCTGCGAACAGATCGAGGATCCGGCCGAGGCCAAGAAACGCGGCGGCAAATCGGTGGTGCGCCGCGACGTGGTGCGGCTGGTGACACCGGGCACCATCACCGAGGACAAATTGCTGGCGCCGTCGGAATCGAGCTTCCTGATGGCGCTGGGGCGGGTGAAAGGCGGAGCGGACCACTCCTTTGCGCTGGCCTGGATCGATATCTCGACGGGCGCCTTCCGCGTCACCGACACCACCGCCGACCGGCTTTTGGCCGACATTTTCCGCGTCGATCCGCGCGAGCTGATCGTCGCCGAGCCGGTGTTCCACGATCCGGAGTTGAAACCGGTGTTCGACGTGCTTGGCCGCGTCGCCAGCCCGCAGCCGCCGTCGCTGTTTGATTCGGCCTCGGCCACGGGACGCATCGCCCGCTTCTTCGATGTGGCGACACCGGATAGTTTTGGCGCCTTTTCGCGCGCCGAACTGTCGGCGATCTCCGGCGCCATCGCCTATGTCGAGAAGACGCAGAAGGCGGAGCGCCCGCCGCTATCGCGGCCCGAGCGCGAAGAGCAAGGATCGACCCTGTTCATCGATCCGGCCACGCGCGGCAATCTGGAACTCTTACGCACTCTGTCGGGTAGCCGCGAAGGCTCGCTGTTCAAGGCGATCGACCGCACGGTGACGGGCGGCGGCGCAAGGCTGCTCGCCGACCGGCTGATGGCGCCACTGACCGACCCGGTGGCGATCGGCGGCAGGCTGGACTCGGTTTCGTTCTTCCGTGCCGAAACGCGGCTGTGCCAGGCGGTACGGTCGAGCCTGAAGAGCGTCGCCGACATGCCGCGCGCGCTGTCCAGGCTGGCGCTCAACCGGGGCGGCCCGCGCGACCTTGGCGCGCTGCGCGCCGGTTTCGAGGCTGCCGGCGCGATCGCCGAGATCTTTGCCGCGACCGCCCTGCCCAGGGAATTGACGGCGGCACTCGCTGCCATCCACGCGCTGCCCCAGGCGCTGGCCCAGCACCTGACACAGGCGCTTGGCGACGAACTGCCGCTGCTCAAGCGTGACGGCGGCTTCGTTCGCGGCGGCTATCACCCCGATCTCGACGAGATGCGGGCGCTGCGCGATGAGTCGCGCAAAGTGATCGCCGGGCTGGAGCGCTCGCTGATCGACGAGACAGGCATCCGCTCGCTGAAGATCCGCCACAACAATGTGCTTGGCTACTACATCGAGGTGACCGCCAATCACCACGCGATCATGACCGGCAGCGACGGCGCCAAGGCTCGCTTCATCCACCGCCAGACCATGGCCAACGCCATGCGCTTCACGACGACCGAGCTTGCCGAACTCGAGACCAAGATCGCCAACGCCGCCGACCGGGCGCTCAGCATCGAGCTTGCCGCCTTCGACGCGCTGACGGCGGAAGCGGTCGGCGAAGCGGAGAAGATCCGCGCCGGTGCGGATGCGCTGGCCGTGCTCGATGTCTCGGCGGCACTTGCGCTTCTCTCGGAAAGCGAAGCCTGGTGCCGGCCGGTGGTGGATTCGAGCCTTGCTTTCGACATTTTGGGGGGCCGGCATCCGGTGGTCGAGCAGGCCTTGCGCCGTTCGGGCGAAGGCCCGTTCGTCGCCAATGATTGCGACCTGTCGCCGGAGGGCAGCGCCAAGAATGGCGCGATCTGGCTTCTGACCGGCCCCAACATGGGCGGCAAGTCGACGTTCCTGCGGCAAAACGCGCTGATCGCCATCCTGGCGCAGACCGGCTCGTTCGTGCCAGCGACCTCGGCCCATATCGGCGTCGTCGACCGGCTGTTCTCGCGTGTCGGCGCCTCGGACGATCTGGCGCGCGGCCGCTCGACCTTCATGGTCGAGATGGTCGAGACGGCGGCAATCCTCAACCAGGCCGGCGAGCGCGCCCTGGTGATCCTCGACGAGATCGGCCGCGGCACCGCCACCTTCGACGGCCTGTCGATCGCCTGGGCGGCGGTCGAATATCTGCATGAGAAGAACCGCTGCCGGGCGATCTTCGCTACTCACTTTCACGAAATGACCTCGCTGGCCGGCAAGCTGGCGCGGCTCCACAACGTCACCATGCGGGTCAAGGAATGGGAAAACGACGTCGTCTTCCTGCACGAGGTCGGCAAGGGCGCCGCCGACCGCTCCTACGGTGTGCAGGTGGCGCGGCTGGCCGGGCTGCCGGAAGCGGTGGTCGACCGGGCCAAGGAAGTCCTGCACCAGTTGGAGGAAGGCGAGGTTTCCGGCAAGACCAACCGGCTGGTCGACGACCTGCCGCTGTTTTCGGTGGCGGTGAAGCGGGAAGCGGCGAAGCCGGCCAAGGGCGACGCGTTGGGTGCCGCGCTCGGCGACATCAATCCCGACGAGATGACGCCAAGGGAAGCGCTGGAGGCGCTTTACCGGCTTAAGGGACTGGCGTAGCCAGTAAAGGTCGGCGGGACAGCACCCCCTCTGCCCTACCGGGCATCTCCCCCGCAAGGGGGGAGATCGGACGTCACCTTGGCTTTCGCCAATCACCATGCAAGGAGAGCGGAGCGCGGAAGCTGCCTATCTCCCCCCTGTTTGGACCGGAGACATCGCGAACAGGTGTGCGAGGACATCGCGAACAGTTTGGCGTGCTTTGCGCCGGGAGGTTCGCGATGCCATTTGGGAACACCAGCGTGATGGATGGGAAGTTGGAGTTTGT
>NZ_RZRV01000023.1:0-89570 GCF_004023085.1 Mesorhizobium sp. M7A.F.Ca.US.010.02.1.1 | reverse complement strand
ACGCAGCGGTGTGAGACGGGCATTCTTGTGGATGTTCATTCGGACCCTCCGATGGATGCTGAAGCGTGGTAACTCCAGTCTCCTCGGTCCGGTCCGAATGGACAACCTCTCGAAAGCTCACACCTAGGATGGGTGCTGCCACGCGGCTCGGACTCAGCGTGCATTATCACGTAAATGTTGAGAGAATGAATGGCGCCGCGAAGGGCAATTCCAGCCGTCCAAAGCGACAGGCGTGTCGCGGCCTCGACATTGCAGTGGCGCTTACCTAACACGGCCTCACACTGCCCTCTAAACGGCCCCGAATTTGAACTGACGGCCCCTGGCCGGTTCATCGGGCAGGTCAAGGGCTAGGTGTAGTACACAGGGCTCATAACTTTCAGTTTCTAGTTGGTACGATGGGCCGTGGACGGTCGATGCAGACTTCAAGATGGCGAACGAAGCTCTCCATGCGTGCGTTGTCGAGGCAAGTGCCTTTGCCATGCTCGCGACTGGAGAGATTTCAAAATGAGCCTTGTAAGCGGAGAATGCCGCCGACGCTGTTCGGCTTGCTCGTGCCCTTGACGGCGGTAGGCTCGGCAGGGCCGAGGCCAGAGTTGCCGTAGTGGTCGTAATCGACCTCGGCTGTGACCGTGAAGCCGGGAACGACCATGTAGGCGACGTTTGCAGCCACACCAGCATCCTTGAGCTGATCACCCGAGACCTGAAGGTTGAACGAAGTTTTCTCGTCAAACTCGTAGGTGGCGCCCGCCCAGAAAGCCCACTGGCCGTTCCAGATTTTGTACGAGCCGCGCCCATGATTGGCAATTGCGCCGTTTGAGTCCTCGTTGAGACTGGCATTGGAACCGTAGCCGAAGAGTCCAAACAGCGACAGCTGGTTTGTGACAGCGACGTCGACGCGGATCTTGCCGGCAAAAGCTTCGTAATTGCTGTCATAAGCCGCGACGCCGATGATCGAGCCCCAGCCTTGCGTGTATTTCAAGCCGGCGACAACGTGCGGAATATAGCTGTCGATAGTACCGGCTGAGCCCGATCCTTGTTCGAGCGAAATCACAGTCGAAATGCCGTTGCCGGCGTCGAAGTGGTACTGAGCCACGTTGGTGTCGAAGCCGGCCGACGGAACGAGCATACTATCGAGAACGTTGCCAGCGTAGCTTGCAAACGTATCGAAGGCCGACCCCTCCTTGCCAACTCGCAGGCCTCCCAGCTCGACCCAGGCAGAAGCCAGTGCGAGGCCGCTGTTGAAATCATAGTTCTGAGGACTGTCATGCGAGTTAGCGCTGTTGCCAAAATTCACCTGGGTTTCGGTATAGGTCGTCAACGCGCCGAGCTCGGTCTGCTGGCCGGTCCAAGTTTTGAACGTGAAGCGTGTGCTGTTTCGCCAAGTGCCTTGGTCCTCGCCAGTTCTCACGTCCGAGGTTCTTGCGCTGTCATACGATCGGACGTCACCCAGGCCGATATCGTAACGGACATAGCCGCCGATGCGCAGGCAGGTCTCGGTGTTGGGAATATAGGAATATCCCGAGCCGAGGACGTCGCAGATCTTGATGTACTCGGCCGGTTCCCGCTCGGCGCCAGCTGCTCGACCGACGGAAATGGTCATCAGAGCAGTTAAGCCGAGAAGAGGACTCTTGATGTACATGTCTAGATCTCCATGAAGGAATAAAAAGGATAGAGGCGAAAGAGCAAGCTTTTCCTCTAAATTTTGTGCGTGTTGTCTCCAATATGTGGACGCCAAAGCGCTTGACACGAGAGGTGAGCCAGCGTAAAAGCCACATGTACTTATAATAGTGTTTTCTGCTAGGAGATTCATTATCGTTTACATGTGAAACACTCCGGTCGGACCGCTGCAGCTCTCCGAATAGAGCAGCAAGCGACATGCCAACCTGAAGCGTAGATGCGGCCGACACCAAAATCGGGCCGACGCGCCTTCGTCTCGCTGGAATCACTTTTTTTGAGGGTCACTGCGAAAAGAAATGTGCGACACGGTTCGCCATGTTCGATATGTGACAGTCTCGTTTAACAGCGACGGCTTCCCGTCTGACCGCAACGGAGGCCGCGCCATCCGCTACCGAGAAGGATCACTGCGCGTACGCTCCGCAAGGGCTGCGCCAGGAACAGAGGGCGTGCACGTCCGAGGCGTCGCATGGTGGCCGCAGCACCTTTTCGCCGCTGTAAGTTCGCCGTGCAGGTACATTGCGCGGCCGGAAGCGAGAGGGAGCGCACCCTGAAACGGCTGCCTACGGCTCGCCTCGAGTAATTGGCGATGAACAGTATTCTCGAGAACTTAGTCTCGACGGAAAGAGCAACGAAAGGAAGCCGCTTGGACGAGCACGATCCGAAGGAAGAACCGATCGAGACCATTTTCCGCAACGGCACAATCACTGCCGTGGGTATCCTGCTTGCCTTTTCCCTCGGCTTCCTCACTCATTGGGCCGCGAACCCCTTGCCATGGCAACTCTACGATCTGTTCGCCGTAGTGCCGATCCTGCTCGGCATCGCACTGCAGATGAGAGCGCTGTCCATGCTGCTCGACATGAGTTCCTTGCGGCGCCCCATCTACGAACGCGCCAATCGCATTTTCATGGTCGGCCTCATCCAGACCGCGTGTGGCGTCGGCATGGCCATCTTGGTCGATCTTTTCGGGATATCGGTAGGGGGCACGCTGCCCGGCGCTTGACGACAAGCCACACCGCTCTTCGCTCGAAGCGACGTCAAGCCGGGGAACCTTGTGCACCCCCTAGCGGCGTCCTCCTTTCATCAAATGAGCCGACGTCAGCTTTAGAGCGTCTCGGTGGCTAAAGCCGGTATGGTTTTTCGGCCGGCAGGGAAGGCCGCTGGCTGGACCTGGATGGCGTCTGAACGAGGCTTGACAGGTCCGTTGCGTCGGACATGAATTTCGCATTGCAAAGTTCTTCCGCAGACGCCTCAAGCACACTGCACTGGCGTCACGTACTCAGACGTTGAATGCGGCACCGCACCATCACCTCAGGCGCAACCATGGCACGCGCGCTCCCCGGCGTGGTTGACCCCATCCTGTCCAAACGAGACTGCGACATAAGCGGGACGCACTGACTTAGGTCAGAGACCAGGACGAGCGCGCAACGAAAGAATGATGGATGAGCGACGTGGGATGACAGCTCCTTGCACACCTCAATCCTGACAAAGTACCGGGACCCCCGGCCGCCTTGGTATACCATCTATCCGACTGTGCCAGACTTCTCTGCGGCAGTTGGTGCTGACGATTATGAGGAATGGCTGGGGGGCCTCCCGGCCGACGAATCGGTGTCGCTCTATTTCCACATTCCGTTTTGCCGATCCATGTGCTGGTATTGCGGCTTCCCTACCGCGGTCATCCGTCGCAACGGCCCGATCCTTAATTATTTAGCGGTGCTGCGTCAGGAGATCAGTTTGGTGTCGGAGCAAGTGCGGCAAGGGCTGCCGGTGAGCGATGTGCATTTCGGCGGCGGAACGCCTCACCTTATCGGGCCAGCCGAGCACTTGGCGCTGATGGAATTTCTACGCCGCCACTTCGCTTTCAGCAAAACTGCTGCGATCGCCGTGGAGATCGATCCCCGAACGTTCACACCGGAAATGGCCGAAGCCCTGGCAGCTAACGGTGTCAACCGCGCGAGCATCGGATGCAGAGCTTTGATCCCGATGTGCAAAGGCGATCAATCGGATCCAGAGTAAGGTGCAGACGGCCGCTGCAGTCCAAAATCTCCGCCGGCATGGCGTTGGCCATATCAACTTCGACCTCATCTTCGGTCTACCGAAACAGACTGTGCAGTCCTGCATCCAGACCGCGATGGCTGCGGTCGCCATGCGCCCCAACCGGCTTGCGGTGTTCGGATACGCGCATATTCCTTCCGTGATAAAGAATCAGCGCCTAATCGAGCAGGCAGGTCTACCGGACGGCGATCTTCGCGCCGAACAGGCTGCAACTGTCGCCGAGACACTGGTTGGCGCTGGCTACCGGGAGATCGGGCTCGATCATTTCGCTCCGCCGGACGACGAACTTGCGCTAGCGCCAGAAGACCGGGCGCCTACGGCGTAATTCGCTGGGATACTCGGCCGATACTTGCAAAACGTGATCGGCTTCGGCGCGTCGGCTATTGGCCGAGTCCGCGAGGGGTATGTTCAGAACGAAGTAACACGGGATTCTTACGCCCGGCACATCGCAAGTGGACGTCTGGCGACATCAAAGGGTCACCGTCTGACCGACGATGACCGGGTGCGCGCAGCGATCATCGAGCGACTGATGTGCGATTTGGAGGCCGACGTGCCGACCATCTGTGCCGCCCACGAAATCGAACCAGCTCGTTTTCTCGATTCAGTTGAGAGTTTGGTGACGCTGGCTGAGGAGGGGATCCTGGACGTCGAAAACGGCTTCATCCGCGTGCGGCCGGAGCACCGCTTTGTTGTTCGCGCCGTTGCTGCTGCATTCGATGCTTTTCTCGCGAATCGATGAGTTGAGGCCACGACGCCGAAAGGCATCAGACCTTGTTTGGCGCTCGTCGGCATGGGCTCTCGCAGAAGACTCCGCAAGCGTATGCAGGGGACTTCCACTTGACGCCGCGTTCACCATCATCTCGCCTGGGTGCGCGCGAAAGCGCACAACCCGGAGCACGCTGCTCTCGGTGTGAGGCTGTGCTCTGCAAAGCACCGGTGATCCACCCTGTCCCTGGACAGCAGCTTGATGGCGTCATCTTGGAGGACGAGAAAAGATTGTCGAGGTACGGGTACGAATTGCCTCGGTCGTCCGTTCAATCGAAAGCACTGTCTGCGGAGGCACCTCTCCTTCATGCAGTGACAGGAGATGCTGGGCGACTTCCTTATCTGCTGCGGTGAGTCGATGATTTAGGCGGAGAAAGTCCATCCAGGTGGGGGTGCGGAATGTCTCCGTCCAAAGTGACGGTGTTTGCAGATTTCGCTGGAGCGTCCAGTTTCGTGCACCGGCACGGCTCTGGACGTGTCGCCGCGTGCGCATGGAGCCCAGAAAGGCCTCGATATTTTCCTCCGATATCAAATACTCGACCTTGGCCACGATAGGGCCACTTCTGGGTTTCAGATCGAGAGCCACGTCCGGCGGATGAAAAACTGAACTTTCTTGATCGGTTTCTTCCCAGGGACGGACCGGCAACACGATCCCCGCTGCTGCAACCAGCAACAGAGCGCCTGCGGCGCCCTCCAATGCTGAGGTCAAGGAATAGTTTTGCGCGACAGAACCCCAGATCCAGCTGCCAGCAGCCATACCGCCTGCGCTCAAGGCGTAGTAAATGGAGAGCGTGCGGCCTACAACCCACCTTGGGCTTGCCAACTGCACCGACACGTCAATGCCCGTCCAGGTGATAAGCCAACCCGCTCCGCCGAGCGCCAGCGAAATGGCCGCCACAGGAAGCGACGATGTAAGGGCAAGGGAGAGGCAACAGACTGCACAAGCCACAGAGGCGAAGGCCACCAGCCTGTTTTGAGACGTGACCTTCCTCAAGAAGCCGTTGCCCATACCCGCGATGAAAGCACCCATGCCGAAGCCGGCCAATAAGATACCGTAGACAATTGGCCCACTCTTCAACTGATCCCGGACGACGAGGGGGAGCAACGCCAGAATGGAGATGCTTGCCAACCCGAAAAGAGCGGCTCGGGCGGTCGCTGCCCTGATCTCCAAAGACATCGCCGTAAAGCGCACTCCGTCATGAATTGCCGTCGTCATTCTCTCACGAGGGAGAGGCGAAGAGCGGACCTCCCATTTGGTGCGCCATATCGCGCTTATGGGCGCCAGATCACTCACCGCAGCCAAGGCGAAAGCGGCCAGCGGCCCAAAGACGGCCAGGATCACGCCCCCCAAGGCTGGACCAACGCTGCGCACAATGTTGTATCCGACGGACATAAGCGTCACTGCGGCCGGAATGTCGCGTTTGTGAAGGATATCGCCGACCGAAGCGTGCCAAGCCGGATCATTCAAGGCAAAGCCGCAGCCGGCCAGGAAACCTAACCCGAGAATCAGCCAAGGACTGACAAATCCCAGACCCACAGAAATCATCAGCGTCGTCGACGCCGATGCTATCAGGCAGTGTCCCGCAAACATCACCCACCGGCGGCTGAAGTTGTCGGCAATGGCTCCGGCGAAAACTGAGAGGAAGAACACCGGCAATGTGGATGCGGCCTGGACGAGTGCCACCATGAGGTCGGACGCTGAAATCGTTGCCATAAGCCAACTGATGGCGACCGTTTGCACTAGCCAACCGAGGCTGGAAATCTGGGTGGCCGCCCAAATTGAGCGAAACACCTTGTTTCGAAATGGGGCGAGCGTCTTTGAAACGGGCGGTTGGGGATTTTCGCTCTGCATGAGGTATTGCTGGCCTTCGATGAGCGCTGCGATTTGAGCAAGCGGGTCGATACTTAGACATCGCGGAGCACCGCACGGACCCCAGCTCTATGGAGCTTGCCGGCGACTATTTGCGTATTGAGCCATTCTCATAGTCTCATTCATGAGCAGTCCTGTGCGCAAGCATTGCTTTGCTAAATTCCCACCACAAGCGCGCCGCCGCTGAGACCCGCACCCGCTGCCGCCAAGAGGACTTTCTCGCCAGGCCGAAACGGCTGCGCCCGATGGGCCAGCGACAATGAGAGCGGGATCGTCGCGGCGGAAGAGTTGCCATATTCGGCGATCGTCTTGACGATCGAGTGATCAGCGATGCCGAGGTTCCTGCCGACCGCGTCGAAAATGCGCGCATTGGCCTGATGCGGCACGAAACGATCGAGGTCTTGCGGCCTCAGTCGGGCAGCAGTGAGCGCATCTCTCGAGCAGGCGGTCATCATCTCCACGGCCTTGCTGAATACTTCACGGCCGTCAGTGATCGTCATCCGTGTCTGCGCGAGGTCGAGGTCGGCATGGAACGGAGTGTTGCTTCCCCCGGCGGGAATCTGGATTAGCCCGTAGCGCGAGCCGTCGGAATCCACCGAAGCGCCGAGAATGCCTCGATCCGGGTCATCGCAAGGACTGATCACCATGGCGCCGGCGGCATCGGCAAACAGCACGGCGCTGGCGCGCTCGGCCAAATTGATGCGGTGGCTGAGGATGTTGGCGGCGATGACAAGGCTCGCTTTGCCGTGCAGGCGGGTGAACCCGTCGGCGAACATCAGCGCATAGATGAAGCCGGCGCAGGCGCCGGTCAGGTCGATCGCTCCGGCGCGGCCTAGCCCCAGCCGATGTGCGACCAGCGGCGCGCTTGGCGGCAGAAGGTGATCGGGCGTCGACGTGGCGAGCAAGAGTAGACCGACGTCGCCGCGGTCGATACCGGCATTGGTCAGCGCCATGTCGCCGGCAGAGGCGGCAAGGCCCGACAGCGTGTCTTCGTCTGTTGCCCAGAAGCGCGAGCGAATTCCGGTGCGCCGCTCGATCCAGCCGGGCTCAAGCCCGAGCCGGTCTTCGATTTCCGGGTTCTCGACCTTGCGCGTCGGCGCATGATGGCCGAAGCCGAGAACGCGCGACGATAGGTTCATGGCCGCGAGCCGAAGCGTTCGCCGGCCTCCTCTATCGCGTCATAGAGCCCGTCCAATTCGTCGCTGGTGATGCAATAGGGCGGCAGAAGATAGAGGACATTGCCGAGCGGGCGCACCAACAGGCCGCGCTCAAGGAAAAAAGCGCGCAGTTTTGGCCCGATCTCGGCCAGATAACCGGCTGAGCCGGTGCGTAGGTCGAGTGCCGCGATGGTGCCGGTTGTCCGGCAGTCGGTGAAATATGGATTGTCCCGGAAGCGTTGCAGCCCCGCGGCCTGCCTCGCGCTCAAGACCGCGATCCGCTCGGCCACCGGCTCGTCACGCCAGATCTCGACATTGGCAAGTGCTGCCGCGCAGGCGATCGGATTGGCGGTGTAGGAGCTCGAATGGAAAAACGTCTTCTTGCGATCCTCCGAAAAGTGAGCGTGGAAGATGGCATCGGTGGCGATCGTGGCGGCCAGCGGGATGGTACCACCGGTCAGACCTTTCGAGGTGCACAAGATGTCGGGCGAGACGGACGCCTGTTCGCAGGCAAACATGGTTCCGGTGCGCCCCCAGCCGGTCATCACTTCATCGGCGATCACGAGCGTGCCGGAGGCTTCGGCGATCCTCTTCAATTCGGCAAGAACCCAGGCCGGATACATCAGCATGCCGCCGGCGCCAAGCACCAGCGGCTCGACGATCAGCGCGGCTGCGCGCCGGTCGCGGCTAACGGCCTCGAACCGATCCAGCGTTTCCTGCTCGCGCCCGGCGGCCGGGAAGGGGATGGTGTCGACCTCGAACAGCAAAGGCTCATAGGCGGCGTTGAAGACGCCACGGGCGCCGACGCTCATCGTGCCGATGGTGTCGCCATGATAGCTGTGCTCCATGACGGCGATGCGCGAACGCGACGCGCCGATGTTACGGAAATAGCCGAGCGCCATCTTCAGCGCGACTTCGACTGAGGTCGAGCCACTGTCGGAATAGAACACCCGGTGGAGGCCGGCGGGTGCGATGCCTACAAGCGCCTCGGCCAGCCGTTCGGCCGGCTCGTGGGTGAAGCCCGCGAAGATGATCTGGTCGAGGCTCGAGGCGGTCGTCTCGATGGCCTTCATGATGCGGGGGTGGCGATGGCCATGGGTGACGACCCACCAGGAAGAAATCGCATCGAGGATGCGGAAGCCGTCGGCCTTGTGGAGATAGGCGCCTTCAGTCAGCACGATTTCAGGGAGCGAGGGCTCTAGCGCGTGCTGCGTGAACGGATGCCAGACTCGAGACTCCGCCATCAGTCGCCTCCGGCAATCATGGCCAGGTCGAAGCCGGAAATCATTGCATCTCTCAACGTTTCACCCGTCAGCGGACCGAGGTGCGGCAGCCTGCCCAGCTGCGGCACGCCGCCGAATTCCACGATTGTCCTTTGTGTATCGGCCACCTCTTCGCCAATGAAGGCAATGCCGATGAGCGGGATGGAGCGGGCTCTCAGGGCCTCGATCGACAACAGCGTATGATTGATGGTGCCAAGCGCGGTGCGGGCGCACAGTATGACCGGCAGCCGCCATTGTTCGAATATGTCAATGAACCTTGTCTGTCGATTGAGCGGCACCATCAGCCCGCCGGCGCCTTCGATGACGAGCGGTGTCGGCAGGACCGGAAATGAAAGATCGTCGGCCTCGATCGCGACGCCGTCGATTTCGGCTGATCGATGCGGCGACAGCGGCATCGTCAGTCGATAGACTTCGGGCAGCACGCGTCCGTCGGGCAAGCCGGAAAGCCGGGCGACGACCTCGCTGTCGGTCTCCTCGTTGAGGCCCGATTGCACCGGCTTCCAGTAGAAGCCGTCGAGCAGCCCGGCAAGTCCGGCCGAAAACACTGTCTTGCCAATTCCAGTGTCTGTTCCGGTGACGACGATGCGTTTGGTCATGCTGTGGCCAACACTCCGACGAGAGCCTCGACCATGGCGGAAATGTCGGCTTCGTCGACGTTGAGAGTCAGCGAAATGCGCAGGCGCGACGTACCCTCAGGCACTGTCGGCGGGCGAATGCCGCGTATGTCGAAGCCGCGTGCCTGCAGTCCTGCCGCCACCGCCATGGTGCGGCTGTTATCGCCGATCACAAGCGGCTGGATCTGCGAGCCGCTGGGCATCACGCCGCAGCGTTCGGCCAATTGCCGGCTCGCGAAAGCGACACGCTCGTGCAACTGAGCACGACGCATAGGCTCGTCAGACAGAATAGTCAGCGCCTCACGTGCCGCGACTGCCATCAGCGGCGATGGTGCGGTCGCATAGATGAATGGCCGGCACCGGTTGATAAGATAGTCGCACAGTGTTCGCGGTCCGGTAACGAGCGCGCCGGATGCGCCAAGCGCCTTGCCGCATGTGTGGAGCGTGACGATGTTGTCGCGGCCTTCATACGCGGCGGCCAGTCCCCGGCCGTCCGGTCCCCAGACGCCGGTGGCATGCGCTTCATCGACGACGATGAATGCCTGGTACCGATCAGCCAGCGCGACCAGGCTCTCCATCGGCGCACGGTCGCCATCCATGCTGTAAAGGCTTTCGAAGGCGATCCACACCCGCCCCATGCCGCCTTCGGCGCGCCAGCGGGTGATTGCGTCCTCGACAGCGTCGACGTCGTTGTGCGCGGCCAGCTTGAACTCAGCGCGCCCGGCCTGGGCACCCTCATGCATGCTGGCATGAGCGAGCTCGTCGAGGACCAGCAGGTCGCCTTTCTGCGGCAGGGCCGTCAGCAGAGCGAAGTTGGCGATATAGCCGCTGCCGAAGAACAGTGCACGCTCGGCTCCGAAAAATGCCGCTGCGTCCGCCTCCAGTTGCTCATGTTCCGGTGCATTGCCGCGCAACAGCCGCGATCCGGTGGCGCCCACTGGCGTGCCCCGCGCAATCGCCGTCGAAACCGCATCGCCCAGTCTTTTGGAGGCGGCAAGTCCGATATAGTCGTTCGACGAGAAGTCGAGCCCGGCGCGCGGTGCGAGCGTCCGCAACCGGTCCTTGCGCCCCAGTCCCCGCAAGGTTGCGTCATAGCGGGCAAGAATTGCCTCCTTCATTGCGTGGCGAGTTCCATAGGCTCAATGCCGAGGCGCCGGAACAGAAGGGTATCCTTGTCCTCGCCGGGATTTCCCGCCGTCAGCAGCGTGTCGCCGACAAAGATCGAATTGGCGCCGGCAAAGAAGCACAGCGCCTGCGTTTCGTCGCTCATCGCCGTCCTGCCGGCGGACAGCCTTACATAGGATTTCGGCATCATCACCCGCGCGAGCGCAACGATGCGGACGAAATCGATCGGATCGATGGCGTCGGCCGCGGCAAGCGGCGTGCCTTCGATGGGAATAAGCATGTTGATCGGCACGCTTTCCGGCGGCTCGGGCAGGTTCGCGAGCGTGACCAGCATGTCGATGCGATCGGTCTTTTCTTCTCCCATCCCGACAATGCCGCCGCAGCAGACTTTCATCCCAACCGCGCGCACGTGCCCAAGCGTTTTCAGCCGGTCGGCAAAAGTCCTGGTTGAAATAACCTCGCCATAGTAGCGCTCAGAGGTATCGATGTTGTGGTTATAGTAGTCGAGACCGGCCTGCTTCAGGCGAGCAGCTTGCTCAAGATCGAGCATGCCGAGCGTCATGCAGGTCTCCATGCCGAGGGCCTTGACGCCCTCAATCATGGCGACCACAACGTCCATGTCGCGCTCCTTGGGACTTCGCCACGCCGCGCCCATGCAATAGCGCGTTGCGCCGCCATCACGCGCCTTGGCCGCTTCGTCGATGACATGCTTGACGTCCACCAGCTTCGACGCCTTCACACCGGTTTCGTAATGCGCAGACTGGCTGCAATAGCCGCAATCTTCGGGGCACCCGCCGGTCTTGATGCTAAGGAGCCGCGACAGCTGCACTCGGTTTCGATCGAAGTTCTGGCGGTGGATCGTCTGAGCCAGGAACAGCAGATCGTTGAATGGCATGCCGTAGATGGCCTCGGCCTCTTTGCGGTTCCATCGCGGAGGCGTTCCGTCGACCGATTGCATGGTCTGGTTCACGTCGAACTCCGAGTTCATTCCAATCGTCATCGTCAAACCTTTGTTTGCTAGTCCGGTACGCCTTCTTGGCTTTGGGGCGCACTCGCTAAAGGCGAGCTGCGGCACGTCTTTCCAGCACCTCCTACGCCTGCCGAGCTGATGTTGCTCCTCACGCCGTAATCCTCAGTTCAAGTGCTTGCAGATGTTCTGGTGGTCCGGCATGTCCAGGCCGATGTCGAGGATCGGGGCGCTGTGCGTCAGCCAACCCATGGAGATGAGATCGACACCGGTCGCCGCAATCGCCGCCGCCGTTTTCGGCATCACCCGACCGGACGCCTCGGTGATCGTACGGCCATCCACTATAGAAACCGCGCGGGCAAGATCCTCGACCGACATATTGTCGAGCAGCACCGCGTCAACACCAATCGCGAGCGCTGCATCGAGCTGCTTCAGCGTGTCGACCTCGACCTCGACCTTCACCATATGCCCTGCTGCGGCGCGCGCCCGCTCTATTGCTGTGCGCATATCGCCGGCGATCGCGATGTGGTTGTCCTTTATGAGCACGCCGTCATCGAGGCCGAACCGGTGATTGGCACCGCCGCCGACGCGCACGGCGTATTTCTCCAATGCCCGCAGCCCGGGCGTCGTCTTTCGCGTCGATACAATCCTCGCCTTGTGACCGCGCACGGCCTCAACCATGGCCGCTGTGGCAGTGGCAATGCCGCTCAGCCGGCATAAGAAATTGAGGGCCGTGCGTTCGGCCGTGAGCAGGCCTCGTGCGGGTCCGGACAATCTTGCAATGGTTTCCCCGGCCCCAACCTCGCTGCCATCAGGGCGCCAGATCTGGATGTTGATCGCCGGTTCCACGAGAAGGAAGGCATACGAGACCAGATCGAGCCCGGCAACGACGCCCGCCTGCCTCGCTTTGAGCACCAACGTGGCAGTGCAATCATACGGGATAACCGCATCGGTGGTCAGGTCGCCGGATCTGCCCAGGTCTTCGAGGAGCGCAACGCGCACAATCGGTTCGATCAGGGTCGCGGGGAGGGGGGAGAATGAAGTCATATCAAGTGCTCCGTATGGTAGCCCGGCAATCGAGTGCGGCCGCGGCCCGCATTGCGCTGTGCAGTGTCAGCCGTGATGGGCGCACGTTGGCATCGTGGAGCGGGAAATCGGACCGACAGTGCGCGCCTCGACTCTCTTCCCGCCTCAGGGCCGCCGCGGCGATCATCAGTGAGACCAAAGCCGGACCAGAGGCAGCGACACTATTGGCTGCGATCGGCAGCAGGGTCGCCACCGCTTCGCGCATTGCCTCGCCGTCGCGGATGATACCCAGGGCGGCGGAGACAATCGGGCGGACCACGGAAGCGTCTGGTCGTGGAGGGACGAATGTGGAGCATCTGCGCGGTCGCCGGGTATACGACGTGCCGGCAACGCTTTCGGCAACCCAGCTCGCGGTGACCGCCGCTTCGGTGAGCGAGTTGCTGGCCAGGCGGTTGGCGCCGTGCAGGCCGGTACAGGCCACCTCACCGCAGGCCCACAATCCCTCGATGGAGCTGCGGCCGGCGCTGTCTACGGCGACGCCGCCCATGTGATAATGTGCCGCCGGGCGCACCGGGATCAGGTCGGTCGCTGGGTCGATTCCTGCGCTCCGGCACAATTCGGCGATGCCTGGAAAACGCTTGCCAAATCTCGGGCCGAGACTTTGCCGTGCGTCCAGGAATACGCGGCGTCCAACGGCAAGCTGGTGCCAAATGGCGCGCGCTACGACGTCGCGAGGCGCAAGTTCACCGCCAGGTGTGTCGGCGAGGAAGCGCTCTCCTCGCTCATCGATGAGCACCGCGCCTTCGCCACGCACGGCTTCGCTCACCAGCGGCATCGGCCGGCGCGGACCGTCGAGCGCAGTTGGATGGAACTGTATGAATTCCAAGTCGGCGAGTTCCGCCCCCGCCCATGCGGCGAGCGCCAGCCCGTGACCCCATGAGCCAGCGGGGTTTGTCGTGTCGCAAAACAGCCCGCCGACGCCGCCGGTCGCCAGCACCGCGCGACGCGTGGGCAGAGCGAGCGCGCCGGCTCGTCCTGCTGCGACCACGGCGATGACCGACCCGTCCTGCACGACCAGCCGGCGGACCTCCACATTTTCGATAATGGTGATCGAGGCTGTACGCCGAACCGCGGCGACGAGCGCGCGCACCAACTCGCGACCGGTGGCGTCGCCGGCTGCATGCACAATCCGCCGTCGCGAGTGTGCCGCCTCGAGCCCAAGTCGCAACGCGCGGTCAGGGTGCTGGTCGAAGTCGACGCCGAACCTTTGGATCGTCCTAATCGCTTCGGGTGCAGCTCGTACCACTCGCCGCACCGTGGCCTCATCGCAGAGTCCGTCGCCGGCAGCTATCGTGTCGCAAAGGTGAAAATCTGGGCCGTCGTCGCCCCCGAGACTTGCCGCAAGACCGCCCTGGGCAAGTTCACTGCAGGCTCCGGTTCCAAGCGGCGCGTTGGTCAAAAGCACGACCGGTTCCGGCGCCAGATGAAGCGCCGTCATCAGGCCGGCAATGCCGCCGCCGATGACGACCGGCGCCCCCGCGATTTCGCGAACCTCCAGACTCATAGGGAAAGCATGCGCTCGACCGCGCGGCGGGCGGGGCCGGCAATTTCGGGATCAATCCGGACCTCATGCCGGTTCTGCTCGAGTGCGGCGCGAATGTTGGCCAGGTTGATGCGCTTCATGTGCGGGCACAGATTGCATGGGCGAACGAACTCGACGTCGGGATGCGCGACCGCGACGTTGTCGCTCATCGAACATTCGGTCAGAAGGACGACACGCTTCGGTTTCTCACGCTCGACATAATCCGACATCGCCGCGGTCGAGCCGGAGAACTCCGCCTCCGCGACAACGTCTGGTGGGCATTCTGGATGGGCCAGCACGATGACGCCTGGATGGGCATCGCGCAGTTCCCGGATGTCTGCTGCGGTGAAGCGCTCATGCACCTCGCAATGGCCTTTCCAGGCGATGATCTCGACGTCTGTATCGGCTGCCACGTTCCTCGCCAGATATTCGTCCGGGAGCATCAGCACACGCGCCACGCCAAGCGATTCCACCACCGCCTTGGCGTTGCCGGACGTGCAGCAGATGTCGGACTCCGCTTTTACGGCGGCGGAAGTGTTGACGTAAGTAACAACGGGGACCCCCGGATACCGCAGCCGCATTAGCCGCACGTCGTTTGCCGTGATCGATTCGGCCAGCGAGCAGCCGGCGCGGAGATCCGGGATGAGCACGGTCTTGTTCGGATTGAGCAGTTTTGCCGTCTCGGCCATGAAATGAACGCCGGCAACCACGATGATGTCGGCGTCGACCGTCACCGCCTTGTGGGCCAACGCCAGGCTGTCGCCGACGATGTCTGCCACGCAATGAAAAATTTCGGGCGTCTGGTAATTGTGCGCCAGCACCACCGCATTGCGCTCACGCTTCAGCGCTAAGATGGCTTCAATATCGCCGGCGAACGCGGGCCATTCAACGGGTGGGATCACCCGCCGGACACGCTCATACAAGGACGCAGCCATAGGTAACGCCCCAGTCATTGGCGCCTCGATTATATTCGGTTTGACAATAAGGGAATATATCTACCTTGACTATAAGTATGTCAAGCCCGCGCCAGCGGTAATTTTGTCCCGGCGATAGCCCTGTCGTCGAGGACGGCATGCCGGAAGCGATAAAGCTTCGCCGGTCGGCCGCCCGTGTCGAGGGAGGTCTCCCCGGTCTCCTCAACAAGTTCCTGCTGCTCGACCAATCTCCGGAAGTTCGGCTTGTTGATCAGCCTGCCAGCCAAAGCTTCCACGGTTCGCTGCAGTTGCAGCAGCGTGAAGGAAGGCCGCATAAGCTCGAACACGACCGGCCGGTATTTGATCTTCGAACGCAGCCGCGCGATCCCGGTTGCCAGAATACGACGGTGGTCAGCGACCATTGGTTTGCCAGCCGCGGCCGCAATCGCGTCCCTGCCGCCACCGGCCTCCTCAATCAGAGCAGCTTCATAGAGCAACTCGTAGCGTTGGAGCGTGAGTTCCTCGTTCCAATGGCGGTCGTCGAAGCCGAAGGCTATCGCAGCGCGCTGCCGGCGCTCGCGTTGAGTGGTCGGCTCGCTGGCGCCGCCGGCCCACTCAATCAGGCGGGGCCGCAATCTATCGAGCAGCACAGGCGGCGTGCCGAAGCGGTGGTCCTCCCAGGGAAAATATTCGTACCAACTTTGCCAGCCGCACGCGGCCGAGTTCGTTGCCTGTTCCTTCCTGGTCAATGCGAGATAGCTGATTGAGATGACGCGCTGGTGGCGCTCAGTGCCGATGCGATCGCGATCGGCGAAGGTGTAGAGTTGCTCGATGTATCCAAGTGCATGGCCGGTCTGCTGCTCCACCCACCCCCTCAAACCCGACTGCAGTGATCGATGCTCAAGGGCAAAAGGTCCAGAAGGGAGGGTGTCCGCATGACCGACTGTGAGGACACAGGGCTCACTGTCGTTTACGGCGACCACGACGGCAGTCAGGTCCACTTTGGCTTCGTCAGCTTTGACGGCGGCTTTGCCTTTCTTGGTTCTTCTTGTCTGAGGATCCATGTTTGCGAAAGCGGGTTGGCCCAACGGAGCGCCTTAATCGATTGAATGTAACCTTGGAAGCCAGCACGTCAACACCGGAGTACTCAAGCGCTGTTTTTAGCTCTTCGCAGTCGCACAAAAATATGCCAAACGCGACACCCGCTGTTGGTAACGTAAGGGAAGGGGCCTCGGTTGAGCGCGGCTGGTGAGATAAAAGGGATGACTCCTCCAGATATTCGATCGCGAAAAGGCCAGACGCCACTTGTATGCTTGACGGCCTACACCACGCCGGTCGCGAGGCTGCTCGATCGCCACTGCGACATCGTTCTTGTCGGCGACAGCGTCGGCATGGTGCTGCACGGCCTGTCGTCGACGCTGGGGGTCACGCTCGACATGATGATCATGCACGGACAGGCCGTTCGCCGCGGCCTTGAACACGCGCTGATGGTCGTCGACCTGCCCTTCGGTTCCTACGAGGAAAGCCCAGAGCACGCTTTCGGCAACGCTGCGCGCGTGATGGGTGAGACCGGTTGTTCAGCGGTAAAGATCGAGGGCGGCGAGACCATCGCGGAAACCATCCGCTTCCTTACCGCGCGCGGCGTACCTGTCATGGCCCATGTGGGCCTGACGCCGCAGGCGGTAAACACGTTTGGAGGCTATCGTGTGCAGGGCCGGGGAGCCGATGCAGAGCGGATCAGGCGCGACGCCAGGGCGGTAACTGAAGCTGGCGCCTTCTCCTTGGTGCTGGAAAAGATACCGGAGCAGCTTGCACGGCAGATAACCGCCGATATCGACATACCCACCATCGGCATCGGTGCCTCGCCAGCTTGCGACGGCCAGATTCTGGTGAGCCACGATATGCTCGGGCTCTTCACCTCATTTCGGCCGAAGTTCGTCAAACGCTATGCCGAGCTCGGTGAGCAGGCTGAGGCGGCAATCGCCGCTTACGCCACCGATATGCGGAACCGGCACTTTCCGGCGGTCGAACATCTCTATGTCAACGCCTTGAAGGCCGGTGACTTCACATGAGCGTGCCGATCGCTCGAACCGTGAGCGAGCTGCGCGGCGTCGTTGCGCAATGGCGTCGCTCGGGTGCCACGATCGGTATTGTGCCGACCATGGGAGCCTTGCACGACGGGCATCTGAGCCTCGTGCGGAAGGCGCTCGAAAGGGCCGAGCGGGTGATCGTGACGCTGTTCGTAAACCCCAAGCAGTTCAACAGCCCCGCCGACCTGATTGCCTACCCTCGGACGGAAAGCGACGATGCTGCCAAGCTCGCTCTGCTGGGCACGCATCTGCTCTATGTGCCGGACACAGAGGAAATGTACCAGGTGGGCTTCGCCACGGCCGTTTCAGTGTCCGGCATCAGCGAATGCCTTTGCGGCGCATTCCGGCTCGGCCATTTCAATGGCGTGGCGACGGTCGTGGCCAAGCTCTTCCTGCAGGCCGGCGCTGACTTCGCCTTTTTTGGCGAAAAGGATTTTCAGCAACTTCAGCTTGTCAGGCGCTTGGTCCGGGATCTCGACATTCCGATCACTATTGTGCCCTGTCCGACAGTCCGCGAAGCCGATGGTCTTGCGCTATCGTCGCGTAACGTGCGGCTCTCCCCAGCCCAACGCGCCATTGCCCCAAAACTAGCATCGGTCCTGCTCGATACGGCCGAGCGGCTTGCACGCGGCTCCCCCATCCTGCCTACGCTTGATGAAGCGCGTGCAGCAATTCTGGCTGCCGGCTATCGCGAGCTCGAATACCTGGAGCTTCGCGGAGAAACAGACCTGCAATCGTTAGCAAGCCTTGACCGACCGGCACGCTTGCTTGCTGCGGCTTGGCTTGGCGACACGCGGCTCATCGATAACGTCGCAATATCACCCATCGGTAGTTGGTCAGGTGGGCGGAGCTCTCTCCAATCGGAAGCAGCACAGCAATTGCGGTGATGACGGCGGCGCGTCGTATGCCCTGCAGGGACAGGCCATCATTTAGAACCACGTCTCCGTCGGCTTCCAGCAACCTCCGCGAGGTACGCTAAGCGCAGATGCATCGCGTATTTGAAACCTTGGTCGAGCAACTCTCTGCAAGCGTCGATGCCGTCGATCTCCATGAGGCAATGGCGTCCGCCGCAGCCGGGTTCGACTTTCCGCTCTTCGCTTATTTCACCTACCCATCCGCTTCCGGCGACAGGCCGCGATTGATCTCGAATTATCCATCATCATGGACATCACATTACCTGCAACAGCGCTACCACAGCGTGGATCCCGTGATCCTGCGGGGACTGCGGGGCTGGGATACCTTCGACTGGGGTGTGGACCGCGATCACCGTTATTTGCCGACCTCTCAGCAGGAAGTCCTGGAAAAAGCAGCTGAGTTCGGCATTCGCGGCGGACTGACCATGTCGATGCATGATCATCGCGGCCGGTTCGCCGCACTGACCTTCGCCTCCAACGAGGCGCATCCGCCATTTCTGAGGTCGCTGACGCGCTACGAAAAAGCAATGCAACTGGTTGCGATCAACGTTCATATCCATGCCCGGCGCAGGCTCGCCGAAGATTGCGTGGTAGATGGCATAATGCTCACCCGGCGGGAGTTCGAGTGCCTGAAATGGGCGGCGTGCGGCAAGTCGGCCTGGGATATCAGCCAGATTCTCGGTGTCTCGAAACGCACCGTGACCTTCCATCAGGAAAACGCCAAGGCGAAGCTTGGCGTGCGAACCATCAACCAGGCCGTAGTGCGGATGGCTGCTCGGGCGAGATCCTGATCCTCTCCAAGTCTAGCTGTAAAGGTCTACAGGCTGCATTCATGACGGCTTTGCCCTTCGATTGCGTGGACACATCCCGCACGGAGACGACAATGATGCAGCTGATAACACCCGACTGCTACGCCGAGTTTGCGAGCGAACTCAAGGAAATGCACGGACTTAGGTATCGGGTTTTCAAGAAGCGGCTCGATTGGGAAGTGCAGACCGAAGGCGAAATGGAAACGGACTCGTTTGACAGCCTGAACCCCGTCTACCTGCTTCTCAAGGGGTCCGATTGGCGAACTTGCGGCTGCGTCCGCCTTTTGCCGACCACCGGACCGACAATGTTGCGCGATACGTTTCCGACGCTGCTGGATGAGATGGTGGTCCCTGCGAGTGCCGATATCTGGGAGAGTAGTCGTTTCGCGCTCGATCTCCCTGCGACAGCGCCGAAGGCAGCTGGCGGCCTGGCCCAAGCAACCTACGAGCTCTTCGCGGGGATCATCGAATTCGGCTTGGCCAACAATCTCTCCGGGATCGTAACGGTGACAGATACGCGCATCGAAAGGATCCTTCGTCTCGCGACCTGGCCGTTGTCACGTATCGGACAGCCCAAGCAGGTCGGCAACACCGAGGCAGTCGCCGGCTTCCTCGATATTTCCTACGCCAGTCTCTTGCGCATCCGCTGGAGGGGACGCCTCAACGGGCCGGTGTTGTGGCAACCAGTTCTCATCCAATCGGCATAGCGCCTGCGGATGCTCAGCCGTGACTTGAGTTAAGTCTGCTCACGGCCGCCACCGCCGCCGTGAGGGTGAGCGGACCCGCCCCACGAGCTTTCGACTGTTCCGGTCGATTGGCTCGCGCGGCCGGACTTTGGATTTCCGTAGGCGCAACCCGCAGTCCAGCGTGAGCACGCCAAAATGGCGCCCCTCCGCTTCGTCCAAAGAAGCCAACGTGGCTTCTGAGGTCGTCTTAGAATATTGGACCGGCCGCCGTGAGCGATCGCAACCTCAAAGCTTTGCCGGTATGCCGGTTTGGCCGGACCGTCGGCCAGTCGGAGCAGTCCCCCGATAAGGACCCGAGCTGACGCGCGGTCCAACAGCGCCCGAGCCTATGCTTTGTGCATTACCGTTCGGTTGGCCATGTCGTCCAAGACCGCATGAAGAAGGCTTCCAACCTCCTGCGCAGCGAGCTCTGGCGCAATTCCTACATCGGACAATTGAATGAGCATTTTCTTGGCGGCACAGCGCCAGAACGCGCTCGCCGCCTCGCCGTTCTTGGTCTCGAGGGCCTGGGCGATACTTTCGACCAATATACGTCGCCGATGCAGCGGAAATACGCAAATGTTTGATTCATGCATCAATCACCTCACAGATTCAGTTCCACAAAGAAAAACACCGGCGTCTTCAAAAGAGCCCCGCTAGCGCGGTGACGGTTCGCGGCGACATGACGAGTTCCACTTCCCCATCGACAAGCCATTGGGAGATGAGCCGCCGGACCGCATATCCGGGACCGCACATAAGGTGAACCACCATTGCTCATCCGGCTGCATTTTCCTGGGCCGTTCGACGAGGCGTTCCAGCCGAATTGACGTCCAATGACTTGATCTCTGAAAGGGCAGGGCGGTACGAATCACCCGACTGTTCCGCTGCTTACATTCCTGCGAGCTTGTGTATGAACGATTAAAGCGTGCCCGAGCCGTTCTTGGTGGCCGCCGCAGAAGGGAATCATGTCATCCGCTGCCTATCGTAGGCGGCGCGACTTCTAGCATGACTGCACTGCCCCGACAGGGCTTTGCAATCGCGCGTTTCGAAGCCTATGCTTTGGCATCGGCCGGCATTTACTTCGGTGCAGCCGACAGTAAGACGTACGCGCTCTTGCCCCGTTGGAAGAGAGCCTTGCCCGATCCCTCTTTCGCGACCAGGTGCTGAAGCCCTCACCCCGCAGGACTTCGCGCTTTTGCGACCATCGCTGCATCACGTCGAACCGGGCATCAAGGACAAGTTGGAGGTCGCGCATCAGCCGATCAAGAACGTATATTTTCCCGAGAGGGGCATCGCGTCGGTGGTCGCCACCATGACCGGCGGGCGGCAAGGTGAAGTCGGCATTGTCGGCTATGACGGGATGAAAGGAATTGCCGTCATTCTCGGAAAGGAAAGCACTACCTGGCGCCTGCCGGTTGAAAACCTTCGCCCTGCGATTAGCCCGTCGCTTCGCACCTCAGTGCTGGACTATGCCCACGCGTTCCTCGTCCAATCATGCCGGACGGCACTGGTCAATGGCCACTCCAAGGTCGAAGAACGGCTGGCCCGCTGGCAGCTGATGGTCCACGACCGTGCGGAAGGAGATAAGATCCTCCCGACGCATGAATTTCTGGCGACCATGCTCGCGCCCACCGCCCGGGGTCACCACGGCCCTGCAAATGCTTGAGTATCGAGGACTGGTGCACGCCAAGCGCGGCGAGATCACGATCATCGACCGTGCCGGATTGATAAAGCTCACACATGGCGCTTATGACAAGGAGGAGCAGCGTTATTTCGGCCTGGCCGCTGCCTGAAGCATGTCGGTTGAAACGGGTTCAGCCGACGTCTCCTTGCCCCTCACCAGGTCGCCCAAAAGCATCAGCGGTTTTGAACGAATCGCAGCGATTGTCCGCAATCGGACATAGGCTTGAAGGCGGTCGAATTCGTGCCATAAGTCGGGTTGGTCAGGGTTCAGGGAGGAATTCGTCATGACCAATTCGTTTCACACCGTCACCGTCGAAAAAGCCGCAGAAGCCTATGTCCTTTCCAGGGGAAGGGTCCGCTTTCTCTCCATGGCGCAGGCGATCCGCGCCATCCGAACACTAATGCCGGCATGCAAGGCCACCGACCGCGAGTTGGAGGAACTGTTGGCGGCCGCTTCCTTCGTTCATGGCGTGCCCGTCGCCTTCGACACAAAAACAGCCGATGGTGTAGAACCACGGCTGCATTCCTAAGAGGGCATGCCGCGCCATGCAGACTGTCAGAGGGCATTCGTCAGATGGTAGTCCGCTAACTTAACTGCAGAGTCTAAAGGACGTGTTCCAGCATTGCGAACTCACCGATCGCTTTGTTGCCAAAGCTGCCAGCAAGCGATCGCCTCATCCAGCCGTTTGCACCATCTCATCACAGACATCATCGCGATGCTACCTGTCCAGCATATGTCCAGCATTTCGCAAGGCGGCCAGAAGGAGCCTCGCATAGCCTGTGACATCGATCTGGGCCTGCATCGAAAGGGGCATGCTGGTCCAGTTCTCCAACGGTGCAATGAAAGGTGAGAAGGTGCCATTGACAAGGCAACAACAGCTAACAAGGCCCTCTCGGTCCAATGCCACCACACCGATCTTGTCGCCTGGATATCCAATGGCTGCGACTCGCTGGACCTCCAGGTCACCGTCCACCCGCACGTCAAAAAGAAGGCTACCACGGCTCCTCGTGGCTATCTCAGCCGCCTTCTCATCAAAGCTTGAAGAGAGCAAGCGGACGCTTTCCACCGCCATCTGGAAAATCACCAAATCCAGTTCATTCACGGCCATATGGGCATTTCCGCGCAACGGGTGGTGATTGCAATGACACATACTGCTTGTTCACAGATGTCGGTCACGAACGATCATTCGTCGGGTTCCGGTTCCGACCAACGGTGTCGCCACCTGATCGTGCTGCGGTTCGAACCTTCCGAACGCGAGCCGAGCGCGCTATGAGGTTGGAGTCTAGGTCTCGGACCCTGCCTCGCGGCCTGCTCATCTTTGGCAGACCCGTTGCAACGCCGCCGCGATGGCGCAAACGCCAGATGACGCTGATCCATCGCTTGATCGTGAACTGAGCTTCTGAACACCATTGGGACAGCAGGGTGGAAGGGCTTGACCAACGCTGCCCCCGTTTTCCAAGAGGACCCGTCCTCGATTGAATCTTTCGAGCCCCGTGCAGCGCGCAGCCAAATGATGACCATCTGGACCCAGCTCGCAGACCGCAAGGCAAAGAGGGAACCTTCCAGGCAGCCAAGCTGCGTCGACGCAAAGAGCGGCCTTTGGAGTTCCCAGAATCGACCCTTCCATAGTTGCGACAGGCAACCACTGCACGAGTGTGGGAGAGCGAATCGCAAGCATTGCGTGAGGTCCTGCGCGTTTTCCCCTCTTGCTATTTGGCACATCGTTTGCGCCGAAGTGGGCGCAGCGTTCGACCGGAGCACTGCATGGGAGAGGGAGGAGCCCCACCCCGATCCGGTCAAGGAGAGAGACGGTGTTGGTTCCAAGAGTTCCCCGCGCGATCTTAGCGCCCCGCAAGCGCCATTTTGCCCGGACCTACGTGCAGGTACTTGCCGCCATAATCCTGGGTGCCGCAATCGGCTATTTCCATTTGGAGACCGGCCACAGCCTGAAGCCGCTCTGCGATGCCTTCGTCGATGTCGTCAAGATAATCACCGTACCTGTCATCTTCCTGACAATGGCGACCGGCATTGCCGGCATGAGCGATCTGCAGAAGGTCGGCCGAGTTGCCGCCAAGGCGATGGTTTATTTCCTTACCTTCTCGACGCTAGCACTCCTTGTCGGGCTGATTGTCGCGAATATCGTTCAGCCTGGCGCCGGCCTCAACATCGATCCGGCCTCGCTCGATGTCGAAGCCGTTAAGGGCTATGTGGCCACGGCTCACGAGCAGTCCGTGACCAGCTTCCTGATGAACATCATCCCGTCAACGATTGCCAGTGCCTTCGCGGAAGGCGACATCCTGCAAGTCTTGTTCCTCTCGGTCCTGTTCCTCTCGATCCTGTTCGGCGCGGTCTGCCGCTACAACGGCCGCTCGCTCTTCTCTCTCGTCCGATACATCAAGGACGAGCTGCTGCTCGCAATGTCCTCCTCAGAGGCCGCGCTGGCCTCGCTCATGGAGAAGATGGAAAAGGCCGGCGCCACGCATTCGGTCGTGGGTCTCATTCCATTCAATCTGGACGGCACGAATATGATGCTCGCCGCCCTTTTCATCGCCCAAGCGACGAAAACTGATCTCCCGATCGGCTGCCGGATCCTCATGCTGTTTGTCGCATTGTTCCCTTCGAACGGAACAACCCGCATTACCGGTGCAGGCCTCGTCACAATGGCTGCAACGCTCTTTCTTGTTCCGGCCGCACCGGTCACCTCCGTGGGGCTTATTCTTGGCGTCGATCAGCTTATGTCCGAATGCCACGCGCTGACGGTTTTTCTCCGCAGCGTAGCGGCAACGCTGGCTGTCACCCGGTCCGGGGCGAGCGGGATAAACGACGATTCGGGGAGCGCCTCACTAGCGGACCGTTCAGCGCTCTGGCGGTGGACGGTCAAGTCGCCCGGCGTGGTGAACACAATTCCCCGTGCGAACGACGCTCAGCTATTGGGGTGGACCCGATGGCGCAAAGCCGTATTTGAGAAACCGCCAGATCGCACCGGCACCTGTGCGCCTGTAGCAACTGCGGGGCACGATCAAAACTGACCCATTTTACACCAAAAAGGCGGCCGTTGCTGCCACGCCGTCCATGGATTGGAGACTCATGTCTAAGCCGACTGCCATCACTGTCGCAGCTCTTCTTTTACTCCTCGCCTTGCTGGCGAGCCAATATAGCGCGAACCTGCACCGGCAGGCGTGGTCGACCGACAGGCAAAAGTGGAGCGGCGCATTCGACAACGATCTCCTTCGCCAATCGCCGGCAACCCGCAAGGCGATGCCGTTCTGGTCATATTCAATGACTACCACAACTGTCCGCATTGCAGACTGGCTGATATCAACTACCAAAAAGCCTTCAAGCATGAGCCCAATCTGAAGCTTGTGATCAAACAGTTCCCGGTCCTGGGACCGGATTCCCAATTCCCAGCCTTCGCCGCACTCGCCTCGAGAAAACAGGGAAAGTTCGACGAATTCCACCGCGCCCTTATGATTTCCCCCAGTTGAAGGGTCACTCTCAAGATCGCAGCGCGTGTAGGCCTTGACGTTGAGCAGCTCAAGCGGGAATGCAAGATCCGGCCATCGCAGATGAAATGCGCGCGTCCGCGCACTCGCGAAAGGTCTGCACTTAGACGGTACGCCCGCGTTGGTGGTCGGCGATATAGTGGTCGCCGACCTTGTGGACATGGCCAGCTTGCAACGCTTGCATCGCCGATGCGCGCTCAAAGCGTGCTGGCTCTCGTGCGGGGCAGCATCTGTAGACCGGCCACGCTGTTGTTGCCGGAGCGTGCCGTTTGTGGCAGCTGGCTTTGCTGTCGCTCCTCGTAATCTTGTTGCGGTCATCCAGCTGCCGTGGGCGCCAACAACAATCCTGAGCGCCCGCGCCTGAAGTCGCTGGCCGGGTGCTCGTGAACCGAGCCCGCTTTTCTTCGGCAAGCTCAGGCGGTCTTGGCCCTGCGGCATCGCCCCCTGGCGCGGGGCAGCCTTCGGCTGCTGACGGTCGCCGGCCTGTCGGCCGGCGTCTTTCTATTGTGGCCTTCCCCCTGGCGCAGGGTGGGCAGCACTCCCTTCTAGGCCCGCCGCGGCGTCCCGCAACCCTTCGCTTGTCGCTTTCGGGTCCTCCACTCCGTTCCGGTCCTGCTGATGCAGTCCGCCTCCGACGGCGGGCCTTTCCGGTCGCTTTTGCCGCCCACCCCGCTTCCGGGGAGGGCGCGCGATTGTAGAGCGGAGGACATCACGATGCGTGCAAACAACAAACGTTGCGGCAGCCGACAGGCTGGCGCAGACAGCGGCGGGCGCACCGGCGCCAGCCTTTATCAGGAAATCACCGACCGCATCATTGCCGAACTGGAGCGCGGCACCGTGCCATGGGTCAAGCCGTGGGGCAGGGCAAGGACAGGCCTCGGCCTGCCGCGGAATGCGGCCACCCAGCGCCGATATTCCGGCATCAATATCCTGATCCTGTGGGGCGCGGTCATCGAGCGCGGTTTCCCCAGCCAGAACTGGCTCACCTTCCGGCAGGCGCTTTCGCTTGGCGGCAATGTCAGGAAGGGCGAGCACGGCACCACCATCGTTCACGCTGACCGCTTTGTTCCCAAGAACGAAAAGCAACGCGCCGACACCGATGGCGACGAACCGCAGGCGGTGCCCTTCCTGAAGCGCTTCACCGTCTTCAATGTCGCGCAGTGCGATAATCTGCCCGAACATCTTTACGCCGCCGGCGAGCCTCTGCCTGAGCGCGAGATGGTCCCGCAGGCCGAGGCGCTCATTCATGCAACCGGCGCTGATTTTCGCGTCGGCGGCGAGCGCGCCTTCTACATGCCCGGCAGCGACACCATACAGGTGCCGCCGCAGCCGGCTTTCTTCCACCAGATCGACTATTACCGGACCTGCTTTCACGAGCTTGGCCACTGGACCGGCCACCCGAGGCGACTCGCGCGCGACCTGTCCGGCTCCTTCGGGTCCAACACCTATGCGCGCGAGGAACTGGTCGCCGAAATCGCATCAGCCTTCATCTGCAGCAGTCTCGGCATCGAGCCGACCGTGCGCCATGCCGACTACATCGGCTCATGGCTGACGGTTTTGCGCGAGGACAACCGCGCCATCTTCCGCGCCGCAAGCCATGCCTCGAAAGCCGCCGATTTCCTGCTTGGCCGCAATGTCGATGTCGAAGGCGAGGCACATGCCGAAACCGCCTATGGGAGCGCGCAATCCTCACACGCGACCGCCTTGCGCCTCTGATGACGCAAAGCCGCGCGCAACCAACTCGACAGTTCTTTTGAGGTTGCCCTAACGCCGATGGCCGGCGTTGGCGTCGATCGTTCATCGGACCGAGGTTCGCAAAAAAAGAGGGCGGCATTGATGCCGCCCTCTCGTTGCGAAAGCTGCCAGAGCTGGATTAGAAATCCATGCCGCCCATGCCGCCCATGCCGCCGCCGCCCATGCCGCCAGGCATGCCGCCGCCAGCCGACTCCTTCTTCGGAGCCTCCGCGATCATGGCTTCGGTGGTGACCAGCAGGCCGGCGACCGAGGCCGCGTCCTGAAGAGCCGTACGGACAACCTTGACCGGATCGACGATACCCATGGCGATCATGTCGCCATACTCGCCGGTCTGGGCGTTGTAGCCGAAGGTCGCGCCCTTGTTCTCAAGGATCTTGCCGGCAACGATCGATGCTTCCGCACCGGCGTTGGCCGCGATCTGGCGGGCCGGAGCCTGCAGCGCACGACGCACGATGTTGATGCCGGCGGCCTGGTCGGCATTGACGCCGGTGGCCTTGATGTTGGCCGAAGCGCGCAGCAGCGCGACGCCACCACCAGCAACGATGCCTTCTTCGACGGCCGCGCGGGTCGCGTTGAGGGCGTCATCGACGCGGTCCTTCTTTTCCTTGACTTCGACTTCCGTCGCACCGCCGACGCGGATCACCGCAACGCCGCCGGCGAGCTTCGCCAGACGTTCCTGCAGCTTCTCCTTGTCGTAGTCCGAAGTGGTCTTTTCGATCTGCTGCTTGATCTGGGCAACGCGGCCCTGGATCTCGGCCTTCTTGCCGGCGCCGTCGACGATGGTGGTGTTCTCCTTGGAGATCGACACCTTCTTGGCGCGGCCGAGCATGTTGAGGCCGACGTTCTCGAGCTTGATGCCGAGGTCTTCCGAGATGACCTGGCCACCGGTGAGGATGGCGATGTCTTCCAGCATGGCCTTGCGGCGATCACCGAAGCCCGGCGCCTTGACGGCGGCGATCTTCAGGCCGCCACGCAGCTTGTTGACGACCAGCGTGGCCAGAGCCTCGCCTTCGACGTCTTCCGAGATGATGAGCAGCGGCTTCGAGGTCTGCACGACGGCTTCGAGAACCGGCAGCATGGCCTGGAGGTTGGACAGCTTCTTCTCGTGCAGGAGGATGTAGACGTCCTCGAGCTCGGCAACCATTTTGTCGGCGTTGGTGACGAAGTAGGGCGAGAGGTAGCCGCGGTCGAACTGCATGCCTTCGACGACTTCGAGTTCGGTCTCGGCGGTCTTGGCTTCCTCAACCGTGATGACGCCTTCGTTGCCGACCTTCTGCATCGCTTCCGCGATCATCTTGCCGACCGACTCGTCGCCATTGGCCGAGATCGTGCCGACCTGGGCAACTTCCTCGGAGGTCTTGATCTTCTTGGCAGCCTTGCCGAGCGCCGCGACGACTTCGACGACGGCCAGATCGATGCCGCGCTTCAGGTCCATCGGGTTCATGCCGGCGGCTACCGCCTTGTGGCCTTCCTGGACGATCGACTGTGCCAGAACGGTCGCGGTCGTGGTGCCGTCGCCGGCAATGTCGTTGGTCTTCGAAGCAACTTCGCGGACCATCTGCGCGCCCATGTTCTCGAACTTGTCTTCAAGCTCGATTTCCTTGGCGACGGTGACGCCGTCCTTGGTGATGCGCGGGGCGCCGAACGACTTGTCGATGACGACGTTGCGGCCCTTGGGGCCGAGCGTGACCTTCACCGCGTCGGCGAGGATGTTGACGCCGCGCAGCATGCGCTCGCGGGCATCACGGGAGAATTTTACGTCTTTGGCAGCCATTTTTAGCTCCTGGCAGGGGCTTTGATCGAGCCCGGGAATTCAGTTGACGGAAAGGCCTGGTATCAGCCGATGATGCCCATGATGTCGGATTCCTTCATGATCAGAAGGTCTTCGCCATTGAGCTTGACTTCGGTGCCCGACCACTTGCCGAACAGGATGCGGTCGCCGGCCTTGACGTCCAGCGGGACCAGCTTGCCAGCTTCGTCACGAGCGCCGGAGCCGACAGCGATGATCTCGCCTTCCTGCGGCTTTTCCTTTGCCGTGTCGGGGATGATGATCCCGCCAGCGGTCTTGGATTCGGATTCGACCCGGCGAACGACCACGCGGTCATGAAGCGGGCGGAACTTCGACTTTGCCATTTTTTCTTCCTCGATGAGAACGGTGAGAAACAGTTCCTCCATCCGGCGGCGCCGGACATATGAGTTAGCACTCACCAATGGAGAGTGCTAACGTGGCGCTGAAATAGGCTGACGGCTTTTGAGAGTCAAGGTGCGCGAAGGCCGCGATGCGAGCGAAATTTTTCTCATGCTACCGCACGATTTAACAAAGCCTGGGTTGCGCCTGCCCCGGCTCGAGTGCCGTCCTGCTATCTTCAGTGTCTTGGCGCCCGCAGCACCAACAGCGGGCATCGCTCGGCGAGCCCATAGCTCCCGGTCAAAGCGATGCGAACATCACCAAAGAACGCTTCCGCCTCGCTCGCCAATGCAGTCGCCGGCGCGAAGGTGTAGATGGCCGGCGAGTTCCGATAGACATCGATGGTGCCGATGGTGGGCAGGTCCCAGCCCGTGCGAGCCGAAAGCTCTTTGCGGTCAGGAAACAGTGCATCGAACCTTTCCGCGATCATCCTGACCGGAATGGCATGGTCGGGCGCATCGCCCGTCGCGGTCATTGCGACGCGCCATTTGAGTTCGTGGAAGGTCGAGACACCGCCCGACAGTGCAAGCGCCCGCACCGCCGCCGGATCGTCCGGTGTTTCGGGACCGGCAAAGAGACGCAGTCCCGCTCGGCCGCCGGTGCGCAGTACGCCGGCGATCGCCGCAAACAGCGCCCGGCGCGCGGTTGAAAGGCCGAGCGCCGACAGGCAGCCATCGCCGATCACCGCATCTATGCTTGCGTCCGACACCGGCAAGTCGAGCCAGTCGCCGTTGATTGCCTTTCGCAACGCGGTGTCGCCTGGCCAGATACCGGCGATCATGTCGGAGGATTCGTCGACGGCCATCATCGTCGTCCCGAGCCCGGCGAGTTCCGGCGTCACGCCGAGCAGAATGACGTGCGCCTTCGAAAGGTCGAGCTCACGCTCATAGGCCTCAACCGCTTCCGCTGGCGGCCGCAACGGTGGCCCGAGCAACTGCCAGTGCCCTCGAATGGCATTCCAATGGTCGGTCATCCACACCCCCAAGCCGGCATTGTATTTGCAGGCATAATGGAGGACGCTAATGAAGCCAAGCTCGGGGGGCGCATGACACGCATCGCGGTTATTACGCATGAGTTCGACAGGTTCGAACGCCGGCGTGGCCTGCTGTTTCGCCGCCGGAGCTCCTATATGCTTTTCGGTTTGCTGGAGGAACTGAAGCGACGCGGTCATTCCGTCCGCATAATCCCCGGAACGTCGGCAAAGCCGGAGGCCGACATCGCGGTGCTGCACGTCGATGCGACTGTGACGCCCCCCGAATATGTCGAATACGCACGCGCTTTTCCCTTCTGCCTGAACATCGGAGCCGCCGACATCTCCAAGCGACGCGTCAGTGGCGCGGTGATCGGCAAGGAGGACGACTGGCAAGGACCCGTCATCGTCAAGAGCAATCTCAACAATCTCGGGATGCGGGAGCAAGCGCTCAACCGGCGATCGCTGCGAGCCGGGAAGCCGAAGCCGTTTCCCGGCGTCGAGCTCATCGAGGGTTATCGCGTCTATGCATCCCTTTCGGATGTTGCGCCGGAGGTCTTCGATCGCAGCGATCTCGTCGTCGAAAAATTCATTCCCGAGCCGGAGGCGGACGGCTTTGGAGCCCGCTTCTGGATATTCTGCGGCGAGCGCGAGCGCTGCACCCGCCATGTCTCGCCGCAGAGCCTCGTCAAGGGAGACGACACGATCCGCCGTGAGCCGGTTCCGGTTCCCGACGAGCTTCGCACGTTGCGGCGCCGGCTTGGCTTTGACTACGGAAAGTTCGATTTCGTCATGCATGAGGGCAGGGCGGTGCTGCTTGATGCCAACAAGACGCCCGGTGGCGCCCGCAATCTTTCTGCGTTTCTCGCTGCCGGCAATGCCAATCTTGCCGAAGGCTTCGAAGCCCTAGTCCGCCAGGTCGCATAGCGGGCGTTCTGATGCTTGCGATGCCCGACACCTCTCATTCGCGGCAGCTTGCTGACGATCGCCACGGCTACAAAAACAGCCGCAGCTGGGTGTGAATGATAGACCGGTAATCCTCGATGGTCTGGCGGCTTTCCGCTTCGCCCTCGGCGAGCGCCAGGCGCACCACGCCGCCGGCGAGCTGGAAGATCAGCAGAACCATGCGTTCGAACTGCTCGCGCCTCTCGGGCTCGAGCAAGGCGATGACGTGGTCGCAGAACATTTTGGCTTGGTACCGGGTTTCCGCGATGTCGAGGTTCTTGAGCGCCTTGTCGGCCTGGATGGCGTTCTGCAGATCCTGGATGGCCGGATCGCCGGCGACACGGCTGAGATAATCATCGAGCAGCCGGTCAGCGGCCTCGATCACATCTTTCGCCTCGTGGATTTCGGCGATGATTGTCGTCAGCCGTGCCCGGCTGACCTCTGAAAACCGCTCATAGAGCATCGCCAGGATCGCCGATTTGTTGGGAAAATAGTGGTAGACGGTGGCGATTGGCCCGCCGGCCAGCATGCCGACCTCCTTCATGGTGACGGCGTCGATACCCTTTTCCCCGATCAGCCGCATGGTCGTCGACAGGATCGCGTCGATGCGCTCGCGGCTGCGTTCCTGCTTGGGCCTGCGCCTCGGCTCGGTCGCCATTCTCTTCAATTCCGTCATGCACCAATCTTTCGCACGGTTTTCAAATTCCGATTGACAAGAAATATGATCAAGTATCAGTTTCTGAAATACTGACAGGTTGTCAGCTTTTTTGCCGCACGGCAAGGACGTTGGGAGGCGCCTTTGGCTTCGACAGACACCGGCCATGCAGGCAGCGGCGACTGGCTGGTCGGCAATCCGACCGGCTGGCAGCTGGCGTCTGCCCTGTGGATCGGTTCGGTCGGCCTGCTCATCCTAGGCCTGCAGCCGGTGCTGCTCGGGGCCCTTTACACCGAGGGTCATGTCAGCGGCGATGAACTGGCGCTGGTCGCCACCGCCGAGATGATCGCCATTGCCGTCGGTTCGGCTGTCGTGGCGATGCTGCTTTCGGCGCACCACATGCGCTGGAAAAGTGCCGTCCTTCTGCTGCTGCTGGCGCTGGCCAATGTGTGGACGGCCTATGCCGCAACCGCCAACACGCTGATCGCGGCCCGCGCCCTGGCCGGGCTCGCCGAAGGCGGTCTGGTCGCGGTCGCCACCGAACTGATCGCCCGTTCGCGGCGCGCCGAGCGCATCGGCGGCTATTTCGTCACCATGCAGACGCTGGCGCAATGCGCGCTTGCCCTGCTGCTGGCGCTTTATGTCATTCCGGCCGCCGGGTCGGCGGGCGGCTTCATCGTTCTTGCCGTCGTCTGCGTCGTGTCGCTGGCGGTCGCCTTCACCGTACCCGGTGACTATGCCGACCTGCCCAAGGAAGAGAATTTGGCCAATGTGCTGACTGTTCCCTCGATGACCGCGCTGTTGTCGGTCTTCTGCTACTTCATGTTCTTCGGCGCGGTCTGGGCTTTTCTGGAGCCGCTTGGCGCGCAATACGGCATCGATGGCCGCACCGTTGGCCTGATCGTCTCGGCCAGCCTCGCGGTGCAGGTCCTGGGGGCGATGACGGCGACCGCGTTCGAGGCGCGCATCGATTATCGCCTTGCCATCGCGGCGATCGGCGTCGTCGCGCTTGTCAGTTCCCTGGTTCTTGCCAGTAGCCCCGGCCTGACGACGTTCTGGGTCGCTGCCCTGGCCATGGGCTTTATCCTGCTGTTCATCGTGCCCTACCAGATCCGTCTGGCGATCACCGCCGACGAGACGCGCACCACCGTGCTGCTGGTGCCGGCAGCCCAGCTTTTCGGCCTGGCGATCGGGCCGATCGCGGCGTCGCTGCTCATCGATGGCAAGGATTTCCGGCCGGTGCCGGAATTCGCCGCCGCCAGCGCGGTGGCCAGCGTGGCGCTGCTCGGTCTGTTCGTCCTTGTGTCGCGTCGCCGTCGTGCGGTTGCCTGAGCGGGGAGGTGGCATGTCAAACATTTGGAGCAACTGGTCGGGCTTTGTAAGCGCCGAGCCCAAGCTGATCGCCAGCCCCGGCGATGCCGGTGAGCTCGGTGATCTCGTCCGGACCGCGCCTGGCCCGGTGCGCGTCGCCGGCGCCGGTCATTCCTTCACGCCGCTGGTGAAATCGCGGGGCACGATCCTGTCCCTGGAGAGACTGGAAGGGCTGGTCTCGCACGATGCGCAAAAACATCAGGCGCGGGTGCGGGCAGGAACCCGGCTCGGCGCGCTGATGGGCATCCTGCAAGGTATTGGCCAGGGCCTGCCCAACATGGGCGATATCGACCGCCAGGCGATCGGCGGCGCGCTGGGCACCGCCACGCACGGCTCGGGACCGACGCTCGGCGCCTATCACACGCAGCTGGAGACGGTGCAGATCGTCGACGGGCTTGGCAAGGTCCGCGACTTCAAGCAGGCAGGGGATCAGGACATGATCCATGCCATCGGTGTCGCGCTCGGCGCTTTCGGCGTGCTCACCGAAGTGACGCTGAACAACATCGCGACCTACCGGTTGCGCCGCCGCAAATGGGTGCTGCCGATCACCGAGATGCTGCGCGATTTCGAGGCAATGATGGCCGCGCATCGCTCGGCCGAATTCTACTACATTCCGTTTTCCGGCTATGCGCAGTTCATCGCCAGCGATTTCAGCGACGCCGCACTCACCGCACGGCCGCCGGAAGAGGACGAGTCGGGTTTGAGGACACTGCGCAGGCTGCGCACCTCACTTGCCTGGCTGCCATCGCTGCGTGGCCGTCTGATCCTGGGCGCCATCGCCAAATTGCCGGCCGAGGACTACGTGCAGGACTGGCTCAACGTCTATGCCAGCGACCGGCAGACCAAGTTCAACGAGATGGAATATCATTTGCCGTTCGAGGAAGGGCCGAAGGCGCTGGCCGAGATCATCGAGCTGACCGAGAAGCGTTTTCCCGAGGTCTATTTCCCGATGGAGGTGCGCTCGGTCGCGCCGGACCAGTTCTGGCTTTCGCCATTCTACAACAGGCTGACCTGCTCCATCGCCATCCACCATGATGCAGCGAACGATCCGTTGCCGTTCATGCGGGCGGCAGAGCCGATCTTCCGCAGATATGGCGGCCGGCCGCATTGGGGCAAGATGCACAGCCTGAAAGCGGCGGATCTGAAAAAGCTCTACCCGCGCTGGGACGACGCCATGGCGGTGCGCCGCGACGTCGATCCGCAAAACCGCTTTGTCTCACCCTACATGGCCGGCCTGTTCGGCATCGAGCCCAGTCCTTTTGGCATCGAACGATGAGCGCCTATTTTTACGCCCTGTCGGACGCACTGAAGAGCGCCGGTATCTTCCAGCCCTGTCTGGTGCTCGATCTCGACCGACTGGACCGCAATATCGCCCTGGTGAAAGACAGGCTCGACCCCGGCCTTGCTGTGCGGTTGGTCGACAAATCGCTCGCCTGCCTGCCGCTGCTTGTGCATATCGGCAAGGCGCTCGGCAGTGAGCGCTTCATGACCTTTCACCCGCCGATCAGCGAGGCGGTGCTGAAGGCGTTCCCGGATGCCGATCTGCTGTATGGCAAGCCGATGCCGATCGGTGCGGCAAGGGCTGCGCTGGTGAAGGGTAATGTTGACTGGTCGCGTGTCTGCTGGCTGATCGACAGCGAGGAGAGACTGGCGGAATATGGCGCCCTCGCTGGCGAACTCGGCATCGGCCTGCGCATCGCTTTCGAGATCGATGTCGGGCTGCATCGCGGCGGGTTCGCCAATCCTGAGGCCTTGTCGAAGGCGTTGAGCGCGTTGCCGGCCCGGCTGCATTGCGAAGGCGTCATGGCCTACGAGGCGCATGCGCCGCTCATTCCCGGCCTTTTCGGCGGACCGGCAAAGGCATTGGCCAAGGCGTCGGCGCAGGCCTCGGCGTTCGTCGCCTGTCTCGGCGCCGACCAGCGCCGTATCCTGAACATCGGCGGCAGCAAGACCGCGCTGCTTCATCATGGCGGCATGGCCAACGAGGTCTCGATGGGCTCGGCCTTCGTGCTGCCCAGTGATTTCGATACGCCAGGCCTCGACGGCTTCCAGCCGGCGGCCTTCATCGCCACGCCGATCTTGAAAATGGTCGAGCCGATGCTGCCTGGCCCGCCGGCCGTCACCCGCCTGCTGCAGGCGCTCGGCCGCTTCCCGCGCAAGGGCTGCTATCTCTATGGCGGCAAGTGGATGGCCGAGCCCGTCTTCCCCGAAGGCATGAAGGCGAATGGGCTGCTCGGCCTGTCCTCCAACCAGCAATTCATGGGCTTGCCCGCCGACGCGACCGTAAAACCCGGCGACTACGCGTTTCTAAGGCCGACGCAGAGCGAAGCCGTGCTGCAGCAGTTCGGGTCGATCGCGGTGTTTTCCGGCGGCGGGATAGTCGATCGCTGGCCGGCGCTGCCGATGGCCTGACCGACTACGCCTTCACCGGTATCCAGATCTCCAGCCCGCCATTGCCGCTGCGTGGGTCGAACTCAGGGCCGTAGCGTTCGAATTCCGGCGCATCCGATATCTCGTGGCCGGAAGCCGGCAGCCATTTGTTCCAGATCGTATTGACCGTGCGGCGGATGGTCGAGATGTGTTCGCGGTGGGCAAAGACCGCATATTTCTGCGCCGGCACCCGCACCCGGCTGAATTCCCTCGGCAGGTCGGAAAAATCAGACACTTCGACGCCGGCGATGTAGTCGAAATTGCCGGCATCGTCGCCGTTGACGCAGACGCCATAGTCGACATCGCCGGTCTCGCCCGGAATGTTGCCGATATAGGGGCCGAAGCGCTGCCATTGCATCGGAATGGCGGCGCTGGTTTCGCAGCTGTAGCGTTCGCCGAGGCCGGCGATCAGGAACGGCCGGCTGGTCTCGAAACGCGGTGGTTCGAGATTGGTGAGGAAGGACTGGTCCATCAGGATCGGCTCCACGAGGTCGAGCTTGTCGAGTGTGCCTTGCGCGCGCACCAGTTCCGGCGTGGTGCCGAACTGATCGCGGAAGGCACGGGTGAACGCCTCATGCGAGTTGTAGCCGGCGTCGAGCGCGACGGAGAGAATGTCGGGCGCCCCGCCGGCCAGCTTGCGCGCCGCCTCGGTGAGCCGGCGTGAGCGCATGTAGCCCATCACCGAGCGGCCCGTGGCAGCGCCGAAAGCCCGCGTCACATGAAAACGCGACACGCCGCTGCTTTGCGCGATATCGTCAAGCGAGATCGCCTCCGGCAGATGACTTTCAACGAACCACAGCGCTTTCTCGGTCGGGTTCATTTTGCTCCTCGCATTGGCCAGATCATCCTGCCGTTTCCTGGCGCGGCCAGTTTGATCGAAATTGCGCATCCCGCGCAATCGAACCGATCCCGTCACAGTCGCACACCGATATGGCACAGCGGTCGAGCGCCCCTTGCCGCCGACGAGCCAAATTCGGCAGGCTTCGCTTGACAGCGCCAGGCGGCATCCTCTAAATGCGTAATGTTATTACATATCGAGAGCGTGAAATGCATGTTTCCCCTAGCCGGTCCACCACTCCGTCCGAGAAATCCATTGCGAAGCGATTGGGGGAAATCTACGCTGAAGCGGTGATGGTCCCCGAGTCGAAAGGCGAGGGGTGAAAAGGGAACACGGTGAGATCCCCAGGGGTCGAGGCCGTGGCTGCCCCCGCAACTGTAAGCGGCGAGCAAAATCCGTGAATGCCACTGGCCGGCAAGGCTGGGAAGGCAGGATGGCGCAACGACCCGCGAGCCAGGAGACCTGCCATCACTGAGTTGACCGGACGGGGTGTGCCGGGAGGAAACGCGAATCCCGGTCTTGTCGGCCGCTTCGCCAGCTTCCTTCCGTCGCCAGTTTTGGAAAGTGACGGAAAGTTGGACGGCTCTATCGATCATCGCATCATCGTGTGCACGCTTTGCCATCCCGGCAATCTGGCGGGCAGCCGATGACCGTAGCGCTTCTCGAAGCACATGACCTCTGCGCCATGGCCAATGGGCGGGATCTGGTCCAGGCGGTCAGCTTCTCGGTGGCCGCTGGCGATCGCCTAGCCATCATCGGTCCCAACGGCGCGGGCAAGACGACGCTGCTGCGCATGCTGTCGGGCATGCTGCGGCCGAGCTCCGGCGAGGTGAACCTCGGCGGGCGCCGGCTGGGCGGGATTTCCGCCGCCGAGCGGGCGCTGCATATCGCCGTTGTCGGCCAGACCGACCAGCCCGATCCGCGGCTGGCGGTGATCGACTATATCGAGCTGGGCCGGGTCCCGCACGCTCGGCTACGGCGCAGGAGCGAGGAGCGTGACATTGTCGTCGATGCGCTGCGCCGGACCGGCCTGCTGCCGCTGCTTGGCCGCACCATCGGCTCGCTGTCGGGCGGCGAGCGCCAGCGCGCCCAACTGGCCCGCGCCATCGCCCAGCAGCCAAAGATCCTGTTCCTCGACGAGCCGACCAACCATCTCGACCCGCGCGCCCGCGGCGAACTGCTCGACCTCGTGGCAGGTTTCGAGATGACGGTGATCGCGGTGCTGCACGATCTGGCGCTGGTGGCACCGTTCGCCACCAGGGTGGCGGTGATGAACCATGCCCGTCTGCAAGCGCTCGCCGCACCGCGCGAAGCGCTGACCCAAAAGCTGATTCGCGAAATTTTCGGCATCGATGTGCTGCGTCTGCGCCATCCGACCGAAGACCGCGAACTGACGGTGTTCGATGTTCCGAACCGTGCCGCGCCGCCATCCTGATTGAAGCCGTCCCATATCGATCATCCCGTCCACAGGAGCAAACCCTTGAAACGCCTTGCTTTTTCGCTTGCCTTCTCGCTGCTGGCCTCGACAGCCCTGGCCTTCCCGGTAACTGTCGACAGCTGCGGCAAGCCGCTGACCTTCGATGCGCCACCGAAGCGCGCCGTCATCCAGGATCTCAACATGGCCGAGATGGCTTTCGCGCTGAAACTGCAGCCGTCGATCGTCGGCCTGACCGGCATCACAGGATGGTACAAGGTGGGTCCCGAATTCGAGGCCGAGCAGGGTTCGATCCCGGAACTGGCGCCGAAATATCCGACGCTCGAAAACCTCGTCGCGGTCGAGCCCGATTTTTTCTTCGCCGGCTGGTATTATGGCATGAAGCCGGGTGGTGAAGTGACGCCCGACACGCTTGCTCCGCACGGCATCAAGACGCTGGTGCTGACGGAAAGCTGCGTCCATCTCGACAAGAGCCGCCCCGCCGCCTCGATGGACCTACTCTATGGCGACGTCGAGAAACTGGGCAAGATCTTCGGCAAGGAGGCCGAAGCTGAGAAGCTTGTCTCCGGCTGGAAGACGCGGCTCGCCGACATCACCGCCAAGGTCGGCGACGCCAAGGGAACGCGGGTCTTCCTCTATGATTCCGGCGAGGACAAGCCGTTCACCGCAGGCAAATTCGCCATCCCCAGCGCCATGATATCAGCCGCTGGCGGCGACAACATTATGGCCGACATGGACACCAGTTGGGGCAATACGGACTGGGAAACGGTGGCGTCGCGCAATCCGCAATTCCTCATCCTGCTCGATTACCAGGATGGCGGTGGCTACAGGAAACTGCTCGATTTCCTGAAGGCGCATCCGGCGATGAAGGAGACGGACGCGGTCAAGAACGAGCGCTTCGTCGCCCTGCGCTATGCCGAACTGACGCCGGGCCCGGCCAACATCGAAGCGATCGACAAGATCGCCAAGGCCATGCATCCGGAAGCGTTTTGATGCCTGTGGCCCAAAAGTGCGCAGCGGTCTTGGGGCAACGACATGCATGAACAAAAGATCCTGGAAGTGCGTCGCACGCGTCCTGACAGACACGACGCATTTCCAGGCTTGCGCCATACGGCATTTGCACTGGCCATGCTGGCGGGGGCGGCGGCGATCGCCGCTCTCGCTCTGCTGTCGATCGCCTACGGCTCGACGCTGATCCCGCTGACCGATGTTGTTGCCGCGCTTGGCCGCGCAGTCGGCTTCAGCGGGCACGACGTGGCCGGGCCGGTCGGCAAGATCGTCGTCGACCTGCGGCTGCCGCGCACGATCCTGGCCATCTGCGTCGGGGCCGGTCTCGGCGTCGTCGGTGCGCTGCTGCAGACGGTGACCCGCAACGACCTTGCCGACCCGTTCCTGTTCGGCCTGTCGTCGGGCGCCGCCGCGGGTGCGGTTTCCGTCATCACCGTCTTCGGCGACAGTTTCGGCATCTGGACATTGCCGGTCGCGGCCTTCACCGGCGGCATATTGGCTGCCGGCGTCGTGCTGCTGCTGGTTGCGCGGGTGAGGGGGCAAGGCCCGGAGCGGCTGATCCTTGCCGGCCTTGCCGTGTCCTTCATGTTCACCGCCTTGACCAACTATCTTGTCTTTGCCGGCGATCAGCGCGCCGCCCACTCCGTGCTGTTCTGGACCATGGGCGGCCTTGGCCTGGCGCGCTGGGATAATATCTGGCTGGGCGCGCTGGGAGCAGGCACCATTCTGGCTTACGCGCTGTGGAACCACCGCCGGCTCGATGCTTTCCTGGCCGGCGAAAACGCCGCCGAAAGCCTGGGCGTGCCGGTGGCGCGGATGCGAAGGATGACCTTTCTCGTCGCCGCCTTCTCGACGGCGATCCTGGTCTCGGTCGCCGGCGTCATCGGCTTCGTCGGGCTGATGATCCCGCATCTGTCGCGGCCGCTGGCGGGCCCCTTGCACCTGCGCCTGGTTGCCAGCTGCGCCGTCTTCGGCGCCGTGCTGTTGCTGGCCAGCGATCTTCTGGCCCGAACGCTGCTGCCGCCGCAGGAACTGCCGATCGGCATCATCACCAGCTCGGTCGGCGCGTTCTTCGTCGTCACCATGCTGATCCGCAACCGGCTTTGAGTGCGGCCTGGGTCAGGGCCGCGATTACTCTCCCGAAATGCCCAGTTGCACCCGTTGCTTTGGGCGCTTCGACTGGAACAGGGCAAGCAAAAAAACGCCGGCCTGAACGACGACGATCGTCGGGCCGGTGGCTGCGTCGATGTGATAGCTGAGGATCGTTCCCACGACGCTCGACCCGATGGCGGCCGCGGCAGCAATGGCGAGCATGCGCTCAAAGCTCTTCGTCAAAAGAAAGCCGATCGCTCCCGGCGCGATCAGCATGGCGATGACAAGGATGATCCCGACAGCCTTCAGCGAGGCCACGATGGTCAACGCGAGCAGCGTCAGCAGCCCGAAATGCAGCAGGTTGACGGGCAGGCCGATCGCGCGCGCATGGGCCGGATCGAAACAATAAAGCAGCAGATCCTTGCGTTTTGCCAGAACGATGAGGATCGCCGGCACGACGATGACCGCCGCCTCGATCACGTCGCGCCACTGGACGCCGAGCATGTTGCCGAACAGGATATGATTGAGATGCTGGTCGGTCTCGACTTTGACGAACAGCACCAGGCCAAACGCGAACATGCCTGAGAAGACGATGCCCATGACTGCGTCCTCCTTGATCCGGCTTTGCTGCTTGAGGTAGCCCGTCGCCAGCGCGCAGCCAAGTCCTGCCACGAAGGCGCCGAAGGCAAGCGGGATCCCGGCGATATAGGCGAGCACGATACCCGGAAGCACGGCATGCGAAACGGCGTCGCCCATCAGCGACCAGCCCTTCAGGACGAGATAGCAGGACAACACCGCGCAAATGGCGCCGACCAGAACGGCGACGGCGAGACCGCGACGCATGAATTCGTGGCTGAGCGGTTCGGCGATCCAGGACCAGATCGTCATCATGACGCGACCTGCGATGCGGCACGTGCCGCCCGGCGTGCGGCGAGCCGCCCATGTTTGGGTGCGAAGACGAAGGCAATCAGAAAGACCACGGTCTGCAGCACCACGATCAGTCCGCCAGTCGCGCCATCGAGAAAGAAGCTGAGATAGGCGCCAACCGCGCTCGTCGCCGCGCCGATCGCCATCGCGAGCAGGATCATGACGCCGAACCGATCGGTAAGCAGATAGGCGGTGGCGCCAGGCGTTACCACCATCGCGATCACGAGGATCGCGCCGACGGTCTGGAGCGCGGCGACGATGCAGGCGCTGAGCAGCACGAAGAACAGGACCCGCAGCCGCCACGGATTCAGGCCGACGCCGCGCGCATGGTTCTCGTCGAAGAACACCAGCATCATATCCTTCCATCGAAGCCCCAGTACAGCCAGCGAAATCGCTGCGATGAGGATGACCTGGGTTACATCCTCGTCGGAGATTGCGAGGATGTTGCCGAGTACGATGGACTGGATGTTTACGGAGGTCGGACTGATCGACGCAATCAGCAGCCCGCCAGCGAACAGCGTTGTAAAGACAAGGCCGATCACGGCGTCCTCGCGAAGTTGCGTCACGCGCCGCACCAAGGTGATGCCGAGTGCGGCGATGAGGCCGGAGGCGAATGCGCCGGCGGCATAGGGAAGGGCCAGCATGTAGGCGGCCGCAACGCCCGGCACCACCGAGTGGGCAAGCGCGTCGCCCATCAGGGCCCAGCCCTTTAGTATGAGATAGCAGGACAGGAACGCGCAGACCATGCCGACCAGGGCGCTGACCCAGATGGCCTTGGCCATGTAGTTGTAGGTGAAGGGTTCCAGCAGGATGTCGATCACGGGGCTGGCGATCCGCTGTCGGGCTTCATCATCTTCTCTTGATCCCGCTCGCCGTAAAGCACCAGAGGACGCTCGTCATCGGTCAGCACGGTCAGGTGGCGAGCGTCGGGGTCGTCATGAAGATCGGCGCCGCCGAGGCGCAGATGCCTCAGCACGCCGCCAAAAGCTTTCGCAAGATTGGCTTGCGTAAACGTTGTCTCTGTTGGTCCGAAGGCCAGCACCGTCTTGTTGAAGATGACGACATGGTCGCAGAAATTGACGATGCTGCCGAGATTGTGCGTCGACACCAACATCAGCTTGCCGTCGTCGCGCATCGACCGAAGGAGATCGATGATCGCTGCTTCGGTCTGAACGTCGACCCCGGTGAACGGCTCGTCGAGCAGGATGATTTCGCCGCCCTGCGCCAGAGCGCGCGCCAGGAACACACGCTTCTTCTGGCCGCCGCTCAGTTCGCCGATCTGGCGCTTGCGAAAATCGGTCATGCCGACCCGTTCCAGTGCCGCGTCGACCGCCATGCGATCGGCTCTGCCTGGGATACGCAGAAAATTCATGTGGCCGTAGCGGCCCATCATGACGACATCTTCCACCAGCACCGGAAAGTTCCAGTCGACATCCTCGCTCTGCGGCACATACGCGACTAGGCCGCGCTTCAGCGCTGCGTGGACGGGCAATCCGGCGATAAGCACTGTTCCGGTCGACGGCGTCAGGAAGCCCATCAGCGCCTTGAACAGCGTCGATTTGCCGGAGCCGTTGACGCCGACCAGCGCGCAGATGGTGGAGGCGCCGAGCCTGAAAGAGGCGGAGTGTACGGCCGTGACCCCGCTTGAATAGCTGACGGTGACGTCGTCCACGTCGATGGAGGCAACGACCCGGCCGCTACCGGTCGATGTTCGATCATGGCTGCTGTCCGGAGCGAGCGCGGTGCGAACCCCGGTCACCCGCCGAACCCCTGGACGATCGTCTCGACGGTGGTTTCGAGAAGCTTCAGATAGGTCGGAACCAGGCCGTCTTCCTCGCTCAGCGAATCGACGTAGAGAACGCCTCCATAGGTGGCTCCGGTTTCGCGCGCGACTTGCTTGGCCGCCTTGTCGGAAATGGTGCTTTCGCTGAACACCACCGGAATCTTGTTCTCGCGCACCAGGTCGATCAGCTTGCGCGCCTGTTGCGGGGTGCCTTGCTGGTCGGCGTTGATCGGCCACAGATAGGCTTCGCGCAGGTCGAAGTCGCGTGCCAGGTAGCTGAAAGCGCCTTCGCTTGTAACCAGCCAGCGTTGGTCCGTTGGGATCGCCGACAGGCGCTTGCGCATGGGCTCGTCGATTGCCTTGATCTTTTCCGAATAGGCGGCGGCATTGGCGGCATAGACCGGGGCGTTTGCCGGATCCGCCTTGGACAGCGCCTTGCGGATGTTCTCGACATAGATGAGGGCGTTCTTCGGCGACATCCACGCATGCGGATTGGGCTTGCCTTCGTAAGGTCCCTCCTTGATCCCCATCGGCTCTATGCCCTCCGTGACGACGGCACTCGGCACGTTCTTCACGTTGTCGAAGAATTTCTCGAACCAGCGTTCGAGGTTCATGCCGTTCCAGAGCACGAGGTCGGCCGATTGCGCCCTCACCACGTCGAGCGGCGTCGGCTGATAATCGTGGATTTCAGCGCCGGGCTTGGTCACCGACTCTACGATTGCCGCGGTCCCGGCCACGTTTTGCGCGATATCCTGGATGATCGTGAACGTCGTCACGACGCGCAGAACCTTCCCTGCCGCAGGCCGGGTCTCCTGTGCCATGACCGGAACGAGGCTCGCCATCGTCGCAAAACCGATGGCCACAAGGCCGCCAAGCGCCCGCTGCATCGTCCTGCGGGTTGGGGAAGCAGAAACAGTCATCGGATGCCTTTCGACTGGAGTTGATCGTCGCCCATGCGCTAGTCACGTCATGCTAATGCAAGTGATTTGCATCTAATATTGCAGTTGCAACTGATTTGCAAGTAGCTAATTGCAGTCGCGTGGCAACGCGGCTAAGTATGACGGATGAAAGCGGACAACGACCTTTTCGAGCGATTCCGGAGCAATTTGAAAGCCGCCGGTGTCCGGATGACCGAACAACGCAAGGTGATCTTGCGGCTGCTGGCGGATGCGCACGACCATCCGGACGCGAACGAATTGTATTCTCGTGCCCACCAGATCGACGGCAGCATTTCCTTGTCGACCGTCTACCGGACGTTGCGGCTCCTAGAGGAGAAAGGCGCCATCCAGCGTCATGCCTTCGACGAGGGCCGCGCCCGGTTCGAAAACGCGGACCGTGAACATCACGACCATCTCATCGACCTCGACACCGGTCAGGTGATCGAGTTCCGTTCCGACAAAATCGAGAAACTGCAGGCCGAGATAGCGTCGGAGCTTGGCTTCGAGATCGTCCGCCACAAGCTGGAACTGTATGTCAGGAAACGCGATAAATAGCGGGGTTTCTGGTCGTCACCATGCTCATCCGCAACCGCTTTGAGCGCGGCAACAGATCGCCGGATCACACGGTCCAGAAATAGCGCACGATGTGGAAGAACACAGGGGCGGCGAAGACCAGGCTGTCGGTGCGGTCCATCATGCCGCCATGGCCTTCGATCAGATGGCCCCAGTCCTTGACGCCCTGGTCGCGCTTGATGGCCGAGGCGACCAGCCCGCCGAGGAATCCCATCGAGCAGGCGACGAAGGCTACGCCTGCCGCCTGCAGCGGCGAAAAGGGGGTGACGAACGACAACAATGCGCCGAGCAAGCTCGCCGACACCAGTCCGCCGATCAGGCCTTCCCAGGTTTTCGATGGTGAGACGTTCGGCGAAAAACGGTGTTTTCCAAACAGCTTGCCGAAGATGTACTGCAGCACGTCGCTGCCTTGCACGACGATGATCAGGTAGGCGATCAGCAGCAGGGTGCGGCCTTCGAATCCCGGCACCTCGAGTGTCAGCAGAGCAGGGACATGGCTGACGCAATAGACCGAGATCATCACCGCCCATTGCTGCGCGGCGATCCGCTCGAGGAAGCGTTCGGTGTCGCCATGCAGCGCCGTGATGGCCGGCATCAGCAGGAAGCAATAGACCGGAATGAAGATGACGAAGAGCCCGTACCAGGCGGTCCACACCAGCCAGTATTGAAACGGTATGATGATGCCGAACATGCCGAGCAGCACCCAATGGTCGCTGCGGCGCGTATGCGTCAGCGTCACGAATTCGCGCAGCGCGGCGAAGGAGATCAGAGCGAACAGGATGGTCATCCCGTAACGGCCGAAGAAGAAGGCGACCGTCATCAGCGCCACCATCACCCACCAGGCGTTGATGCGCTGGGTCAGATTGACCAGCGTCGAACTGAGCGGCTTCGGCGCCCGCGCCGAAAGGATGGTGGCGACGATGCTGGCGGTGGTCAAAACCGCCAGCAGGCCGATGATCAGGATGGAGATTTCGTGGCGCATCAATCGTCTCGCTCGGGACGCGGGTTGAGCGCCAGAAGCGTGGCGTGGGCGCGTTCGAGGAAGGCGCGGCGTTCTTCTCCCGGACCGATCGCCACCGGCGCGCCGAAGACGACGCGGCACAGCAGCGGCACCGGCAGGAACTGGCCCTTGGGCAGCACGCGCGACATGTTCTCGATCCAGCACGGGATCAGCTCGACCTCAGGCCGCGCCGTCGACAAATTGTAGAGCCCGGAGCGGAATGCCAGCAGCGGCTCTTCGGTCATGTTGCGTGTGCCTTCGGGAAACAGGATCAGCGAGTGCCCCTGGTCGAGAACCGACAGCATGATCTCGATCGGATTTTCCTCAGGTCTCGTCCACTGCCGGTTGATGAGCACCGACGACAGCATGTCCTGCGCGATGAAGCGGCGCAGCCGCGACTTCCCCCAATATTCGCCTGCGGCAACAGCATGGGTGATCGCGCGCTCCCTTTCGCTGAGGCAGGCCGACAAAAGGATGAAGTCGCCATGGCTGGTGTGGTTGGCGAAATAGATGCGCTGGCGGTCGGAGGGCAGGCTGCCGTTCCAGATCGGCCGCACGCCCGTCACCATCCGGGCCAGCGCCGACAGGCCGACCGAGGTTACCGTCTGCAGCAAGGTGAAGGTCTTGAGCGAAAGCCTGTTCATCGCGGCGCCCAAAACTCTGCCGCCAGAAGTGCTGCGGCAAACAGAGCCAGGGCGCCACGCTGCTTGAACAGCAGACGACGCGTGCCGGCCATGCGGTCATCGAGCGAGCGTGTCGCGGACGGAGCCGTTTTCAGGCGCATGCGCGCCAGCATGTCGTCCACTCCGGCACCGCCGGAAGCTTCGTCATCATGGCTGGCCATGATCCGGAACAGCAGCGCGTCAAACGCCAGCAGTGTCGACAGCATCAGCACCGCCACCGCGCTCGCGGCGGTGATCGACAAAGCAACGGCCGCGGGCAAGTTTTCGAAAGCGCCGCGCGTCGAGGCAGCCAGCGGCGCAAGGATGTTCGCGGCCACCACGATTGCGGCCGGCCACGCTGCCTGCCGCATCAGCATGCCAGCGAAGCGATGGGTGCGGTCCTGATAGGCATTGCCGGTCATGACGCCGCCGGATCCGTGGCTTCTGCAAGATGAACCGGCCGGCCGAGGGCCGCGAGCATCTCGCGGGCGAGCGTCGACGTTTTGGCCCTGCCGGTCGCCACCAGCCATTCGGCCACGACGCCGGCGCTGCGCTGGAAGCCGAGCGCGCAGCACACCAGCACGGTGCCGTCGCGGCGCGCACTCTCCAGCGCGCCGGCTGCCTGTTGCCGTATCGCCACTGGCGGCGGCAACAGGTCGACCATCGGAAAGCTGATCCAGCGGCAATCGGCTGCCGCCGGTCTTTCAAGTTCGGCGGCAAGGTCGATGACCGTGCCGAAGCCGTTGGCCTCGCGTGCCGTAGGAAAGCGCCCGAGAAAGACGCCATCGGCAATCGCCACCTGGGGAGCAAGTTTGCGCGTCCAGGCCCATATGTTTGCCCTGGCGCCGAGACGGTAAGGCAAGAGCAGGACACGGCTTGCAAGCGTGATGCTGCCATCGGCGGATTTCTGGAACACTTTTTCGCCTGCCCCTGCATAGGCGAGGGCGACGATGGCCAGCGCCAGCGCCGGCCAAAGCAGGAAGAGGGCGACAGCACAAACGAATGCCCCGAGCGCGGCGCCCGCCAGCGCAAGGACGGCGCCCAGCGCATAGAACAGCGCCAGCCGCCGCACTTTCGCATCGCTGGTCAGCCGGGCCCCTGAAAACGGCAACGCGCCGCTGCGCGGAAACAGCCACAGCGCAAAGAACCCGAGCAGCGCGCCGGTCGGGATATCGATGAAATGATGCTGCCAGGTCGTCAGCACCGAGGCACCGATCAGAAGGCACCAGCCATGCCAGACCGGCAGGAGAAAGCCACCGAGCCGACGGCGCCAATGATCCCAGATGATCACCAGAAGGGCGATGTGCAGCGAAGGCGCCTGGTTGAACGGCTTGTCGAAGCCGCCGAGCACGGCAAACAGGAAGCCGGGCAGGCCGGTCGTCGCCGGTCGCACGAATGTCGCGGTCAGCGGGAACAGGATGAAGCAGGCAACGGCGACGATTTGCGCGGTGAGATAACGCCCGGCCAGGCGGTCCACCCCTTGCCTGTCGTTGTTGAGCAGCAGCGACAGGCCGTAGAACAGGTTGATCGACCAATAGGGCACGATGGTCCAGGCGACGAACGGGATGCCGTGCTCCCACGAGAACACGATGCTGCCGACATCGTCGCGCCGCGAGGCCAGCCAGTTGGCGAAGCCGTAGCTGAGATAGAAGAACGGTGCCAGTAAGGCCAGCCAGAGCGCAGCCCTGACGACCACCCGGCTATAGGGTTCGGCACGCGCCACGGATGCAGGCGATAAGACCATGCTGTTCAGCGGCGCCGCGCGACCGAGACGGTGAAGATGCCCCATTGGTCGATGCGCTGGTCGAGCTTCTCGAACCCGGCGGATTCGACGAGCTGGTCCATCTCGCCCTGCGTGCGCCGCCGCATCACCCAGGCCTCGCCGCCGCGATGCGAAGTCAGGCTGCGGGCGATCATCTCGAGCTGCGGGTGCCAGGGCTGGTTGGTGTAGAGCAGCAGGCTGCCCGGCTGCATGGCGCGGGCCAATCCACCGAGCGAGCGCGCGATCATCGCATTGTCCGAGAACAGCTCGTAAAGGCCGGAAACGATGGCGAGGTCGGGCGCTGGATCGGCGCCGGCGAGCATGTCGGCATCGAAAGCGTCCGCACGCTGGAACGAGACATCAGCCGGCAATTGCCGCTCAGCGATCAGCTTGCGGCCAAGCTGGACGTTGAGGTCGGAATAATCCTGCAGGCGAACGCTCGCTGGCTGGTCGGGGCTCTTCGCGATGGCATCGAGAACATAGCGGCCATGGCCGGCGGCGATGTCGAGAATGTGCGCCGGCCGACCAGCGGCCTTGAGCGTCGCCAGGCAAGAGCCGATGAGCTCTTCGAGATGCAGCTTGCGCTGGCGGATGCCGCGCCAGCCGATGGCTTCAAGGAAGACCCGGTCGACGACGCGGCCAAGAGGTGTAAGACCCCGCGCGTCGTTCTCGTAGACGTAATCCAGCGTCGAGCCGGAATCGAAGCCGGTGGCGATGCCGGTCTTCATGCCCTGCGAGACCCAGGCGCCCATGCGGATGGAGGCACGGCTGAATGCCCAATAGAGACCCTTGGGCGACAACAGATCGAGCGGCGAGGCAAGCCTGTCGGCCTCGTCGCGGGTGTAGCCCGCAATATCCGCCTCCTTCAGGTCGACCGGCGCGTCCGGTGCCGCGAACTGCCTGGCCAGGAACGGCCGGATCAGCTCGAGGGCCTGCGCCCGGTCGCGTTCGCCCAGCGTGTCGTGAAAGAAGCCCGGCAGCACATGGCGTTCCTTGGCGCGGCTGCCGAGATTGACGAAGAACTCGTGCTGCGGGCCGTGGCGCACCACCCAGTCGCTGCCCGAAAGCAGAAGCTGGGTCGGCACGCTGATGGCGCGGGCGTCAGCGACGATGCGTGCGGCATGCTGGTAGAGTTCGACCAGGATGTTGGAAGCGATCGGCCGCGCGATCAGCGGATCGCTCTCGAAGGAGGCGATGCGCACGGGATCATGGGTCAGGAATTTCGCCTTGACGTAGGAATTGACGAAAAAGCGGCCCTTGATCTTCTGCCAGAGCGCGATGCCCTCCTTGGCGAAGGGTACGTAGAGTTTCACCGAGAAGGCCGGTGAAGCCAGCACCATGGCGCGCAGCTTGGGCGCATAGTCATGCACCCAGGCGGCGGCCAGCACGGCGCCGAAGGATTGCGCGATCAGCGCGATATCCCGAGTGGCAAAGCCATCCCTGGCTGCAATCTCGCGCATGAAGCAGTCGATGTCGCGCACCAGGGCCGAGAAGGAGGGCGCATAGCCGCGCTCGCCGGACGAGCGGCCATTGCCGCGGGCATCCCAGGCATAGAAGGCGTGGTCCGGCATCTGCAATTCATCGACGAGATGGGCCATGCGGCCGCCATGCTCGTGGCCGCGATGAAAGAGCACCACCGCGCCCTTGGCATCGGCGGAGGCCGCCGGCCAGAATCGGTAGAAGATCTCCGTCCCGTCATGGCTGCGGAAAACCCGCTCCTGTGCTTGCCGCGCAAGGCTTTCCGTGGCCGCGGCGGCGATCGGTTCGTGCATCATGGTCTTCCCCTCTGGCGGCATGGCGAGCCTCGATGCTCAGCTGGCGCTGCCAATAATGCCGGCGCGTATCCGGTTTATGGCGGTCAGCAGCGAAAGCGTTGCCATGGCCGGAAACACAAACGGCGTTATCGATGCCGGCCACAGCCCGGCGGCACACAGCGTGGCGACGACGCCGAGCGCCAGCGCCCTGTCGCTCTTGCCGAACGGCCCGGCATAATTACGCCCGACCTTGGCAGCGATGCCGAGCACGCCGGCGAACTCGGTCAGCACGGCCGATATCGCGAAGGCGACGACGCCCCATGCGCCAAATTCGGGAAAGACGGCAAAAGGGAGAATCAGCGCGAGGTCTGAAACGACGTCGCACAACTCGTTCAGATACATGCCAAGCGTCGAGGCTTGGCCATGCTCGCGCGCCAGCATGCCGTCCACGGCATTCAACGCCATGCGCACGAACATCACCAAGGGGATAAGCAACAGCAGCCAGCGCCATTCGTGCCAGATCGCAATGGCCGCGCCGGCGGCTATCGACATCGCGGCCGCCAGGATGGTTATGCTGTTTGCCGTGACCCCGATTGCCGCCAACCGATTGACCAGCGGCCGCAGTCGACCCTGGAAGGCCGGCTTGAGAGCGTAAAGCGTCGGCATTGCGTTGATCCCCCGATCCTGTTCAGCGGCTGTACATCAATATGCCAGACGCGACCAGTGTAGAGGCGGCGCGGCCATCTGCGTTTGCAAATCGATAACCATGATTGGTCCGGCAAAGCTGTCATGCACATTTGCCGGCTTCTCGTGCAACGCGGCGTCTTGAATAGTGAGCACGCTTATTATATATGCCGCTCATGGTTTCCGATGGCATCGACAGATTGGGCTTCTTGATCCACGACGTGCAGCGCTTGATGCGCAAGCGCTTCGAGGCGAGGGCCAGTGGCTTGGGGCTTTCTTCGGCGCAATGGCGGCTTCTGGTCCGCGTTGCCAAGGAAGACGGTGTCGCGCAGGCGCGGCTGGCCGAACTTCTCGAAATCGAGCCGATCAGCGTTTCGCGCCTGGTCGACCGCATGGAAGAGGGAGGCTGGATCGAGCGCCGGTCCGACGCCGCCGATCGTCGCGTCCGCATGATCTTCCTGACGCCCAAGGCAAGCGATGCCTACGCCGTGATCAAGAGCATTGCCGGAGAAGTCTATGAGGAATCGCTGGTCGGCGTGAAGCCGGAAGCCCGTCGCGTCCTCATCGAAGGGCTCGAGGCGATGGTTCGCAACCTGACCGACGACGAGACGCCGTCCATTGAAAAAGTGAAGAATACAGAAGGCGCAGCAGCATGAACGCGGTAGCCAAGATAGACGAGAAAGTGACCGAACTGGACATGGAAGCGCCGGCGCAGCCGGCCGCGGCCCCGCCGGCGGTTGCTCCCCCGGTGCAGCCGGCCCCAGTGCCCGTGAAGAAAAAGCGCCGGCTGGGCCGCTTCCTGCTGATGGTCGCGCTGCCTGCGGCATTGGCTGTCGGCGGCGGCTATGTCTGGGTCACCGGCGGCCGCTATCAGGAGACCGAGAACGCCAATCTGCAGCAGGCCAAGGTGTCGATCGCTTCCGACACGGCCGGCCGCATCGTTAAGGTCGACATCTTCGATAACCAGCTGGTCAAGCAGGGTGACGAGCTGTTTGCCATCGACCCCGAGCCCTACCGGATCGCGCTGGCGCAGGCCGACGCGGCGGTGGCGGGCGCGCGTCTCAATGTCGAGCAGCTGCGCGCGGCCTATGGCCAGTCGATGGCTCAGCAGAAGTCCGATGCCAGCCAGGTCGTCTTCGCCCAGTCGCAGTTCGACCGCGCCGCCGATCTTGCCCAGAAGGGCATCAACGCCAAATCGTCGCTGGACGAGGCCAAGAACGATCTCGACAAGGCCAAGCAGCAGCTGGCCGTTGCCGAGCAAGGCATCATCAGCGCCAAGGCAGCCCTTGGCGGCAATCCCGACATCGAGACCGACAAGCACCCGACCGTGATGGCCGCGCTCGCCGCGCGCGACAAGGCGGCCTACGACCTGGCGCAGACCACGGTCAAGGCGCCGGCGGACGGCATCGTCAGCCAGGCCTCGTCGTTCAAGGTCGGCCAGTATGTCGGTTCCGGCACGCCGCTGTTTTCGCTGGTCGAGACCGGCGACACCTGGATCGATGCCAATTTCAAGGAAACGCAGCTCACCCACATGAAGCCCGGCCAGAAGGCCGAGATCGTGGTCGACACCTATCCAGGGCGCACCTTCGAGGCGACGGTCAAGGCGATCGGCGCCGGCACGGGAGCCGAGTTCTCGCTGCTGCCAGCCCAGAATGCCACCGGCAACTGGGTCAAGGTCACGCAGCGCATCCCGGTTCGTCTCGAATTGACCGATGCGGACGCCAAGATGGCGTTGCGCACCGGCATGAGCGCCACCGTTACCGTCGACACCGGCGTGGCGCGTGGCCTGCCTTCGATCTTCGGTCACGCCACGGCTGGCGAGGCCGCGCAGTAACGTCAGAATGCCGCAGGACCAGCGGCGGAGGTGAATAGCAGGATTGGTCTGATGGGAGGAACTGGAGGATCAGCGTTTGGGCGCGCCGCGTAGCGGCCTGGCCGAAATCTGAAATCTCCGACGCGGACCCGTCGGTCCTCATGTTTCCGGGCGGCAGGCATCCGCTCATCAGAGACTTTCAGTCGATGTAACCCCCACATCGACAATCGCGTCCCACCGCGACGAGGGTCTCTCAACGGAAGGCGTTGCCGCCCGGAAACCCCTTGTACACGTTTTTGTTACCTGCTGGAAGTTTCATGCCATGAGCACGCCCGAACCCTTCAAAGAAGTGCCGCATCGCGGCCTGATCACGGTCGCGCTCATGCTGGCGACGATCATGCAGGCGCTCGACACGACGATCGCCAACGTCGCGCTGCCGACCATGACCGGCGATCTCGGCGCCTCACCCGACAACATCAACTGGGTGCTGACCTCCTACATCGTTGCCGCCGCCATCATGACGCCGGTCACCGGCTGGCTGGCCGATCGCTTCGGCCGCAAGGAACTGTTCCTGGGGGCGGTTGTCGGTTTCACCGTGTTTTCGATGCTGTGCGGTATCGCCTGGAGCCTGGAGAGCATAGTGTTCTTCCGGCTGATGCAAGGCGTGTTCGGCGCCGCCATCGTGCCACTGTCGCAAACCTTCCTGCTCGACATCAACCCCAGGGAGCGCCACGGCCAGGCAATGGCCATCTGGGGCGCCGGCATCATGCTGGGGCCAATCCTGGGTCCGACGCTCGGCGGCTGGCTGACCGAAAATTTCAACTGGCGCTGGGTGTTCTTCATCAACCTGCCGGTCGGCATCATCGCCTTCCTCGGTATGGCCGCCTACCTGCCGGCGGTTGCCCGGCGAGTGCGCAGCTTCGATTTCTTCGGCTTCGCCATGTTATCGCTCGGTGTCGGTGCGCTGCAGTTGCTGCTTGACCGCGGCGGCGAGGTCGACTGGTTTTCCTCGGTCGAGATCTGGATCGAGCTTGCTCTTTCGATCACCGGATTCTGGGTGTTCATCATCCACACGCTGACGGCGGAACGTCCTTTCATCGATCCCAAGATCTTCCTCGACCGCAATTTCGTGACCGGGCTGGCATTCATCTTCGTCATGGGCGTGCTGATCCTGGCCTCGATGTCGCTGCTGCCGCCGATGCTGTCGACCATCTTCGGCTATCCGACCGTCACCATCGGTGTCGTGTTGGGGCCGCGCGGTGTCGGCACCATGATTTCGATGCTTGTCGTCGGGCGGCTCATGAGCAGGATCGACGCCAGGATTCTTGTCGTCATCGGCTTTCTGCTCACGGCGCAATCGCTCTACACCATGTCCAGCTTCACGCCACAGATGGACAATTGGCTGATCCTCAGCTCCGGCGTCATCCAGGGCCTGGGGATGGGAATGGTGTTCGTGCCGCTGTCGACCGTCGCCTTCGCCACGCTTGACGTGCGCTTCCGCACCGATGCCACGGCTTTGTTCAGCCTGGTGCGCAATCTTGGCTCATCCATCGGCGTGTCGGTCGTGACGGTTCTGATGGTGCGCAACACGCAGGTCAACCACACCGAGCTTTCGGCCTTCATCAACCCATTCAATCCGAATCTGTGGGCGGTCTCTCCAGCCGCCGCGAGCGGCGATCCCATGGCGCTCTCACAGGTCGATCGCATGGTCAATCTCCAGGCGATGATGATCTCTTACGTCAATGACTTCAAAATGCTCATGGTGATGACGCTGCTTGCCATTCCGTTTGTTTTCCTGCTGCGCAAGCCGAAGCAGGCGCCTGCCGGCGGCGCGCCGGCAGCGCATATGGACTAGCTTTCCATCCTATTTCCCGAGCACCAGGCTCCAGTAACGGAGCTTGCTGTCGCCGCCGTCGCGCACATAGGCAAGGCCGAAGCGGGTGAAGCGCGGGTCGAGCATGTTGCGGCGATGGCCGGGCGAATGCACCCAGATGTCGAACAGCTTCTCAAGATCGAAACGGCCCTCGGCGATGTTCTCCGCCGCGGCACCGGAAATTCGATTGTCCCTGACGCGCGAGGCGAAATCCTTGCCCCAGCCGGTGGTGTGGCTCATGCGGCGGCGCTGCGCCATGTAGCCGGCCTGCTGCAGGGCGGCCTGTTCGAGCTGCCGGTCGGGGACCATCGGCGCCAGCCCGGCCGAGGCGCGGATACTGGCCAGCGTGCCGGTGGCGGAGGAGGAGACCCCGGCGCCTTCGCCGGTTGGCAGTGAAACAGTGCTGCAGGCGGCGAGTCCGGCTAGGGCGGCGAGGCCGGTCAACACCATGCGCCTGTTCAGATTCGGCATCGGGTAGGTTTCGATTTTCGCTATGGTCATGCCCCTGAGATAACGTCGATCATGGCTTTTGCCGGGCAGGGCGGCGAAAATTCTGGTCTAACCGACGGTTCTAGGCGGCGGTATCGAGATTTACGTCCGAAGCCGGCGAGCGGCCGGTCCGGTCGTCTTCGGTCCGTTCCCACCAGGCGCCGAGCGCATCGACCAGCGGGACAAGCCTGCGGCCCGGCGCGGTAAGGTCATAGTCGACCCGCAACGGATAACCCGGACGCGCCGTTCGCCGCACGATGCCGGCTTCCTCCAGCTTGCGCAGTTCCAGCGTCAGGATGCGATGCGACACCGTCGGGTTGTCGCGTCTCAGGTCGCTGAACCGCTTGGTGCCGTCCTTCAGATAATAGAGCAGCAGTGTGGGCCAGCGACCGCTGAGCACGCGCATGGTCTCTTCGATCGGGCAGCGTGAGACGACGTCTTTCATGGGCGGATCCTGGTTACAGAATTGTGCGTAATTTACATGGGACGATCAGCGTTTAGGGTCAAGTTTCGCTGCGCGGCGTGATCCCCTCAATCACGGAAGAAAACAAATGGAACCTATCCTGCTTTATGGCTTCCCGGCGGGAAGCTCGATGGGGCTCGTCGCTGCCTTCGAACGCATCGGGCAACCCTATCGCCTGTGCCGCGTCGACATGCTCACCGAGATGAAAAACGATGCCTATGCCAGCATCAACGACCGTCAGGAAACGCCGGTGCTGATCACCGACGAAGGCCGGGTGCTCACCGAGACAATGGCCATCGCCGCATGGCTCGAAGCCCGCGACACACAGCGTCGCATCAGCTTCGAACCGCGCACGCCGCAAGCCGACCGCATGCACCAGTTGATGGCCTTCGTGAACACCGGTTTCACCGCCGCCTTCAGCCCGCTCTGGGTGGCATTGGAAATGGCGGCGGATGAACCCGCGCTGAAGGCGACCTTGCGGGAGTTCGGCCGCAAGGCCGTTGCGGAACGTCATGATCGGCTCGAGGCGATGATCGCCGGTACGGATTTCCTGGTCGGCGACGGGCTGACTCTTGCCGATACCACGCTGATCGGCGTGGCACGCTGGGCGGAATTTCACCAGGCGATCGACGGCGCTGCCTATCCCAAGCTGGCCGGATTGCGCCTTCGCATCGAAGCCGATCCGGCCGTGCGTTATGCCCTGGCTGTCGAGGATGGCGAACAACCCGCCGGTTCTGGCGCCTGCCTTGGCCACGTCCCCCTGACTGAGGTGATCGATCGCTTCGCTGCACCGGCGCAATCGTAGCGATACCCCATTTTCAACCAGGATGTGCCTTTGTGAGAGGCACTGATCTGCCGGAGTGCGGTCGCCGCACTCCGGCATTGTTAAACGCGACCGCCATTTTTCTCAACGCGACCGCTTGGGCCGCCTGTCGTTTCTCATTTCACCAGAGTGATCATCCGATCGGCATACATTGTGCGATTTCCAAGCGCCGCCGCGCAGTCCGACTTGACGGACGAGTTTCCGGTCATCTGTATCGTATTGCCGACAAGCCTGAGACAGTTGCCCTGGGCGCTCATATCAGAGTTGCCGGCGTAGGAAATGGGCGCGTCCGGCGCGTAGATAAAACCGCTGATCACGGAATTTGCGCCGCCATTCAATGTCAGAGCAGACGTGTTGCCGTGATCCTGAAAAATGGTGATACCGGCATAAGGGCCGCTGGTGGGCGGGGAAAGGTTCACCTTCTCATTGGCATTTATGTAGATCTGAGCGCTTTCCATGAGGAATATGGTCACGCCCTGGCCAGTCAGGCTGCCGTTTCCCCCTGGCTTTATGGTGGTGCCGCGCATGATGTAGACGCCCGGATTAAGCGTGATGTTTCCCGACAATGTCTTGTCGCAATAAGTGCCTGGCGACAGCGTGTAGGTTTTGCCGTTCGGGACCGGCAAACACAATGTGTAAGGGGGAGGAACGACGTCGGCCAGCGGATCAAAGGATGCGTACCGATGTTCGTGCGGCGTTCCGCAGGCGAGACTGGCGCTGGGTGGCAACAGCCCGCTGGTGCCGCCGACAGTTGAGACACAGCCCGCTGAAACCAGGGCGGAGCCGCCCCTGTTCACGGAATCGGGGGCGTCCGAGTTCGCCGCGATCACACAATTGTCCATCGAGACGTTGGTCGAGCCCTGCAGGTTCACGGCGGCGGACGCATGCGGATCGAGCGCCAGCACGCAGGCCTGCGCGCCAGGTTTTATCTTGACCGAGGCCGAGCGGTAGGCCTGCCAGGGGGCCGAGGCGCTGATGAAGCTTGGGCGGCTTATGCTGGACGACAGCGAGATAAAGTAGGCGCTTGGGCTGCCGCTTGCCGTTGCCGCGAAAGCGGAGACGCTGCCCAGATATTCCTGCTGGTCGGCCACGCTCATATTGGCGGCGAAGAATTGCAGCCCAAGCTGCTGGACATCGCCGGCCGCCATATCGGGAGAGAACTTCGTGCCGATGGCGAGCCCCGCCGCGTCAAGCGAGTTCTGTAGTTGCGAGGCGTCATGGCTCGTGCCGATCAGATCAACGGCGCCGGCCAAACCAATCATTATCGGCAGCATCCCGATGGCGGTCGTTATGGCAAAGTTGCCACGCTCCGAAGACCAGAAGCCTTTCAATGCGAACATAGTTCCTCGCCGAACTTCGTAAAGCTCAGGTGATACGCCAAAGATCCCTACGAGCAATTTAAGTAAATGCTAAAATGCGTAAATGCTAAAATGCAGCACAATGATTGGTCAAAATGAAGGACCGCCAAGGTACGCCATATGAGAGGCCATACGGAGAGTGTTGCTCCCCAGGCAATTGACGCGGCGACAATCGCCGCCAACTCTGCTATCGTGCCTCTCGTTCTTGAAGTGGCAGCTCTGGCGGCCATCCTGGCGGTGACCGCCCCGACACACGGGAGGAAGGTTATGGCCGGCTTTCATGTCATGGCGGACGCACGTGGAATGCATGTGCAGCCAACGGTGCGCCGCATCACCACGTCGGACCTTTGGGATGCGCTGCGCCTCGGCGTCGAGGATTTCTGGGCAAAACCTTCGCACTATGTGTTCCTGTGCTTGATCTATCCCATCGTCGGCCTGATCCTGACGCAGTGGACGTCCGGGGCCAACGCCATCCAGCTCATCTATCCCCTGATGTCGGGTTTCGCGCTGGTCGGGCCCTTTGCGGCGCTCGGCCTTTACGAGATCAGCCGCCGGCGCGAACTCGGCATGAACACCTCCTGGCGGCACGCGTTTGATGTGCGGCGCTCGTCCGCGGTTCCGTCGATCGCCGTCATCGGGATCATGCTGGTGGCGCTGTTCCTGTTATGGCTCTACACCGCGCAATCGATCTACACCGGCCTGTTCGGCGACCAGCCGCCGGCCTCGATCGGTGGCTTCATCCGCGACGTGCTGACCACCAGCAAGGGCTGGACGCTGATCCTTGCCGGCAATGCCGCGGGCTTTGTCTTTGCCGTAATCGTGCTGGCCACCACCGTGGTTGCCTTCCCGCTGCTGCTCGACCGTGACGTCGGCGCCGTTTCGGCGATCGAGACCTCGGCACGGGCGGTAATGGCCAACCCGCTGCAGATGGCGCTGTGGGGCTTGCTGGTCGCCGTGCTTCTGGTGATCGGTTCCATCCCGCTGTTTGCCGGGCTAGCCGTCGTCATGCCGGTGCTCGGCCATGCCACCTGGCATCTCTACCGCAAGGTGGTCGAGCCCGAGCGGGCGCAGCAGACAAGGCGGCCGATGTAGGGTGCGCTGTCGCTAACTTCTTGCAATCACTCAACGACGATAGGCCGTTCAGCGATTGAGCTGGGAAACATCACCGCCCCAAAACGCGGCGCGCGGTCTTGACCGGGCGCTTTCCAGGAAGGCGACAATGATTGGATGCGGGTGCTGCTTTGTCGACGTCAGCTGCGGCACGAAGAGCGTGGCAAGGTAGAATGGGTGGGATGGCAGCAGGAGGACGCGAGCCTCGCCATTCGAATCCCTGCCGACAATGTGAAAGCCGCCGGCGTCCAGTTCTTTCTGGTAGGCTGGATTGATGCCGAAGTTGCAATAGTAGCGCTCTTTCGTGTTCGTTTGTCCATAAATCCGCGCTGCCCGGCTCCCTCGCGTCAGAAATACGTCCATGGTTTGCCCAACGAGTGAACAGGTCAGCTGTGTGACGAACAGGGTGGAAGCATAGGGATCGTATTCCGCATGCTCGGCGTCCTGGAAACCCAGCACGTTGCGGGCATATTCGACGACCATATGCTGGCAACCGCCGCAGGTCCCCAAAGCAGGAATTTCGTTTTCCCTGGCATGCCGGATGGCATTCAGAGCGCCATTCATGCTCCTGTACGGGCTGCCTGGAGCGATCCAGATCGCATCAAAAGGTGCCAGCTTGTCGCTGACCCCGGTGATCACTTCTTCGGTCGAAATCCACTGGTGTTCGTACTGGATACCGAGCGTGGACCCGGCATGATCCAGCGCTTCGTCCATCTTGGCGTGTGGTTCGAAAGATGGCGTGTATTCACCGATCAGCGCCAATGCGAGTCGTTGTGTCATGAGAGCTCCTATGAATTGAAGTGAGCTTCCAGATGCGTTATCGGAGATGCATAAGTAAAATGCATTCGGATGATATCTATCATGACTATCACTAATATCACTCTCGCTCAGCTGCGGGTCCTGACCATGATTGTCGAAGACGCGAGCTTTTCGACGGCCGCTACGCGGATCGGCATGACGCAGTCGGGCGCAAGCCAGGCGATGAGAAGCCTTGAAGGCGTTCTTGGAGTGAAGCTTCTGGTTCGCGGCAAGAACGGGGTGTTTCCGACGGAAATTGGACAAGCAGTGCTTCAGGATGCGCGAGAGGCCGTTCTGGCCATCGAGCGAATCCAGCAAAGGAGCGCCGCAGCTTCAGGCGCTCAGACCGGGCGGTTGCGCATTGGAAGCGTGGCAAGCGCGGTAGAGCGTTTGCTGCCGCAAATACTTGCCCGCTTCCAGCGGCTTTTCCCCGGCGTCGAACTGGTTTTGCTGGAAGGAACCGATCATGAGGTTCTGGAATGGGTTGAAACAGCAGTCGTTGACGTCGGCCTGACCTCCGAACAATCAGCCGAAACTGTCGGGGATGTAGTCCTGGAGGATGATTTCGTCTTTCTTGCTGCTTGCGACCACCCGCTAGCAGCGACGGCGCGCGTCAAATTGTGCGACCTGGCCGACGAGAATTTCATCATGTCGGGCTCTGGTTGCGAGCCGGTCATCCGTCAGCTCTTCGCATCCGTGAACATCTCGCCTAAGGTTGTCCTTACGGTTCGCGATACGGCTGCCCTGGTGGAAATGGTGTCGCAGGGGATCGGTGTGACACTGATGCCTGAGCTTTCCACTCCGGAAGGAGACGCTCGCGTGTGTCGAATTCCCATTGTTCCTTGTGTTCAGAGGCGGCTGCTCGTTGTCAGTCTTGCAAGGGCCAATCGTTCGCCAGCCGCGGAGAAATTCGTGCAGCTGCTGGCGCCCTGACGTTTCTAGCTCAGCTCGCGATGATCGTCCAAGGCGAATTCAGCGCTGCGCCTCTGTCGCCATCTTCAGCGCAAGTGCCGCCAGCACGGTGCCCATCATCCAGCGCTGGATGACCAGCCACAAAGGCCGTCCGGCGAGAAAGGTGGCGATCGAGCCGGCCGTCACCGCGATGACGGCATTGACGCTGAGACTGATCGAGATCTGCGTCGCGCCGAGCACCAGAAGCTGCGACAGGACGTGGCCTTTGCCGGGGCTGATGAACTGCGGCAACAGCGACAGATAGAGCACGGCCACCTTCGGATTGAGCAGATTGGTCATCAGGCCCATGGCAAACAGTTTGCGCGGCCGGTCCCTCGGCAGGTCGCGCACCTGGAACGGCGAGCGTCCGCCCGGCTTCACCGCCTGCCAGGCCAGCCACAGCAGATAAAGCACACCGGCAAAGCGCAGCGCGTCATAGGCGTAGGGCACGGCGAGCAGCAGCGCGGTGATGCCGAATGCCGCCGCCAGCACATAGAAGACAAAGCCGAGTGCCACGCCGCCAAGCGAGATGAGCCCCGCCTTCGGCCCCTGCGACAGGGAACGCGAGATCAGATAGATCATGTTGGGGCCAGGCGTCAGCACCATGCCGAGGCAGACCAGCGCGAAGGCGAGATGATTGGCTGTTTCGGGCATCTGTTCTTCCCCAGCGCGCCGCGAATGGACGCGCGATCCGGCAGGCGGCCAACATGTGCCTGTCCCGGCAGGCGCGCGCAAGTGCATGGCGGCGCCAGCCGTTGTTCCAGCTAGCCGCCGGTGCCTACGGATCAGCCGACGATGCGCAGGTTCGACAGTTCGTTGCCGATTTCCTTGAAATCGTTCGACAAGCTGGCGCCGGTGGCGTTCCAGAACAGTTTTGCCGGCTTGCTCGCGTCCGTCGGATCCTTGCGGAAGCGCGAGTTCGACGAGCAGGATTTCAGCGCCTCGATCGCCTGCTGGTCGGCGATTTTAGTCGTCGACAGATCGAGCGCTACCGTCATCACCATGATGTTGGCCGCCTTGGCGTTGTTGCAAAGCGTCGCCATCTGCTCGTTGAGCGCGTTGGTGTAATTGCCGTTCGAATAATCGAATTGGCCAATGGTGCTCGATGTGCCCATGAACAGGCGGCCCACCGACGTGCCGTTGTAGCCGGGTTTGAGATAGCCGAAGGACGCGTAGGTCGACTTCGAATCGGCGGGGTCGGAATAGCCGAGCGAGGAAGGCGTGTAGTAGGTGTTGGCGCCGTCGGTCAGCACGATCACGACCTTGTCGTTGCCCCTCTCGGTTTCCGGGCGTCCTTGCGTGAAGGGCTCGCCGCTCGAAACCACGCGCCATCCCCAGGCCATGCCTTCGGGAACATTGGTGCCGCCATCGGGCTTCATCAGGTCGATCGCGGCCTTGATCGCCGTGAGCCCAGTGGCAACGCTGACATCGGTCAGCGGCGTGATCGGGTTGGTGGAGCAGCTGTAGTTCGGCCCGTTGCCGGCGGCCAGCGCCGGCGCATTGATCGGCCGCGGCTGGAAATATTTGGCCATGTTGCGCAACCGGGATTGGCCGGTGCTGCTTGTCGGGTCGTCATTCCACCAGCTGTTGATAGCGCCATAGGCCGTCGGCGCGGCCTCATCCGGATCCTGAGTGATCTTCCAATGGTTGCCGGGTTCGTCAGGGGCGAACATCGGCACGAACATCGTCGCCGGATCGCCAATCCCTATGCCGGTGTTCGCAGAGCCGCCGGAAGGCGCCGCGTCGTTGACATTGTAGGGATAGGGCCTGGCCTCGACGCAACCCTGCCAACTGGCGAACGGGCCATAGGAATCGATGTAGTCGTATTCGTCGTGGTCGCGTTTGCAGGTGTTGTTCGAGTTGTATTCGTCGCAAACCACGCGCTTGCTGTTGGTGACACGCTCATGGTTGGTGACGACCTTCATGTCTCGGTAGAGCGAAAACCGGGTCAGCATCTGGCCTTCGCCGGTACCCCATCCGGTGCCGCGCTTGTACCAGATACCGTTGGTCTGCTGGGCGTATTTGTCGACCGCGTTCAGCGTCGACCAGTCGAAATTCTCGTTCGATACCGGCGACAGTCCTTCGGTGTCCATCCAGGACGCGTTACCGTTGCCGGGTCCGACATTGACCGAGGCGGCAAACGGCACGAGGCCGAACTGCACCGGCCTGTCGACCTGCTTGATCATCGCCGCCTGCTGGGCCAGCGTGTCGACCAGCTGTTTGGCCGCGGTCTTGAGAAGGTCGATCCGCGTTTGCCCCGAGCCCGTTCCGGTCTTGGTCATCGACCCGGAATTGTCGAGCACCAGGGCGACTTCAAGAGTGTTCTTCAGCCGCACTTCCGAGGAGACGTTGAAGCTGATCTTCTGGTTGGCGTCGGTTTCGGATTTGCCGACGATCTGGCCGAAGACCGGATAGAAATAGGGCTTGTAGTCAAGCCGCGCGCTCATCTTGAGCAAGCCCCCGCCGGCGGTGTTGCTTGGCAAGGTGACGCTGAGCGTCGTGTTGGCGGGGTTGATCTTGTTGAGGTTGGCATTGAAGAAATCGAGCGCATAGGCTCTCAACTGGTCGTCGGTAGCACCTTCCGTCAGCCGGCGCGCCGTGGCGAAGTTTGCGGCATCGAGCGCATTCGAAACCGCCTGTTTTTCGCGGCTCATCTCGGTGAAGTCGACGGCCATCGCCAGGGCGCCCATGAGCGGAACCATCGCGACGACGGTCATAAGAGCATAGTTGCCGCGTTGGTCGCGGCAGAACTGACGCCAAAGTCCATGCATGTCTTGCAGCGGCCCCCGCCGGCGGATTCTCGATCGATGCCAGCTTTCCACAAAACGCTGAAGGCCGTGTTTGGGAAATCGCTCGATTGCCGGGGCAGCGCTTCACCAACCGCTAACCAATCGTGCCTGGCGAAAGCTGATGACAGGCCGGGGCGGTTCGGCTAATCCGAACCGGCTGCGGCGAACCGTCGGTCGCGGCGATCGCAACGATCATGACTGAAGGAAACGGCATGGCGGATTCGCCTGAAATCATCAGCTCGCTCGAAGACGTGTCGAAGGCCTATTCGGCAATCCTGTGCGACGTCTGGGGCGTGGTGCACAATGGTGAAACGCATTTCCCGGTGGCGGCCTCGGCATTGGCAAGGGCTCGAGAGGCGAAAATCCCCGTCGTCCTGATCACCAATTCGCCGCGCAGAAGTGCCGATGTCGTGGCGCAGATGAACGCGATCGGTGTTCCACCGTCAGCCTACGACCGGGTGGTTACCTCAGGCGACGTGACGCGGGATCTGATCGCCGAAGGGCCGCGCAAGATTTTCCATATCGGCGCCGACCGGGACGTCACCCTCTATGAAGGTCTCGATGTCGAGCTTGTCGAGGAGTTCGAGGCGTCCGGCGTCGTCTGCACCGGCCTGTTCGACGACGAGGTCGAGAAGCCCGAGGATTACACCGAGCTCCTGCGGCGGCTGCGCGCCCGGAACCTGCCTTTCATCTGCGCAAATCCCGACATCGTGGTCGAGCGCGGCGAACGCATGATCTGGTGTGCCGGCGCGCTGGCGCGTGACTATGCCCAGCTTGGCGGCCGCACATTGATCGCTGGAAAACCATACGCGCCGATCTACAATCTCGCGATGAAGGAGGTCGCCGAGATTCTTGGCCAGCCGGTCGAGCGCGGCCAGGTGCTGGCCATCGGCGACGGCATGATGACCGATGTGAAGGGCGCCGCCGACAATGGCTTCGATGTTCTTTATGTCTCCGGCGGAATCCATGCCCGCGACTATGGCGATACCCTGTACCCGGACCCGGCAAGACTGGCGGCGTTCCTGGAAAAGCATGGCTATGGTCCGGTGGCCGTCATTCCCAGACTTCGGTAGGTGACGATGGCAGCCTTCCAACGCATCCTGGCAACTGCGCCGCTTCCCGCCGACCTGCGCGGCGGCGTGGTGGCGATCGGCAATTTCGATGGCGTCCATCGCGGCCATCAGGCGGTGCTCGAGCGGGCCTCTGCCGAGGCCGGACGGCGTGGAGTGCCGGCCCTGGTGCTGACATTCGAACCGCATCCGCGCAAGATCTTCAGGCCTGATATCCCGTTGTTCGTGCTGACGCCGCCGCCGATGAAGGCGCGGCTCCTGTCGCTGCTGGGCTTCGCCGCGCTCGTCGAGCAGCCGTTCACGCGCGACTTCGCCTCGCTGTCGGCGGAAGCGTTCGTGACGGATGTGCTGGAAAGAAATCTTGGCATTACCCACGCCGTGACCGGGTTCGATTTCCATTTCGGCAAGGATCGTCAAGGCGGCCCGGCCTACCTGATGGCGGCCGGCCAGCGTCACGGCTTCGGCGTCACGCTCGTCGACGCCTTCCGGGACGAGGGCGCCGAGGTGGTGTCGTCCAGCCGCATCCGCGGATTGCTGGGCGAGGGCGAGGTGGCTGAAGCCGCCGGTCTGCTCGGCTACCGCTTCACCGTCGAAAGCGAGGTGGTCGGGGGACAGCAGCTTGGCCGCACCCTTGGCTTTCCAACCGCGAATATGAGGCTGTCGGCTGAAGCCGCACTCAAAGAAGGAATCTATGCCGTCCGCTTCCGCCGCGCCGACGGCACGCTTCACGACGGCGTCGCCAGCTTCGGCCGTCGGCCCACGGTCGACGACAATGGCGCGCCGCTGCTTGAAACCTTCGTCTTCGACTTCTCCGAAGACCTCTATGGCGAGGTCTGTCAGGTTTCCTTCTTCAGTTTCCTGCGCCCGGAGGTGAAGTTCGAAGGGCTCGACGCGCTGGTCGCGCAGATGAAGCGCGATGAAGCCGAGGCACGCGCGCTGCTTGCCGGCGTCAAGCCGCTCTCCGATCTCGACGCGGCCATGGCTTTTTGAGTATAGTCGTGATCCCGGCTACTTTTTCAGCGCGAGACCGACGGCGATGAAGGTCCAGCCCTGGAAGATCAGGTCGATCGCAAGGAACAGACCGAGCACCCACAGGCTGTTGACCGGCCAGCCCATGGCGATGATCAGACCTGCAAGGGCGCTGATGACACCGGCGGCGACGATCCAGCCCCAGCCGCGTTCCGGCCGATGGCTGTAGCCGACCCAGGCCCTGAGCACCCCTGACGCGACCAGCGCGATCGCCAGCAGGAACGTCAGCACCGCCGAGGCAAGCAACGGATTGCCGAAAGCGAAGAAGCCGGCAACGGCGTACAGCAGTCCGCTGAGCAGCCAGTAGAAGAAGCGACTCCAGCTCTTGACGCCGAACGCGTGCACGATCTCGATGATACCCGCCATCAGCATCAGCCATCCCACGACGTAGACGGAAGCCACCGTGGCGACGAACAGATTGGCGAAGGCAATGCCGCCGAAGATGAGCAGCAGCACACCGAGCGCGACAAACCATCCCCATTTTGTCCGTGTCTGTTCGATCCCGATTTTCAAGGCGTCGCCATGCAGGGTCATTGTCGCGATCTCCATCGAGGGCTGCGGAATACTGCGGATGGAAGGTAATCCGGGCGCCGGCCAACGTCCAGTCGATGACCGGCAACGGGATCGCGGCAAAGCGCGAGCATATGTCTCGGGTTTAAATCAAATTTTACCAAACGGCCGTCAAAGCTGTCATCGGCAATCATATGCGTTGTGTTAGTGGAGTGGCCATGAGTTCGGTCGGAAGAATCTCTCTGGTGTTGGCCGCTGCGGTGCTGGGTGGGACGGGCGCTGCCAATGCGGGCGAGGGCAGCTGGCTGTCCGGCGACTGGTATCTGACCGTAGGCGCCACCGGCATGGTCGCGCCGAATTTCGAGGGCGGCAAGAAGTACCTGCTCAGCGCCTCGCCGATCATTTCGCTGGGCAAGGCCGGACCTGCCGCCCGCTTTGTCTCGCGCAACGACAACATCTCGCTGGCGCTGGTCGATGATGGCGGTGTCCGCGCCGGCCTGACCGGCAAGTTCCTGTTTTCCCGCGACGATGACAACGCCGATGAGCTAAAGGGCCTCGATCCGGTGCGCTGGGGCGGGGAAGTCGGCGGCTTCTTCGAATTCTATCCGACGGACTGGCTGCGCGCCCGCGCCGAGCTGCGCCATGGCATTCGCGCCCACAACGGCTTTGTCGCCGACATTGCCGCCGACGCCTTCTACGATGTGACGCCAACCGTCAGGATTTCGGGAGGACCGCGTGTTTCCTTCGCCTCAGGCAACTATTTCGACGCCTATTATGGCGTCAACGCGCAGGAAGCGGTGGCTTCGGGCTTGAGCGAATATCATCCCGGTGGCGGGCTGAAATCGACCGGCCTTGGCGGCGCCATAACCTGGAAGGTGACCGAGCCGATGACCGCCAGCCTGTTTGGCGAATATTCGCGCCTGATGGGACCGGCGGCCGATTCCAGCCTGGTCAAGGAGCGTGGCGACCGCAACCAGTTTATGATTGGCGTGTCGACCACCTACCGCTTCGATTTCACGATGTAGGTGAATCGAACGAGAGACGCTTTATTCCTGCGTCTATCTCCGCTAAAAGCCCACCAATGACGAGCTTTTCGCGCCTTCGCGTGCTGACGATACGAATTACCGGCCCGGTGTTCCGGGCGGCCTGAGGGTCGCCGGAACCGCCGGGAATTCTGCGCGCGGCCTCTCGCGCTTTTTCCAGATCATCAGGCATGTCGCCCAAAAGTGGCCCCGGTTTTGGGAAAACGACATGCGCAAAAGTATAGTTCAACGCCCGAGCTCTTTTGCCGCCGGGCAATGCACATGGCAGACCAATGACCGATACAACTGAAACGATCGACTATTCCAAGACGCTTTACCTGCCGCGGACGGATTTCCCGATGCGTGCCGGCTTGCCGGAGAAGGAGCCGCTGCTGGTCAAGCGCTGGCAGGACATGGACCTCTACCGCAAGCTGCGCGAGAGCGCTGCCGGCCGCACGAAATACGTGCTGCATGACGGCCCGCCCTACGCCAACGGCAACATCCATATCGGCCATGCGCTGAACAAGATCCTCAAGGACGTCATCACCCGCTCGTTCCAGATGCGCGGTTACGACTCGAACTATGTGCCCGGCTGGGACTGTCACGGCCTGCCGATCGAATGGAAGATCGAGGAGCAGTACCGCGCCAAGGGCAAGAACAAGGACGAGGTGCCGGTCAACGAATTCCGCAAGGAATGCCGTGAGTTCGCCGCAGGTTGGATCACGGTGCAGGGGGCCGAGTTCCAGCGCCTCGGCGTCATCGGCGACTTCGAGAATCCCTATACGACGATGGCTTTCCATGCCGAGTCGCGGATCGCCGGCGAGCTTTTGAAATTCGCCATGTCGGGCCAGCTCTACCGCGGCTCCAAGCCGGTGATGTGGAGCGTGGTCGAGCGTACGGCGCTGGCCGAGGCCGAGATCGAGTACCACGACTATGAGAGCGACACGATCTGGGTGAAGTTTCCGATCCAGTCTGCTGATGGGGATACGATTTTACACGTCGAGGACGAAGGTGGTGAGCGAACTGGCAGGAAAATTGTCGTAAAGCCGCCGCACAGTTTGTCCCATGCTTCAGTTGTCATCTGGACGACAACGCCTTGGACGATCCCGGGTAACCGGGCGGTAGCCTATTCGCCACGCATTGCCTACGGACTTTACGAGATCGTGGCAGCCGAAAATGACTTTGGCCCTCAGCCCGGTGAGAAGCTGGTCTTTGCCGACGCGCTTGCCGATGAAAGCGCAGCCAAAGCCAAGGTGAATTTTAAGCGACTTCGCACCGTGACAAGCGAGGAACTTGCCAACGTAACGTTAGATCATCCGTTTTTTGCGTTAAACGGAGGGTATCATTTCGATGTGCCCATGCTCGTCGGCGACCATGTCACCGACGATGCCGGCACCGGCTTCGTCCACACCGCGCCCGGTCACGGCCGCGAGGACTTTGACGCCTGGATGGACGCGGCGGTGGATCTGCGCGCACGCGGCATCGATCCCGCCATCCCGTTCACCGTCGACGATGGCGGCTTCTTCACCAAGGACGCGCCGGGGTTCGGCCCCGACCGCGAGGGTGGACCGGCACGCGTCATCGATGACAATGGCAAGAAGGGCAACGCCAACCAGGCCGTCATCGACGAGTTGATCAAACGCAACGCGCTGTTCGCGCGTGGCCGGCTGAAGCACAGCTACCCTCACTCCTGGCGGTCCAAGAAACCGATCATCTTCCGCAACACGCCGCAATGGTTCGTCTACATGGACAAGGACCTCGGCGATGGCTCGACGTTGCGCAGCCGGGCGCTCAAGGCCATCGACGACACCCGCTTCGTGCCCGCCGCAGGCCAGAACCGCATCCGCGCCATGATCGAGGAGCGCCCGGACTGGGTGCTGTCGCGCCAGCGCGCCTGGGGCGTGCCGATCGCCGTGTTCGCCGATGCCGACGGCAATGTGCTGAAGGACGATGCGGTCAACCAGCGCATCATGGACGCCTTCGAGCAGGAAGGCGCCGACGCCTGGTTCGCGGCTGATGCCAAGGAGCGTTTCCTTGGCAATCACGACGCTTCGAAGTGGAAGCAGGTGATGGACATCCTCGACGTCTGGTTCGATTCGGGCTCGACGCATGCCTTCACGCTGGAGGATCGTCCTGACCTGAAATGGCCAGCCGACGTCTATCTCGAAGGCTCCGACCAGCATCGCGGCTGGTTCCATTCGTCGCTGCTGGAGAGCTGCGGCACCAGGGGCAGGGCGCCTTACGACACCGTCGTCACCCATGGCTTCACCATGGACGAGGATGGCCGCAAGATGTCGAAGTCGCTCGGCAACACCGTCGTGCCGCAGGACGTCATCAAGCAGTCGGGCGCCGACATACTGCGTCTGTGGGTGGTGACGACCGACTACTGGGAGGACCAGCGGCTCGGCAAGAACGTGCTGCAGACCAACATCGACGCCTACCGCAAGCTGCGCAACACCATCCGCTGGATGCTGGGTACGCTTGCCCATGACGATGGCGAAGAGGTGCCGATGGAGAAAATGCCGGAGCTGGAGCGGCTGATGCTGCACCGGCTGGCCGAGCTCGATGAGGTCGTGCGTTCGGGCTACGACGCCTTTGAATTCAAGCGCATCACCCGCATGCTGCTCGATTTCATGGTGGTCGAGCTGTCGGCGTTCTATTTCGACATCCGCAAGGATGCGCTCTACTGCGACGCGCCGTCGAGCCTGAAGCGCAAGGCTTCGGTGCAGGTGGTGCGCCATCTCTTCGATTGCCTGGTGAAATGGCTGGCGCCGATGCTGCCTTTCACCACGGAGGAGGCCTGGCTTGACCGTCATCCCGACGCCGTCTCGGTGCATCTCGACCAGTTCCCGCAAATCCCGGCGGACTGGAAGAACGAGGCGCTGGCGGAAAAGTGGCGCCAGGTGCGGCAAGTGCGGCGCGTCGTCACCGGCGCGCTGGAGATCGCGCGCGCCCAGAAGGTGATCGGATCGTCGCTGGAAGCGGTGCCGGTCGTCACAATCAACGACGCAGCGCTCGAAGCGGCGATTTCAGATGTCGACATGGCCGAGATGGCGATCACCAGCGATCTGGTCATCGCTCATGGCGAGGCACCGGCTGGTGCCTTCGCGATCGACGACGTCAAGGGTGTCGCCGTGGTGGTCGAGAAGGCCGAGGATCGTGGCCTGTTAAAATGTGCACGCTCCTGGCGCTACACCGCCGATGTCGGCCAGGATCCGGAATTCCCGGATGTTTCGGCCAGGGATGCGGCGGTGCTGCATGAATTGAAGGCGCTTGGCCGACTTTAACGGTTAGTCGGCTGGATCGGTGCACAAATGCCACGCCGGGCGGGCGAAAACCGCCCGCGCGTTGCCCTTAACGAGTGGTTGAGGTAAACACGCGAAACTCCGGAAGACAAATTGTCGCCGGATTTCCGTCGCAAGTGCTTGGACGATGGGGACCGGCCACAAGGCCGGCGGCAATCGAGAGGCTGTCTAGAGTGGGACTTTTTGGCATGACCGAGAGATATAATGCGCGCTTGGCGCTGCTGGCGCCGCTTCTCGCGTCGGGCCTCGCTTTGTCCGGCTGCATGGGCTCTCCGACCTACGGCACCGACAAGACCGCCGGCGAACAGCTGGCCGGCGATATTTCAGGTGCCTTTTCATTCGCGCCGAAGCGCAAGGAACAGATCGACTACAAGCCGCGTCCGACGCTCGTGAAGCCGGCGCCAGGCCAGAAGGAAGCGCTGCCGGCCCCGCAGGACAGCATCGAGACGGCGAGCGCCGAGTGGCCCGAATCGCCCGAGCAGCGCCGCGCCCGCTTGCGCGCCGACGCCACCGCCCATCAGAACGACCCGGCCTATCAGTCTGAGATCGTGGACGACGTGCAGACGGACCCGGCCTCGGTGAAGAGGGCGATGGCGGAGTCAGGGTCGAGCCACCCGCCGGCATGGACACCGGCCGATTCCGACAAGGGCCGTGCCGCCGAGATCCAGCGCCGCCTTGCCGACAGCAAGCAGGGCGATCCGAACACCCGCAAATATCTGAGCGAGCCTCCAGTGCAGTATCGTGTCGCGGCCGGCACCGCGCCGCAGAATGAGCTTGGCGAGGACGAATACAAGAAGGAACGCCGCCTCAAGAAAGAGGCGGAAGGCAAGAAGGGCAGCGGCTGGTTCGACTGGATGCCGTCCCTGTAAAAACCGCCTCTTTGTTGTTTATTGCCGAAGGGCGCCCGGTTCAACCGCGCCGTTCCAGGAAAAATCCTTTGAGCAACAGGGCCGCCTCGGTCTCGCCCATGCCTGGATAGATGTCGGGCGTGTGGTGGCAGGTCGGCGAGGCGAAGAAGCGCACGCCATTGACCACCGCGCCGCCCTTGTCGTCGGCGGCACCGAAATAAAGCCGGCGCAGCCGGGCGAAGGAAATGGCGCCGGCGCACATGGCGCAAGGTTCCAGCGTCACATAGAGATCATGGCCGGTCAGCCGCTCGGCCGACAGTTTGCGGCAAGCTTCGCGGATGACCAGCATCTCGGCATGCGCGGTCGGGTCGGCAAGTTCGCGTGTGCGGTTGCCGGCGCTGGCGACAACACCAGCGCCATTGGCGATGACGGCGCCGACCGGCACTTCGCCTCGCAAGGCGGCAGCCTCGGCCTCCTTCAGCGCCAGCGCCATGAAATCGGGCCGCTTCACGCGATTTTCACTCCGATTATCTCCTCGCCACCTGACGGTGATCCTGTTATTGAGCGCAGGACCTCGAAAATCGGGACTCGGTTTTCGAAAATGATCATGCGCCACATCAAAAGTGCTACAGCGTTCGTTGCGCGCCCGAAAGGATGCGCCACGCTGTAGCAGCGCAAACGGATAAAGGCCACATGGACGACAACGAGAAGAAATTCCGACCCAGGAAGGGTCCGGCCAAGAGTGGGCCGAAAGCCGCGGGACCGCGCAGCCGAGATGGCGCCGCGGGCAAGGGCGGCAAGCCGTCCTTTGGCGCCAAGAAGCCTTACGCACCGCGTGGCGATCGGCCGATGGCCGCTGATGGCGAGCGGCCGAAGCGCGATTTCAAGGGCGGCGACAAGCCTTTAGGCAAAGGCCCGCGACCCGAAGGGAAGCCTTTTGAGAAGCGCGAGGGGCCGCGCAAGCCCTACGCACCGCGCGGCGACCGCCCGATGGCCGCCGAGGGTGAGCGCAAACCGTATGAGAAGCGCGAAGGACCACGCAAGCCCTACGCACCGCGCGGCGACCGCCCGATGGCCGCCGAGGGTGAGCGCAAACCGTACGAGAAGCGCGAAGGACCACGCAAGCCCTACGCACCGCGCGGCGATCGCCCGATGGCCGCCGAAGGTGAGCGCAAACCGTATGAGAAGCGCGAAGGACCGCGCAAGCCCTATGCACCGCGGGGAGACCGGCCGGCTGCGGCGGCAGCGGACGGCGAAAAGCGTTTCGACCGTCCCAAGCGTGATTTCAGTGACCGCGCGCCGCGCGACGCCGGCGATCGCCCGAAGCGTGACTTCGCCGACCGCCCCAAGCGTGATTTCGGCGAGCGGCCGAAGCGGGATTTCAATGATCGGCCGCAAGGCGCGTCAGGTGGCAGCTTCAAGCCACGCCCGCGTCCCGCCGAGGGCGCGGAAGAGGCAGGCGAGCGCATCGCCAAGCGGCTGGCGCGCGCCGGCCTGGCCTCGCGCCGCGATGCCGAGGAACTGATCGCCGCCGGCCGCGTCAAGGTCAATGGGCGCGCCCTGACTTCACCGGCCTTCAACGTCATGCCTGATGACATCATCCATCTCGACGGCATGGAAATCCCGCCGATCGAGCGCACCCGGCTGTTCCTGTTCCACAAGCCGGCCGGCGTCGTCACCACCAACCGCGATCCCGAGGGCCGCAAGACCGTCTTCGACGTGCTGCCGGCTGAATTGCCGCGGCTGATGACCATCGGCCGGCTCGACATCAACACCGAAGGCCTGCTGCTGCTCACCAATGATGGCGGCCTGTCGCGCGTGCTCGAACTGCCGGCCACCGGCTGGCTGCGCCGCTACCGGGTGCGCGTCCACGGCAAGGTCGAGGAAAGCGCGCTTGCGGGCCTGCGTGAAGGCATTGCCGTCGACGGCGTGTTCTACGGTGCCATCGAAGCGACGCTCGACCGTGAGCAAGGCACCAATGCTTGGCTGACGATCGGCCTGCGCGAGGGCAAGAACCGCGAAGTCAGGAACATCCTGGGTTCGCTCGGCCTCGACGTTACGCGGCTGATCCGCATCTCCTACGGGCCGTTCCAGCTCGATGACCTCGCCGAGGGCCATGTGCTGGAGATCAAGGGGCGCGTGCTGCGTGACCAACTCGGCGAGCGCCTGGTCGAGGAATCCGGCGCCAATTTCGACGCCGATGTCACCAAGCCGTTTTCCAACAAGCCGGTGCGGCGCACCGAAGTTCGCGAGCCGGAGCCGGAGCGGCCGAAATTCACCCGCGACGGTGAGCGCCGCCCGATCGGGGAGGGCGGTCTGATCAAGAACCGCAAACGCCGCGAAGGCAGCCGCGACGAGGCTCTGGGCAAACTGTCGACAAGTCCCGACAGAAGCGCGGAGAAGAGTTTTGGCGAACGCGGCCCGCGTCCCGAACGCAGCTTCGGCGACAAGCCGCGCGGCAATTTTGGCGACAAACCGCGCGGTGGCTTCGGTGACAAGCCACGCGGCGGTTTCGGCGACAAGCCTCGGGGTGGTGGCAAAAAGTCCGAGCGCGAGCAGCGGCCGATCGAGCCGCCCGGCCAGCGCAAGGCCAATGTCTGGATGGCACCGGGCGCGCGGCCGATCGGCAAGGGCAGGGCCGACGCAGACGCAGCCAAGGCCGCTGAAGCCAAGGCGCGAAAGGCATCGTTCAAGCCGACCTATGGCAAACCGGCCGGTGCCAAGCCGTTCGGCAAGCCGAGAGGCGAACGTCCGGGCGGGGCCGGCGGCGGTGAGCGTCCGCGCAATGGTCCCCGAGGCCCCAAAGCGAGATGAGAATCGTCGGTGGTGAGTTTCGCGGGCGTCCGCTGGCGACGCCCCGTTCGAGCGCCATCCGTCCGACGACCGATCGCACCCGCGAGGCGGTCTTCAACGTGCTGGCGCATCGCTTTGCCGCGCAGTTGGACGGTGCGCGCGTGCTCGACCTGTTCGCCGGCACCGGTGCGCTGGGGCTTGAGGCGCTGTCGCGCGGTGCCTCCTATGGCGTCTTCATCGAGGAATCGGCCGAAGGCCGTGGCCTGATCCGCGACAATGTCGAGGCCTTTGGGCTGACCGGCCGCACCAAGATCTTCCGTCGCGACGCCACGGGCCTCGGCGAGGCCGGCACGCTGGCGCCGTTCGGCCTCGTCTTCGCCGACCCGCCCTATGGCAAGGGTCTTGGCGAGCGCGCCTTGCAGTCGGCGAAAGCCGGCGGCTGGCTTCGCCCCGGCGCGCTGTGCGTGGTCGAAGAGGCGGCAGTGGCGCCGTTCGAGCCTGGTCCCGGCTTTTCGGTGCTGGACGAGCGCAACTATGGCGAGACCGTTATCCGCTTTGTCGAGGCGGTCTGATAGCCTGCATCCTTGGCCGGGCCTCATGGGCCGGCCTCTTTGCCGCCGCCTTTGCCGGCAACATGACCAACAATTCACTTTGCTTGTCGCCAGCACCTTGCCTATCGTCCGCCAAGAAACCGGAGCCGTTGATGACATCCAGGATTGAATGGCTGCGCGGAACGCTGTTGGCGTCCTCTTTGGCTTTTGTCATGACCAGCCCGGTGCTGGCCGAGAGCCCCGTCTTGCCCAACACGGTTCCGGCCGAGTTCAAGGTCACGGATTTCCTGCTCGACAACGGCATGGAGGTCGTCGTCATTCCCGACCACCGTGCACCGATCGTCACCCACATGGTCTGGTACAAGATCGGCAGCGCCGACGAGCCGCCCGGCAAATCCGGCATTGCGCATTTCTTCGAACATCTGATGTTCAAGGCGACGACCAACCATGCGGCCGGCGAGTTCGACCGCGCCATCTCCGATATTGGCGGCTCCAACAACGCCTTCACCTCTTACGACTACACCGCCTTCCACGAGACGGTGGCGCCGTCGGCGCTCGAGCTGATGATGAGCTTCGAGGCCGATCGCATGCGCAATCTCATACTCACCGACGATGTCATCAAGACCGAGCGCGATGTCATCCTCGAGGAGCGCCGCTCGCGCATCGACAACAGCCCCCAGGCCGTGCTGGACGAGGAGGTCGATGCGACGCTGTGGCAGAACCAGCCCTATCGCATCCCGGTCATCGGCTGGATGCAGGAGATGCAGCAGCTGAACCGCGCCGACGCTGTCGCCTTCTATGACAAATATTACCGGCCCAACAACGCGGTGCTGATCGTTGCCGGCGATGTCGAACCGGACACGGTGCGGGCGCTGGCCGAAAAGACCTATGGCAAGGTGGCGCGCGGCCCCGATCTGCCGCCGCGCATCCGTCCGGTCGAGCCGGAGCAGAACACCAAGCGCACGGTGACGCTCGCCGACGCCCGCGTCAGCGTGCCGAGCTTTTCCACACAATGGGTGGTGCCGTCCTATCACACCGGCAAGCCGGGCGAGGCGGAAGCGCTCGACCTCTTGGCGGAGATCCTTGGCGGCGGCAATCGCAGCCGGCTCTACCAGGCGCTCGTCGTCCAGCAAGGTATCGCATCCAGCGCCGGCGCCTTTTTCCAGGGCACCATGCTCGACGACACCAACTTCACCGTCTATGGCGCGCCGCGCGGCGATGCCAAGATTTCCGACGTCGAAGCGGCGGTCGATGCCGAAGTGGTGCGCATCGTCAAGGATGGCGTCACGCCATCGGAACTGGAAAAGGCCAAGGACCGCTATGTCAGGTCGATGATCTTTGCCCGCGACAAGCAGGATTCCATGGCCAACATCTACGGCTCGACGCTGGCCACCGGCGGCAATGTGCAGGACGTCCAGCAGTGGACGGACCGCATCCGCAAGGTCACGACAGACGAGGTCAAGGCCGTCGCCGCGCGCTATCTCGTGCTCGCACGGTCGACCACCGGCTATCTCTTGCCGCAGCAACAGGCGGGGAATTGATTTGATGACGAGCACGAACGCGGTACGCGCACCCCTCACCACCCTTTTCCTCTCCATCCTCTTCCTCATCCTGCCGGCACTCACCGCGCGGGCCATGGACATCCAGTCCGTCACCTCGCCGAAGGGCATCACCGCCTGGCTGGTCGAGGACTATTCCGTGCCGGTCGTTGCCATCCGCTTTGTCTTCGGCGGCGGCTCGACGCAGGATCCGGTCGGCAAGGAGGGACTGGCCAATCTGATGACCGGCCTGTTCGACGAAGGCGCCGGACCGCTCGACAGCGAAGACTTCCAGATCAAGCTCGACGATGCCGGCGCCGAGATGAGCTTCGACGAGAGCCGCGACGGCATCTACGGCTCGATGCGCATGCTGGCCGAGCAGCGCGACCAGGCCTTCGACCTGTTGCGGCTGGCGGTCAACGAGCCGCGCTTCGACCAGCTGCCGATCGACCGCATCCGCGCCCAGATCCTGTCCGGCATCATCGCCGGCGAGAATGATCCCGACACGGTGGCGCAGAACAAATGGGCGCGCGCCCTCTATGGCGATCATCCCTATTCCCGCTCCGACCAGGGCACCAAGGAAAGCATCGCCACCATCACGCCCGATGATCTCAAAGCCCTGCACAAAGCGGTGTTCGCGCGCGGCGGGCTGCGTGTCGCCGTTGTCGGCGCCATCGACGCGGAGACGCTGAAGAAGAAGCTCGACATGGTGTTCGGCGACCTGCCGCAAAACCAGGCGCTGAGGCCGGTGGCCGATATCGACCCGAAGCTGGCGCAGCATATCGAGGTCGACTACGACCTGCCGCAGACCTCCCTGCAGCTCGCTTTTCCCGGCGTGAAGCGCAAAGCGGCGGATTTCTTCCCCGCCGTGCTGATGAACGAGATCCTCGGCGGCGGCACCTTCACCTCGCGCCTGTTCCAGGAAGTGCGCGAGAAGCGCGGGCTGGCCTACAGCGTCAACTCCTCGCTCATCAACCAGGACCACGCCAACGCGCTGATTGTCAGCACCGGCACCCGCTCCGACCGTGCGGCCGAGACGCTGGGCATCATCCGCGATGTGGTCAAGCGACTGGCCGAACAAGGCCCGACCGAGGCGGAACTGGCGGCGACCAAGAAATACATGATCGGCGCCTACGCCATCAACAATCTGGACTCCTCCAGCGCCATCGCCTCGACGCTGGTCGAACTGCAGCTCGACGATCTCGGTATCGACTACATGCAGCGCCGCGCCGGCTACATCAACGCGGTGACGCTCGACCAAGTCAAGGCGGCGGCGAAGAAGCTGCTGACCGCCGAGCCGACCATCATGGTCATCGGCCCGAAATTGGCCGGAGCCGGCAAGGGATGAGCCCGACCTTCGGCATCGCCTTCGGCGGCGGCGGCGCGCGCGGGCTGGCGCATATCCATGTCATCGAGGCGCTGGACGAGTTGGGCATCAAGCCGGTGGCGATTGCCGGCTCGTCGATCGGCGCCATCATGGGCGCCGGCATGGCCGCGGGCATGACCGGCAAGGACATCCACGACTATGCCCGCTCGATCCTCGGCCGCCGCGCCCAAGTGGCGAGCCGCATGTGGCGGGCGCGGCCGGGCACCATCGCCGAAGCCATGCAGAACGGCATCCGCGTCAGCCAGTTCAACGTCGAGCGCATCCTGAAAGCCTTTCTGCCCGAGGCCATTCCCGAAACCTTCGCCGAGCTGAAAATCCCGCTCAAGGTGACGGCGACCGACTATTTCGGCCACAAGCTCGCTGTCTTCGAAGACGGCGACCTGCACTCCGCACTGGCGGCATCAGCAGCCATCCCCGCCGTGTTCCGCCCGGTGACGCGTGACGGCAGGCTGCTGATCGACGGCGGCATCTACAACCCCGTGCCGTTCGACCTGATCGAAAACGACGCCGACATCATCATCGGCGTCGACGTCGTCGGCGCGCCGGAGGAAGTCGATCGCAAGCAGCCGACCTCCGTCGACCTGATGTTCGGTGCCACGCAGCTGATGATGCAGTCGATCATCGCCAACAAGCTGAACCAATGCCGCCCCGACATCCTGGTCCGCCCGGCAGTCTCGAGATACCGCGTCCTCGACTTCCTGAAGATCGACGCCTTGATGAACGAGACGGTGGATATCAAGGACGAGCTGAAGCGGCAGGTGGAGAAGGTGCTGGAGGCGAGGAGCGCCGCCGCCGTTAAAGGGAGGCGAGGAAAGCAGGTCGGGTGAGGATGCATCTTCCCGACGCGATCTGAAAGGCTCCAACCGATTTACGATTTCGCCACCGGCACATACTCCAGCGCCACAACACCGTTGCTGAACGGCGTCGCCGAAATCAGTTCGAGCGACACCGGCTCGCCGGCTAGGAACAGCGGCTTGCCCTGACCGACGGCGCCGGGGTAGCTGAGCAGCCTGACGCGGTCGACCAGGCCATGGCGCAGCAATTCCTGCGCGACGCTGAGGCTGCCATGCACATAGATGTTGCCGCCGCTGCCTTGCTTCAGCGTCCTGACCGCATCCGGCAGCGGTCCCTTCAGCAATTCGGCCGGCTCCCAATCGAGCGCCTTCAGGCTGGTCGAAGCGACATATTTCGGCAGCGCGTTGAACCGGTCGGCAAAATCTCCGGTTTCCGTTGGCCAGGAGCCGGCAAAGATCTCATAGGTCGTACGCCCCAAAAGCATGGCGCCGCTGTCGGCAAGCTCCTCCTCCTTGAACCTGTTCATCTCGTCGTTCCAGATCACCCTGGGCAGCTTCTCGACCTCGGCAATGCCATCGACGCTGATGAATTCGGTGACGATAAGTTTTCGCATGGCGCGCTCCTTCTTTGGTCAAAGGACGAACCGGGTGGGCGCTTTGCGACATGCTTGGTGAAAAATATCGCGGCGCTCTGTCGTCTTCGGTTAGTGCTCAAGATACGCATTGACCTCAGCCGGCCTAACGGCGCACCCCGACATATTGATCCGCCTGGGGGTGTCGAAGTACCGCGTGCTCGATTTCCTGAAGATCGACGCGCTGATGAACGAGACGGTGGATATCAAGGACGAGCTGAAGCGGCAGGTGGAGAAAGTGCTGGAGGCGAGTGCGTTCTTGCAATATCTCCAGGTCAAGCTCCAGAGCCAGTTTACATCAATGGATCTCTAATGAGTGCGCGCTTATCGACTGCCATTAGGATCGGGGAAGCCGCAAAGGCGATCTTTCGAAAAACTCAGAGCTTTCCAAGTCGAGAATTCGGAGAGCATGCAGACCTGAGCGAACGCGAACACACCGGTGTTGAACCGATGCTTTTGGCGCTTTCGATGGAGTTGGCACTCAAAGCGTGGTTCGTCTTCGACCACGACGATCCAAGAGTTGTCAAATCGCACAACCTGATGAAGCTGTTTGATCGCCTAAAGCCCGAAAGCCAGGAGAAACTCGACGCTGAGTTCAAAAGGTCGGTGGCCCCGTATCATCCCAATGGTTTCTACATCGGCTACAGCATTCGTCACATTCTGCATCAGCACCAAGATGCCTTCACCGATTGGCGCTACTTTCACGAGGCGAAGAAATCGATGATGTTCGATCAGGGTGCTTTTGAGGCAACGCTCGAAATGGTGCTCCGTGAGTTCGAGAAAAGATATCGCATTGAGCGGGTGAAGCCGCTTTGGCCATCCTGAATGCAGTCCGGGTCGGGGGCCCCGATGCGCCAGAAGAGGCCGACCGCAAACAGCCGACCTCCGTCGACCTGATGTTCGGCGCCACTTTGATGAACGAGACGGTGGATATCAAGGACGAGTTGAAGCGGCAGGTGGAGAAGGTGGTTGAGGCGAGGAGCGGGAAGGGCAAGCGCGGGTGGCTGGGTGAGGGCGTTGGCGTGCCGCTAGGCGCCCCAAGTCGGCCTTTCGGACACTCTTGGCCTTCGCATAAAAGCGGACGTTCGCGGGGCAAAGTAGATGGCGACAATGCAACCTTTTTCAGCCATCACAATGCGCAAGTCGATCTCAAAAAAGTGGTCGTTCATGTGACGCCACTTTAAGAGGGTGCAACCCCAAAAGCGAAGTAGGGTTTCTCTCGCTGCCTTATCGGTTAAACAGTCGCGGCCGAACTTTGCGCCTCTGCGACAGGGCGGTCATCTCTGTCGGTTCCCGAGCCGCTTGCCCCAGATGCGAGAAAGGCCCGTATTTTACTTACCGAAATCCAGTCATAACATGTGCCACAGCGGTAGATTCGGGGGGCGGCATGTATCTGTGCGGTGAAGGCATTGATGAAATACTGATCGAACTGTACCCGATCCTTCTGGCGGAGGGAGCCGCGAACGTCGGCACCCGCGGCGAAATGCGAGAAAGGCTTGGGGTGTCCTTCCGAATGACGAACCCCAGAGCTCGGATCAGTCGATCACAGGACCGTGGCAAGCCTTTCAGCGCCTTGGGGGAACTGCTTTGGTATCTTGGAGGTCTCGATACTCTCGAGTTCATCAAGGAATACATCCCGGATTACGCCAAGGATGCCGAAGATGGCATCCTTGCTGGCGCCTACGGTCCACGGATCCATGCGATGCGCGGAAGTATCAACCAGCTTGAGAATGTTACCAGGCTTCTGAAAGAGAAACCCACGTCCAAGCGCGCTGTGATCCAACTTTACGATGCTGCGGACATCGCGGTCCATCACGAGGAGATTCCGTGCACGACTGCACTGCAATTCGTAGCGCGCGACGGTCGTCTTCACATGTCCACCACGATGCGGTCGAACGACGCGTACAAGGGCCTGCCGCATGACGTGTTCTGCTTCACTATGCTCCAGGAGATGATGGCAACTCGCCTTCACCTCGATCCGGGGGATTACCTTCACTACGCCACCAGCATGCACGTTTACGACGGCTCGATCGAGCCGATGAAGAATTACGTGAATGAAGGACATCAGAAGACCGTGCAAATGCCCCCGATGCCTTCCGGAGACGCATTCTCAATTACCGACGCCCTGTTGAAGGCTGAGGGGGAGATCCGAGCAGAAAAGAAAATTCGGGCTGAAGACTTTGCGAGAGCACCATACTGGGCTGACATCATTCGCCTTCTCCAGGTGTTCTGGGCTACTAAACGGCGGGGTGCACCAGGATTCGAAGGTCTCGACGAGTTGAAGGCCGAGTTTCATGACGAGGTTTATCGAACATATCTCGAGCGGAGGCTGAAGACCCGAGTCCTGCGAGATACCAAAACAAATGGAGCCTGAAATGTGGCCGACCAGGCAGCTGCAGCATGCGCAGATCTCTAGCGCTCTTCAAACTTTCTCCGCCAGCGTTCGTAATCTTCCAGGTGCCTCGGGGAACCTAGCGCGCGACACACTCGCGATGCAGTTCGTTGCGAGCCTAAGACGCGAAGATTACTACAGGCGAGTACAGGAAAGGCCCGTCACTGCAGGGAAAGCAGATCCCAATTCGGGCACGTTCGATGCCGAGCGCGCGGTTGCATATCATATGCAGAACGGCGACGTAGAAGAGGCCGCATGGCTTGTGTTCCTTATGACGCATTTCGCTCGACCTTCGTCTTCCGGATGGCTTCGACTGCAGCAGGTATACGGTCGCCTAGGGGCTGGGGTGTGGGACTGGCAGACTGTTTCGAACAACCCACAGACAATGATCTCATGGCTCGCCGCGAATTGGATGAACATCGGGGGAAAATTCGGCAATCACCGGAAGTACGAGAGTCTGCGGCCGAATTCCAACAGGAGCTTCGGCGATGTCTTGCTCAGCTACGTCGGTTGGATAGGGCTCACGGGACATCAAACGTTCTTCGCTGCAAAGATCCAGCAAACAGGCAACAATCCCACGACGATCTTCGATGCTCTTTATCGGAGCATGAGCGTGAAGACCTTTGGGCGGCTTGCGAAGTTCGACTACCTTGCGCTGATCGGACGATACGGTATCGCTCCGATCGAGCCAGGATCCGCCTACTTCAAGGGCGCTACGGGTCCCGCTTCCGGCGCACGCCTCCTGTTCACAGGTTCACACACTGGCGCGGCGACGGACGCACAGCTTCAAAGCTGGGTGGATGAGTTGGATGCACACCTTCACGTGGGAATGGCCGTGATGGAGGATGCCTTGTGCAACTGGCAGAAGAGCCCGACCGCATTCGTCCACTTCAAAGGATAGCGATCCTAGACGGTGGCGGGATTGATCTGCCTCCAGTCCCACGTACGCTTGAGATAGTTCAATTTGTCGGGCTCCAACATTCCACGGTGCTGCATCTGTCCGACGGTTAGGCCTGGAGCTACTCCAATCGACACGCTGAAGCGAACGATGTCGTCTCGTTTCGGCGTGACGCGTTCGAATTCGGACTCCCGAAGAGCAGGAATGACGCATTCCGCCGCAAACTCGTTGGCCTCGTTTTCCCGATCTGGGTCCCCGGGCAGAGCATCATCGTCAACGAAGGTGTTCGCCTTATGGAGCACCAGATGTCCGATCTCATGGAAAACCGTGAACCAGAACTGATCATCCCGCTTGTAGCGGAAGCTCAGCAAGAGCATTGCCTTGTCGGGATCGACCATTCGTATCGCGCCGCTGGCGCGGCAGCCATCGGGAGCCTTGACGACTACAAGCGCAACGCCCGCTTCCGCGCAGAGCGTCCTCAATCTCGGTAGAAAGAGCTGAGGATGGCGGATCATAGAAAGCCTTCGGATGTCCCGCAGCCGATCCATCAGATTCCCGGAATTCCAGGCGCGTGTCTGGATCATGTCGGCCTCAAGTTCGCCGCGCCGGAGCCACAGAAGAGTGGCATCTTCCTTTGACGCGAATGCCTTGGAGGTACGATAGTCCGTTTCGCCCACCAGGCGCCCATATCGACCCGTCCACGATTCTGCGTCCGGAACGTTGTAGAACACCAATCTTTTGCGGATTTCGGCCGCACGGCGCTCTAGGGATAGCTTACCACGCACTTTCTGGCCCGGAGCGGGGATGCGCAGCAGCAGATCCTCATGTCCACTTTCTCGGACTTGAACCACGGCACGATCGACTGCCTTATCAAAGTTCTCTTGCCGCTTCAGCCAGAATTTCACCGTCGCTCCAAGCGCCGCCGACAGTGTCGAAGCAGTTGATTCGTCGATTTGCCGCGACCCATCTATGAGGCTGCGGACAGCATCAAGCCCATCCTTTAAGCGCTCAGCAAGGTCATGAGCGGAAATGTTGCGTCGTTGCATGATTGCGCGGATCGAGTCGCCAGGTTTCGAAAACCAGTTGGCTGTAGCGTGCTCATCGATCATCGTACTTCCGATATGGCTGTCAGCTTCACAAATTCAACACCGGCCCAGTCAATCCGTCCAGCGTCCGTCAGTGCGACGTTCTGATCCACGCTCACGAAGGTTGCGGTGTACCTCGAGCCGATGGCGATTTCAAAGCTCTCATCGTCATTGATGGTCACGTTTCCCCCTAGGATCTCATGCCACTCCTGGACATTCTCGAAAGCTTCCGCATCCGCAAGCTCGGTAACTAGGCGATCTGCATATGTTCTACCAAACCGTTTTTCCGCCACGTCACGGTTGAGGCAACAATGCTTTAGATCGGCCGTCCCATACGAAATCTGCATCCGCGAGTCAGCGTCCGCTTGCGCAATACTGGATGGCGAGGCTTGCGCCACCCTGATCGGCTAAGGCTAGCTTCATTGAGGACGAGCCGATCCCCGAGGTTTGTCGGCTTGCTTGGCGCGGATACGATCAATGCGGGACCAGTTCCTGCCCAGTTCCTGTTCGGCGGCCTCATCCATGTCGACGCTGGTTGCGTTGCAGAGGGCTGCGAGCGTAACGAGGACCCCCCCAACTTCTTGGCGCACGTCACCTTTCGCCCTGCCGAACACGTACTCCACTAGTTCGAGTGCCTCCTCCTTTGTGCAGGAATTCGACTGAGCAAGTTCAAGCGCCTCTTCGAGGAAGCGATGATTGCGCTCCTGTACATCGAGGTGCGCCGATGTCGGAAAACATGCGACAATCCATTGCCATACGCGGTCTTGAAACGAGCCTGAAGGCATGTTCACTCCCAGAAGTTGCCCTGAGAAGACACTGAGTCTGAGATTGGTTCAAGTCTTAGTCGAATACCAAGCCTGCTGGACAATAAAGGTTGTGCATAAAACCGTCGCTTTGTCTTGCGGCGGGCCTCGTTCTCTTCCAGAAGAAATCAATCTCGTCACGATGCCGCCAGACTGGATGCCGAATGACAGCTTATGCCAACAGAAATCAAAAAAAGCAGACAGACCGCCGCCGGCCCCTTGGATGCCTTATACCTGAGGCCGCTCGCTGAGGAATAAACCGCCTTCGCCCTGAGCTAAAGGGCCGCCCCCTCAGTCCTTCGCCCGCTCCACATACGCCCCATCGGCGGTCATCACCACCACGCGGGTGCCCGGCGCGATGTGCGGTGGCACCAGCGTACGCACGCCGTTGGACAGCACGGCCGGCTTGTAGGACGACGAGGCCGTCTGGCCCTTGGTCGTCGGCTCGGTTTCCACCACTTCGAAGGTGGCGCGCTGCGGCAGCACCAGGGAAATGGCAATGCCGTTGAACTGCGACACCTGCACGGCCATGCCTTCCAGCAGGTAGGGCGCCATGTCGCCGACCACGGCTTCCGACACCGCGACCTGGTCGTAGCTTTCCGGGTTCATGAAATGAAAGCCTTCGCCGTCGCGATAGAGGAAGGTGTGCTCGCGCTCTTCCACATAGGCACGCTCCACCTGTTCGGTGGTGCGGTAGCGCTCCGAAACCTTCACCCCGTCGCCGATGCGGCGCATGTCGAGCTGCGTTACCGGCGTGCCCTTGCCTGGGTGGATGTTTTCGGCAAAGAGGATCACATAAAGCTTGCCGTCCCTGTCGACGACATTGCCTTTGCGGAGCGAACTGGCGATGACTTTCACCACGGTTTTATATCCTGCAAGAAGAGTTGACTGGCGTTTGCCGGCTAGTGCGGCGCTGGATGGGGGCCTACCGCATCTTGGCCGCCGCCGCCAGCCCCATTCCACCATGTTCCGAGCCGCATGACCGAAGCTTCGCCCTGGTGGACGCCGCATGTTCATGCCGACCGCCGCCCGCGGCTGATGCTGCGCAACGGCATCGCCGCCGGCCTGCGCGGCTGGTTCGCCGCCCATGATTTCGTCGAGGTGGAAACGGCGGCCCTGCAGGTCTCACCCGGCAACGAGGCGCATCTGGCGGCTTTCGCCACGGAAGCGGTCGGGCCGGACGGTGCAAGGGCGCCGCTCTATCTCCACACCTCGCCGGAATTCGCCTGCAAGAAGCTGCTCGCCGCCGGTGAAACCAGAATTTTCAGCTTCGGTCCGGTCTACCGCAACCGTGAGCGCGGCCCCTTGCACCATCCCGAATTCACCATGCTCGAATGGTACCGGGTGGGCGAGGCCTATGAGAGCCTGATGCTGGATTGCGCCGCCTTCCTGGCGCTCTCCGCGACAAGGGCAGGGGCGACTCTTTTCTCGTTTCGGGGCCGCGACTGCGATCCGTTTGCCGAGCCGGAACGTCTGACGGTGGCGGACGCCTTCTCTCGCCATGCCGGCATCGACTTGCTGGCCACGGTCGCCGCCGACGGCAGCACCGACCGCGACGCGCTGTATGCCGCCTTGACCCAGGCCGGCCTTCGCACCGCGCCCGACGATAGTTGGGCCGACCTGTTCAGCCGGGTGATGGTCGAAAAAATCGAGCCATTCCTCGGGCAAGGGCGGGCGACCATCCTGTGCGAATATCCGCTGGCCGAAGCGGCACTGGCGCGGCCGAGCCCGCGCGACCCGCGCGTCGCCGAGCGTTTCGAGCTCTATTGCTGCGGCGTCGAACTCGCCAACGGCTTTGGCGAACTGACCGACGCCGACGAGCAGCGCCGGCGTTTCATCCTCGAGATGGACGAGAAACAGCGCATCTATGGCGAGCGCTATCCGCTGGACGAGGATTTTCTGGCGGCCCTCGCCATCATGCCGCAAGCCAGCGGCATCGCGCTCGGCTTCGACCGGCTGGCGATGCTGGCCACCGGCGCGCAAAAAATCGAGGATGTGATCTGGACGCCCGTCGCCTGAGGGCCAGAACGTCTGGCCCATTCGATTCCAGGGATCAAGACTGGACCATGACCCCGAACCAAGCGACCACATGAGCGGCACGCGGGACCGAGAGTTCAAAGCTCACGGTCAAACGGGAAGGTCCAACATTGTCAGTTTCTGAAACGGTCGAAATCGCCATTGTCGGCGCCGGAGTCGTCGGGCTGGCGACGGCACTTTGCCTTGTCGCGGACGGCCGCGAAGTTCTGCTCATCGATCCGAACGAGCCGGGCTCCGGCGCGTCGTTCGGCAATGCCGGGACGATCGCCGAATATGCCTGCATGCCGGTCGGCACTCCTGCGGTGCTGCGGGCGTTGCCAAAGCTGCTGCTTGATCCCGACAGCCCGTTTTCGCTGCGCTGGCCGGCGCTGCTGCAGCTGGCGCCATGGTTAGTTCGGTTCATGCGGCAATCGCTGCCGGCGGCCACCCGGGCCAATGCGCTGGCGCTCGCCGGACTGCTGGCCGACGCCCTCCCGGCCTGGGAGGAAATGGCTGGGGAGGCCGATCTGGACGATCTGCTGCGCCGCAATGGCTGTCTTTACCTCTATCGCCGCGAGAGCGATTTTGCCGCTGGCGCCGGCGGCCGGGCAATGCGCGCTGGGTTTGGCATCCACCAAGAGGTGCTGACCCCGGAAGAGGTGGCGGCACTTGAGCCGGGCCTGCCTGCGACAGTAGCGCATGGCGTGTATTTTCCCGACTCGATCAATGTCACCGATCCGGCAATGGTGATGCGGCGGTTGCTGGGCGCGGTGAGCGCCCGTGGTGCATCGGTAAAGCAGGCTGAGATCACCGGGCTGCAGGTCGAGGCTGGCGGTGTCCAGCTCAGCGGCCCCGGCGTTCGCATCAAGGCTGGCACGGTGGTGATCGCCGCCGGTGCACGGTCGCGCGCACTGGCCGCGCAGGCCGGCGACAGGATTCCGCTCGAGACCGAGCGCGGCTATCATCTGGAATTTCGGACCGACGCGCCGCTGCTCAACCGGCCTGTCTGTCCCGTCGATCTTGGTTTCTACCTGACGCCGATGGCTGGCCGCTTGCGGGTCGCCGGCACCGTCGAACTCGGCGGCCTGGTCGCGCCGCCAAATCCGCGCCGGCTGGCGCTGCTTGACCGTGGTGCCAGGCAAATTTTTCCCAAACTTGGCTCGCCTGCCTCGCAATGGCTCGGCTTCCGGCCGTCCCTGCCGGATTCCAGGCCGGTCATCGGCCCTTCACACGCCAGTTCCCGGGTGATCCATGCTTTCGGTCATGGCCATCTCGGCCTGACGCTCGCCCCGATCACGGCGCGGCTGGTCGCCGACTTGATCGCTGGACGCGAAGATCCGGCTCGGCTCGCACCTTTCGCGGCGGGCCGTTTCGGCCGTTGATCGACCGATGCCCTCGATCTGGGCTAGTGCGCGAAAACCTGCTCCAGTGAGCGAAAACCCTTGAATTCCAGGGCATTGCCCGAGGGGTCGCGGATGAACAGCGTTGCCTGTTCGCCGGGCTCGCCCTTGAAGCGGACCATCGGCCGTTCCAGCCAATCGATGTCGTCGCGCGCCTCCAGCCGCGTCGCCAGACGCTGCCAGTCGTCCATCAGCAGCACGGCGCCGAAATGCGGGATTGGCACGACAATGCCGTCGACCTTGCCGTCATTGGAGGCTTGTGCGGCCTGCGGCCGCAGATGCGCCGACATCTGGTGGCCGTAAAGGTCGAAATCGACCCAGGTCGCTGACGAACGGCCGATCGCGCAGCCCAGCACCTCGCCATAGAAAACGCGGGTTTCATCGAGATCACGGACCGGGAAGGCGAGATGGAAAGGCGTCATCGAAATGCTCCGTGCAGGCTGCGGACCGATTTTGCGTCACAGGGTTCGCGATTTGAACCGTCCGCCCCGCATTTTGATTGAAGCCTATGCCATTGCACAAGCCGGACCGGAACAATAGATGGGTGGGCAACGGCCGCACACCGGCCGCACCAGCAGGAATTCAGGCATGACGGATATATCAGACGCAGCAAAATTGACCGACCGCGTCGCGGCCCTGGTCGAGGCTGCCAAAAAGGCCGGCGCCGATGCCGCCGACGCGGTGGCCGTGCGCGGCCGCTCGACTGGGGTGTCGGTGCGTCTCGGCAAGGTCGAGGCTACCGAAGCCTCCGAGAGCGAGGATGTGGCGCTTCGCGTTTTCGTCGGCGGCCGCGTGGCGAGTGTCTCGGCGACCGCGGCGTCCGACCCGAAAACACTGGCCGAGCGCGCCGTGGCGATGGCGAAAGTGTCGCCGCAGGATCCTTATCAGGGGCTGGCCGACCCGGCATTGCTGGCCAAACAGACGCGCGATCTCGATCTGTTCGACTCCACCGAAGTGTCCGCCGACCAGTTGAAGGAAGCCGCATTGGCTGCCGAAGCGGCAGCGCTTGCCGTCAAGGGCGTGACCAATTCGGCCGGCGCCAGCGCCGGTGCGGGGCTGGGCGGCCTGGTGCTGGCCACCTCGCACGGCTTCCTCGGCCACTATGTCGGCTCGCGTTTCTCGCGCTCGGCCAGCGTCATCGCCGGCGAGGGCACCGGCATGGAGCGCGACTATGAATTCTCCTCGCGCCAGCATTTTGCCGATCTCGATGCGCCCGAGGACATCGGTCGCAAGGCCGGTGAGCGCGCCGTGCGCCGCATCGGCGCGCGCAAGGCGGCGACCGGGCCGGTCGACGTGGTTTTCGATCCGCGCGTCGCGCGCGGCATCGCCGGCCATCTTGCCGGCGCCATCAACGGCGCCTCGGTGGCGCGCAAGACCTCGTTCCTGCGCGACATGATGGGCAAGCAGGTGGCCGCATCCGCCATCACCGTCACCGACGAGCCGCTCCGGCTGCGTGGCCAAGCCTCGCGGCCGTTCGACGGTGAAGGCGTCGAGGGCGAAAAGCTGTTGATGGTCGAGAAGGGCGTGCTCAACCACTGGTTCCTGTCGACCTCGGCCGCAAGGGAACTGGGCCTCGTCACCAACGGCCGCGGCGCGCGCGGCGGCTCTTCCGTGACGCCATCCTCCACCAATCTCGCCATCGAGCCGGGCGAGCGGTCGCCGGAAGAGTTGATCAAATCGCTCAGGACCGGCTTCTACGTCACCGAAGTGTTCGGCCAGGGCGTCGACATGATCACCGGCGAATACAGCCGTGGCGCTTCGGGCTTCTGGATCGAGAATGGCGAACTGGCCTATCCGGTCGCCGAGGTCACCATCGCCTCGAACCTGAAGACCATGTTCCTCAACATGGTGCCGGCCGATGACCTCGACCGCAATTTCGGCACCGCCGCGCCGACGCTCCTGATCGAAGGCATGACCCTTGCCGGAGCATGACCTGACCATAGCCGGGGCCATCTCCGGCGCCTCTGGGGACTTGCCGCTGCTGCGCGATGCTGCCCGCGAGGCGGGGGTCATCGCCATGCGCTACTTCGGCAACAGCCCGCAAGTCTGGATGAAGGGCGGCACATCGCCGGTCAGCGAGGCCGACCATGCCGCCGACGCCTATCTGCGCGAAACGCTGCTGGCGGCCCGGCCCGACTATGGCTGGCTGTCGGAAGAGACGGTCGACGATCCGGTCCGGCTTTCCGCACGCCGCACCTTCGTCGTCGACCCGATCGACGGCACACGCGGTTTTCTGGAAGGCCAGCGCACCTGGTGCGTCAGCGTCGCCGTCGTCGAGCGTGGCCGTACGCTGGCCGGCGTGCTGGAATGCCCGGCGATGGAGGAGACCTATTGGGCGCTGCCCGGCCAGGGTGCTTTCCGCAACGGCAAGCGCATTGCGGTTCGCAAGCTGGCGGATACGGCCGAGATTTCCGGGCTGAAGCAGTTGACCGACCTGATGCCGGCCGAATGGCAGGCGCGGCTGAAACGGGCGCCTTACAGCCCTTCGCTCGCCTATCGGCTGGCCATGATTGCCAATGGCGCGCTGGATGCCACTTTCGTCAAGCCGAACGCGCATGACTGGGACATCGCCGCGGCCGACCTCATCTTGCGCGAGGCCGGCGGCCAGCTGCTCGATCAGCATGGCCGTGCTCCGCTCTATGCCGGCGAGGTGACCCGTCACGGCGCGCTCGCTGCAGGCAGCGGTGAATTGCTGGCCGTGCTCGCCGGCGTCATCGCCGGTCTGGACGCGTGAAAGCGTTTTCCCGGGCGAGACGAATTCATCTCGCCCTAAAGGTTCCAAAGTCGGCGGCTTTGGTCTAGACCTGTCACAAACTCACGATATGTGAAGGACCGACATGGCCGCGGAAGACGGAAAGAAACAGCTTTTGCATCTGGTGTTCGGTGGCGAACTGAAGAAGCTTGGCGGTACCGAATTCCGCGATCTCGACGGGCTCGACATCGTCGGCATCTATCCCGACTATCAATCCGCGCACACGGCATGGAAAGCCAAGGCGCAAGCCAGCGTGGACAACGCCCACATGCGTTATTTCGTCGTTCATCTGCACCGGCTGCTGGACCCCGACAACAAGGCTTCCGGTTGACTTCGATGGAGCATGACCTGGCGAAAGGGCCAGCAAGCGATGCCGCGCCCACGGGCAGGGGACGCAGCCGCACGACCAAGGCCTTCTGGCGCAAGATTCGCCAACCGCTGGCGCAGTCGCGATTCGTCAAGAACGCCATCGCCAGCCTGTTCGCCCAGTTCGTCCGCTTCGTGCGCCTCACCAATCGCGTCGTGGAGGGCTCGGCGCGGTTTTCGGGCGGCGCCTATACCGAGTTCGAGCCTGGCATCATAGCCCTGTGGCACGGCCAGCATCTGCTGACGCCGGCCTACTACCCCAAGCGCAAGCCGCTGGTCGCCATGGTCTCACGCAGCGCCGATGCCGAGCTCAACGCGCTGATGCTGGAAAAATTCGGCATCGGCGCTGCGTGAGACCATGGCGACCAGCGGCTTGCGCTTGGGG
>NZ_RZRV01000022.1:6827-100007 GCF_004023085.1 Mesorhizobium sp. M7A.F.Ca.US.010.02.1.1 | reverse complement strand
GCATCTTCCGCCCATGCCAGCAGCTACGCCGCCAGAGCGTCATCCGCAGCCTGCTTGATCAGCCATTCGATGTGATTTGACCACATCTGCAACACCTCGCGCTTCTCCTTGACGTTGCTATAGAGATCGTAGATTTCGCCAATGTCTCCGGTGCGGGCTCACAGCCCGTCCATATAGCCGCCAGTCTGCTGCCTTCGAGTGGCCCATGTTGGCCGCGGCCAGGAAGTGGCGACGATTGAAAGGACAAAATCAGTTGCCGAAACTCATCGCAGGTGACGGTCTGGTGGCAATTTGGGCACATCTTGTGTCTCGTCGCCAGTAAACACGGATGCCCGGCAGGAGCTGAGCTCGCTGCCGGCGGAAATCGTAGAGCGCCAGCGACGCATTCTGATCTTTCGTCAGGCAGTCGACCGCCTTGGCATACGCCTCGGCCTCCATCTCGATCGACCTGAACCGGTATCTTGTGCGCCATCCGGACGATCTGGGAAAGCTTGGCCGGGCCGGCGCCTTCCCAGGCGCACGGGAAGCGCGACGACCCATGTGGACCTTGGATTTCACTCCGCACTTACGCTGCTTTGGCCTTGTCAGCAGCCTGAGCATAAAGCGTGCTCAGCTTTCAGGCCGAGCACTCATCCATTGTTGACAGCACCTGTCGTCATTCAGGATCGCCCCATTCTCGCAGGCCGCTTGCAGCTTTCAGGCTGTTGTCAGCCAGGGCCGCCATAAAGGGTCTCGTTAAACAATTCAGGAGGCCGTTCCAATGAACAATCAGTTTGCGAGACTTTTTCGAGGACCAGGTATGCAGGCTTGTTTCAGGACAAAGAACTTTCTGGCGGCAACCACCGCGATGACGACGGTATTCCTGCCGGCTGTGTCTCTCGGGGTGGGTCTGGTAGCATTTCCAACTGGAGAAGCGTTGGCCGACGACCCGATTTCGATCCCGCTGGAGTATGTCGGGGAAGGCCATGACCGCCTGGGCATCTGGGCCAAGATCAACAATGGCAACGCGCAGCGATACGTATTCGACACGGGCTCGGACCAGCTCAACACGCAGATCGGGTCAGAGGTGACCGGGGTCCGCCCGATTGCCGACACGCCTTACGTATATACGTACGGGGACGGAACGTATGGTAATAAGCTTCAGAACGTGGAAATTGATAAATTTACATATGTCGATCCAGATCAAAAGATAACAATCGACGGGCCGTCTGTAAGCGATAAGAAATACCGGGCTGCTCGCATTCTCGATTTTGTCTATACCCATGCGTATTGCAAGGACAACAATCTTAAGTGCACGCCGGGATCCGTGACGGATGGACTTAAAGATATGTATGGTCAGGATCTCCAAGAACCTTATCACGCCGATAAGGAGCAGCGGGCGAAAATGACCGCTGGCAAGATGGCAGACGAAGGCGGCGATTTCGCAGGTACATTCGGGGCCGGCGATTTTCTTGGCAAGACAAGTGTCTGGGGCATGATGGGCAGTGTCACCAGGTCTGGCTACGTGGTCTCCGCCAATGTGAATCCGGATTCCGAGAGCGACCAAACGCCTGGCTGTTCCCCCTGCACGATTGTCAACCTCAATCCAAGCCTCCGGGCCCAATATACTAATGCCATGCCATGGGGAGAACCCGAGGAAAAAGATCAGGATTCTTATCAGAATTTTCCTGGCTCTGGCGCCAATGCCTCGACCGAATACGAAGGCAGCTACAATCTGCAGTACACGGTTAAGGATGGAGCCCCACCAATCACCGACCCCAACAAGACCGCGGTATTGCTCGACACCGGCACACCGGGCGGTGGCAGTCTGGAGATCAGTGATGCGATGCTGAAGCAATTTCAGGATGCGGGCGTCAAACTTAAAAATGTTCGGAGAAATGAGCAACGCGAGATCGTAAGCGCATCGGGCAACATCCCGAGCGTTACAATCGCAGGAACGGATGGCGATCCGGTAAGGCTGGACAATATCGACTTCACCTACACCAGCGGCACGACGGAACAACCCAATGACCAGACCAGTTTTGTTGCCGGTCTTGACTTCTTCAAAAACAGATCGGTCATTTTCGATCTGGAGAAGAAGTATACCGCTTATACGTCACATTTCGTCACTGCCAGCAACTTCTCTACCGATTCATCCGCACCCGAAGGGACCGGTCTGAGCAGGATCACGACGAGCATGGGGAATGAGGGCGGGTTCGGCATAGCGGGTGTCGTCTCCGGCTCCGGATCGCTGACGCTTGATACAAAGACGGTGGTCCGGATGACGAATGTCAACACCTACACCGGCGAGACGAATATTGCTCAGGATGCCTATCTCTCGCTTGCGGGGCTCGGCAACATCCAACGGTCAGCGAAAGTCGTTGCAGACGGCACGTTCGATATCTCCGAACATGGAAATGGCAGCGACTATTGGGGAATCTCCGACGCCTACAACGATGCCCGTATTCGTAGCCTGAGTGGCAGCGGAACGGTCGAACTGGGCAAGCGTACCCTGGTGCTAACGGATTCGAACGACACGTTCGCCGGCAGCATCAACGACCTCGACGTTGATAACAATAATATGGGCGGCAAACTATTCGTTGCCGGTGGCGTGCAAACGCTGAGCGGAAAGAACAATTTTTCCGGCATGACGACGGTCGGTTCCGGCGCGGGATTGCTGCTTGCCGATACAGGTGTGCTTTCCCATGATGCGACCACGTCCGGCTTTCTCGGGAATGACGGGCAGATCGGGGGCACGGCTATCGCAAACAGCGGCGGTGTCGTCGCAGGCGGCGGCACCTACGGTGCGGTCACCATTTCCGAGGGCGGCACGGTCGCTCCTGGCAGTGCGACCGATCCGAGCAGGATCGTCACCACACTGACTGTCACGGGCGATTTCGCGCAGCAGTCCGGATCGATCTATCAGGTCGACCTCGCAAGGTCGTCCGATCTCATCGATGTTGGCGGAGCAGCGGCGATCGACAGCGGCGCGCAGATCGAGCTGCTGCGGCAGGGAACGCTATCGGTCGATGCCCGATATACTCTGCTCTCCGCAGCAGGCGGCGTAAGCGGCACCTATGGCGGGCTGACGGGGGCTCTGGCGACAGACGCGACGCCCTTCGTCGATTTCCAGCTCGTCTACGATGCCAACAATGTCTATCTCGATATCAGCCGCACATCGACGGCGTTTGCCGATGTAGCCAGCACCTTCAATCAACGCTCGGTCGCCGCAGCGGCTCAGGCGCTTGGAAGCGGTAATCCGATCCAGGACAACATCCTGTTCCTGACGGCGCCGGAAGCCCGCAACGCTTTCGATATGCTATCAGGCGAGGTTCATGCTTCCATTCATAGCGGCCTCATCGAGGACAGTCATTCTGTACGCGATGCCGCGAGCGAACGGATCCGTGCGGCGTTCGACGGCGTCGGTGCCTCCAGCGTTCCGGTGATGACTTATGGGCTGGGTGGTCTGGAACTGGCCCCGGCAACGAGTGAGAATTTCGCCGTATGGGGCCGTGGCTTCGGCGCCTGGGGTCATCTCGACAGCGACGGCAATGCCGCCGGTCTCGATCACTCGACAGGCGGCTTTCTGGCTGGCGGTGACGCGGCTGTCGGCGAAAGCTGGCGGCTCGGCCTCATCAGCGGCTACAGCCATACCTCCTTGGAGGCGGACGATCGCGCGTCGTCGGGCTCGAGCGAGAATTACCATCTCGGTCTTTTTGCCGGCACGCAGAACGGCAATCTCGGTTTTCGTTCCGGCCTTGCCTATACCTGGCACAGCATCGAGACCGGCAGGTCCGTGGTCTTTCCAGGCTTCGCCGACAGCCTTTCGGCCGATTACGACGCCGGCACGTTCCAGGCCTTTGGCGAGCTCGGCTACCGTATCAATACGGCTTCGGCTTCCTTCGAGCCCTACGCTAATCTCGCTTATGTGAATTTTGACGCCGATGGCTTCACCGAGAATGGCGGCGCAGCCGCCTTGTCGAGCGGGGATCGCTCGAGCGACACGGCGTTTACCACGCTAGGTCTGCGTGCGTCGACGGTACTGACCCTCGGCACCGTGACTGCTACCGCGCGCGGCGGTCTTGGCTGGCGCCACGCCTTCGGCGACGTCAGGCCGGATACCGCTCTTGCCTTTGCTGGCGGTTCCTCCTTCGCCATCAAGGGCGTGCCGATCGCAAAGAACGCAGCTCTGCTCGAAGCTGGGCTTGACGTAAACATCACCGAGAACGCGACGTTCGGCATCGCCTATCAGGGACAGATCGCCTCGGATGCCCAGACACACGGGTTCAGCGCCAAGCTCGGCGTCCGTTTCTAAATCACCCGCAAAAGAGATTGGTTATGAAGTCAGTGAGTGCATTTTCTTTTACCGTCGTTCTCGGCTCAGCGACGGTGATGTCTGTGTCCGCCGCGCGAACGGACGATGCCTGCTACAACAAGGCACAAAGCCTATGATGACGCAATGTTCAATCGACGACCTGAAGCCAGTCGATGGCGAGCTTGACAAGCTCTACAAGGAGATGGAGACCCGGCTCAAAGAGTCCCGGCGCATGTCCAGGAACTGGTCGAGACCGCGAGGGGCTACAACGCCACCTCGGAGAACACGCGCGACGCCTACCCCAAGGATTGGCGGCATTTTTCCTCCTGGTGCCGGCGCGCTGGCTTCGATCCCCTGCCTCCGGGCTCGAAGGTGATCAGGCTCAATATCAGCGCCTGTGCCTCGGGCACCGCCGCCGGCGATCCGAAGCGTGGCGCCCCTGCCCTTTAGTTTGCGACCATCGAGCGGCGGCTTTCCGGCCTCGCCTGGAACTTTACCCAGCGCGGCCGGCCGTTGGACCGCGCGGAGCGGCATATCTATAAGGTTCTTGCCGGCATTCGCCGCAAGCACGCAAAGCCACCGCGGCAGAAAGAGGCGGTCCTGGCGACGATCTGCTGGCGATGATCGCCACGCTCGGCCACGACCTCAGGGCCTGCGCGACCGCGCTATTTTGCTCCTGGGCTGTGGCGGCGGCCTGCGGCGCTCCGAGATCGTCGGTCTCGACGTCATGCGCGACGACAACAGCGATGGCGCCAGCTGGATCGAGATTTTTGACGGCAAGGGCTGCTGGTCACCCTGCGCGGCAAGACCGGCTGGCGCGAGGTCGAGGTCGGCCGCGGCTCCAGCGACCACACCTACCCCGTAGTCGCGCTCGAGAGCTGGATCCGCTTTGGCCGCATCGCACGTGGACCCCTGTTCCGCCGCATCTTGTCGATCAGGTCGATATAATACGAAAAAGCCGCCGCCATTCGGGACGGGCGTCGGCTATCATGTCCAGCCATTATGCGGCGAGCGGATAGCTTTCGCCGGACCAGGCAGAGAACTTGGCGGCAAAAGCCTTCATCTCGTCGACCGCGAATGTGGTGCGCGGTTGCGAACTCGACTTGCTGGGCGAGAGGGACCTCGCCGAGAAAGGCGCTGACATGAGCGGGATGCTGCTTGGCCAAATCGAGATCCGCAAAGCAATCGGCCAGCGCCGCGTCGTCCAGCTGTACGCTGCAGGGCGCGTTCACGTCGTCAAGACGGATGCCAAATGCTTGCTCATAATGGCCGCAAGGTAATCGTTTCGGGTCGGAGACACAAGTTGCCGCCTCCTTCGCCGTAGAGTGGCCCGATACAATCACGATCGATATTGCCACCTCTTATCGATAGTGATCGCATAGTTCCCTGATTCGACTCTCAACCGCTCATATCAAGCGATTACTTCCATGTATCTGCTGCGCTAGCCCGTCCTGGCCTTGGAGTGTCGCTCCTCACCTCCTCCACCACTCACCAGCCCGATGGGAGTATCGCCCGCCAGCAGCTTCTCCTTGCTGAGCAGCGCGGCAACCTCAATCGCCTCGAAATCGGGCAAATCCCGCAGTGTGTCGAGGCCGAAGTGCAACAGGAAGGTCTTGGTCGTGACGTAGGTGTAAGGCGTGCCAAATTCAGCGGGCAGGCAGACGTTGACCCACAACAATCAAGGGGACGGTGCAGGCCAAGATTGCGGCAGGGCTTGGGCCCCCCACCCTTCTCCTCAGAACTCCGCTGCTTCCAGCTGGCGGCTGAAACTCACAGGCGCAGCCAGCTTGGTCTCTAACAGCATCGATCGCATCATGGTGTCTGCCATGAATCCGTGTGCGTGAAGCGCTCCAGAGCGAAGATGTTGGGCGTCAACCAGGTTCACTCCAATGAGCTTCACTTCTCGAGTTCTGCACAGTGTCCACGACTGGCGCCGGAGGTTGATCCGGTGATTAGGAGGAGCACTCGTTGTCGGATTCTCGACGATGTCGGACATGTGACACAACGCTTCCAGAGCGATCGCATTGTTCCGAAACGATTTTCCCAGTTGGCACGAAGGTTGCGGCCCTATGCGCAAAAGCACTGCGATGCCGCACCGACTGGAAGAACTCATCAATGATCACGCTTTTCGAACATGTGGGCGCCGCTACCGACACTGAGCGTTCCCGAGCCGACGGAAGCCTCTATCCCTTCTTTCTGAAGGCTGTCCGGACATGAACGCATTTGATGTCCGTCCAACGCTTGATGCTCCCGACGACGATCCCTATGTCTGGCTTGAAGATGTAGAGGGCGAGCGGGCACTTGCCTGGGCCGCCGGCCAATCGGCAAGGACTCTGAAGCACTTCGGTGGAACGCAGTTCGAGCGCGACCGCGCGGCTCTGACAGCCATTTTCGACAATCGCGACAATCTTCCCCTGATCGCGCGCCGTAGTCAGTACCTCTACAATTACTGGCGAGATGACGGTAATCCACGCGGACTGTGGCGCCGGACCACCCTTGCCGCCTACATGAAGGCGGATCCCCAATGGGAGCTACTGCTCGATCTGGATGCTCTCGCGGCTAGCGACGGAGAGGACTGGATCTGGGACGGCGCGTCCATCGAGCCGGAGAGACGGGAAAGAGCCGTTCTGCGCCTGTCGCGCGGCGGCAGCGACGCGGTCGTGCATCGCGAATTCGACCTGATTTCTCTGAGCTTTGTCGCCGACGGCTTCAACCTCCCCGAGGCCAAAGGCTACGTTAATTGGCTGGACCCTGACACGCTTCTGCTTTCCAGTGCGCTTGGTAATGGCATGGCCACCCGCTCCGGCTATGCGCGCACAGTTCGACTGTGGAAGCGTGACGCGGATCCCCTCACCACGCCGGCAATCTTCGAGGCCGGGTTCGAAAGCTTCCAAGTGTCTGGTCATTCGGACCGCACCGGCCGCAGCGAGCGCCTTTGGTTCATCGAGCAGCCGGCCTTCTTCGAGAAGATCAGCTGGATCGGCGATAGGAGCGGGCCGAGGAGGCAGATCGATCTTCCTCGCGACGCGTCGTGGCGGGTCTTCGGCGACTGGCTGGCGGTAAGGCCGCGCAAGCCCTGGACGGTGGGAGGCACCACCCATCCCGCCGACGCGCTGATCGTCATCTCGCTTTCCACTTTCCTCGCCGGCGGACGCCGTTTTGAGACCCTGTTTCAACCAGGGGAAAGGCGCTCCATGCAGTCATTCTTCTGGAATGACGGGAAGCTCATTATCTCTTACCTCGTCAATCTCGCACCGCGTTTCGAGATGTTCACTCCCGGCCACCAGGAATGGACGCGCCGAGTCCTGAACACCCTGCCCGCCGAAGGTACTGTCGACGTCTGGTCATTCGATGCGGCAGTTCACGAGACCAATGGAGAGGTCCTGATCTGTGCTCAGGATCCGATCACGCCGCCGCAGCTCTTGCTGTTCGATCTGAATGCCGCGCCGTCTCTCAGCGCTTCAGCAATCCTGAAGCGCAGCCCGGAGAATTTCGATGCATCCGGACTGGTGGTCACGCGCCACGAGGCAGTCTCTATCGATCATGAGCTGATCCCCTATACGCAGGTTGGTCCGGCGAACGGGAACGGAGATGCTCCGATTCACCTTTCCGCTTATGGCGGGTTCGGCGTATCATTCCTGCCCTACTACAACTCCCCGCTGGGCAAGCTGTGGCTCGAGCGCGGTGGCACGTGTGTCGAGGCGAACATCCGCGGCGGCGGCGAGTTCGGCACCCGCTGGCACGAAGCCGGGCGCAGGGAGGGCAAGCGTCTCGCCCACGACGATTTCGCCGCCGTTGCCTCCGACCTCGTGCGAAGGGGCATCACCCTGCCGAGGCGGATTGCCGCCGAGGGTGGCTCAAATGGCGGCCTGCTGATCGCAAACATGCTGACCCGCTATCCTGAGCATTTCGGGGCTCTGTTCTGCACAGCACCGCTTATCGACATGCGTCGCTACACCAAGCTCTTGGCGGGCGCGAGCTGGATCGACGAATATGGCGATCCGGACAAGGTTCACGATTGGGCTTTCCTGAAGGAAATCTCCGCCTATCACGCCGCAGCGCCGGGACAGCCCTATCCGCCTATCCTGATCGCCACCACGAAACGCGACGACCGCGTCCATCCGGGCCATGCGCGCAAGATGGCCGCAAAACTGCAGGCTCTTGGCTATCCCGCTTACTTCTACGAGGCCAGCGCAGGCGGGCACGGCTGCGGCGAGGACAATCGGGAGCAAGCCGCATTCATCAGTCTAGGCACCAATTTTCTCCGCAGCGCAATCGGCTTCAACGATCACCCTCCGGAGACGGCGGAACGCGTTGCAACGCAAGAGGGGCATTTGAGGTCCATCAACAATTCATTCGAGCAGGAGACGAAATAGTGCAGTGCATCCTTTCTGAACATCAAGGAGTGAATCTCATGGCGAGAACGCGAATGGGCGTAGCGCGGGCAACAGCAGCGGCGGTGGCCCTGATCATGGTGGGACAGCAGGCCGTCGCCGCGGAGCCTGCGCAAGCAGAGACCGTCCTGGCGGAGACGGGAGCCTCGGTCACCGAAGCGCCAATCCCTTGGCAGGTCCGCCTGCGGGCGTTGGGCGTCGTTACGAAAGATCTGGGCTACGTTGATACGCTTCCCGGCTCCGGTCTTTCGTATTCGGACACGGTGACGCCGGAACTCGATATCTCGTATTTCTTCACCGACAACATCGCCGCCGAACTCATACTCGGTACCACTTATGCCAACATCGCGGGCCAAGGGACGATCGGAGGGTTGGGCAACATCGGCAAAGTTTGGCTGCTGCCGCCGACACTCACGTTGCAGTACCATTTTACCGATCTCGGCGCGTTCAAGCCTTATGTCGGCGCCGGCGTGAACTACACGATCTTCTACAACCAGGACACTGGCAGCGCTGATGCTCTCAAGGTGAAGAACACGTTCGGCACGGCGCTGCAGGTCGGATTCGACTACATGGTGGACCAGCACTGGGGCCTCAACTTCGACGTGAAGAAGCTTTTCCTGAAGCCGGACTTCGACGTCACGGTGACCGGCGCGAAGCTGACGGGGAAGGCGGAGCTCGATCCCTGGCTGATAGGCGCAGGTGTCACCTACCGCTTTTGAATATCAGAGTGAAGTCTGCTTCCCGACTGCCGGTTTAAATGAAGGGCGCCTCGCGCGCCCTTTTTTACGGTCGACACTGCAGCGCAAGACCTCATGAAGCTATTGTCGGGCGGGGTTCTCTTCCGGCGGACCAAGAAGATGCACTGGCCAACCGGCCTTGCGCCTGAGGTGGAGTGCTTAGAAGCGCTTTGGATCGGGACGGGCTTTGGTATTGTGGGTGGAATGCTTCAGCCAGACCATTTGCCAGCATCGTCTCCCGGACGTCATGTGTGAGCTTCTTTGTCAGCGCAAGGCGAACACGGATCTCCTAGCAGGCCGTTGAAGAAGTGTCCCGTTTGGCCTTGAGGATTGCCTCGTCGCCGTTGTGATAGAAGGTGATGTCGATGGAGCCGTCGTCGAGCAGTTCAGCATGGCCGTCGCCTGTGACCTCGTCCATTTCGTCGAATCCGACCCATGTGAAGAAGACCGTCGACGGGCCGTAGCCGAGTTCGAGGGTTAGATGAGCCAAACGCCAGTGGGGCGTCCTGGGGACGACGCGCGCGAGATTCTGGTCGTGGTGGCCAGCCCAATACGATGTGAGAAGTTGCTGCCGGTGCGGGTACCGGAGGTCGCCGATAGTGACAGCCGATGTTCGACAGCGGCAAGGACATGCTCAGCCGTCAACGCGCCGAGGGCTTGGCCGGGAATGGTGGTGATGGAACCAATCCAGAAAGCGGCGGCTGCCCAGGAGAACGCCTTCGCGGGACTTTGACTCCAGTCCGCACACCCTGCTCAGATAGTCCGAAAAAGAGGTCAGAAGCGGAGCATCCGGATTATTATCTACACTGGGAACAGAAGCATGGAAGCGTTCTGGAGCCACTCGCCGCGCGTTTACCAGTGCCGACACTGCTCCAAGCTGACTATCTGCCATGACCACCTGCCGAACGTAGTCCGTTGATGCCACCGGTACCCTTCGCGGTCTGCTCCAGCGGGAAGATCGGGTCTGATCGACCCTGCTGACCTGTGCGGCGGCCTCTCTCGCTAGGGCGTCCCCCTTCCTGTCGTCCTCCTCCGCCGCTTTCGGCTGCTTTCGGCCCGCCGCCCTCGCCAAGGCGTCGTAGTCGGTAAGCGCGTCCTCCGTCTCCTTTAGGGGCTTCATCGCGTGACTAGAGTTTAGCGCGTGTTTGTAGGCGGCGGACCGAATGGTCGTCGAAATGCCACTCAGCGCCACCGCAAGATGCCCTAGGGCTTCCGCCTCATGATCTGACAGCGGCACGTCACGATTAGAGCCGATTGCCCTGCCTTCTTCCAGTTTCACAATGTTTGTAGTCATTTCCTGCTCCATCGCGTTGACTGAGATACGATGGAGACGGAAGTGGAGAACAAATTTTTACAAGCAACTAAGATGATATTCTCGTCAACGGGACAATAGTGGACGTTGAGGGCGGCGAACAGGGTGGTGGTGCCGTTGCGCTTGTAGTCGTGCCTCATCGTACCGAGCCGCCCCTTCTTCATCGGCAGGCCGGGTGGGTGCGGTCGAGCGCCGGATCTGGCTCTTTTCATCGACCGACAGAACGATGGCATGGGCCGGCGCATCGAGATAGAGGCCGACGACGGCGCGCAACTTGTCGACGAACTTCGGATCATTGGAGAGCTTGAACCTGGCGCCAGCGGTGGGGTGCGAGACCATGCGCCTTCCAGATGCGCCTGACGGCGCTGGCGCTGATTGCGGCGGCTTGCGCCATCATGTCGGCGGTCCAGTGGGTCCTCTCGCCCGGCGGATCGGCAAGCGTCAGTGCCACGACGCGCTCGCCGACATCGGGACCGAGCGGCGGAATGCGCCACTGTCGCGTCTTGTCGCGCAGCAGCCCGTCACAGCCTTCCGCGGCAAAGCGCTCCTGCCAGCGCCAGACGTCGGTCTTCGACTTGCCGATGCGGCGCATGACCTCGCCGGTGCCGACGCCGTCGGCGGGCAAAAGCACTATCTCGGCGCGCCAGACATGCTTTTGCGGGGCGTTGCGATCCCTGATCAGCGCCGTCAGACGGACGCGATCGGCCGACGAAACGGTGAACGATCTTCCTGTGCGCATGCGCCAGACTCGCACGCGCAGGCCAGAAAGGGAATCTCTGATTGGACTCCTATGTCAGGCGGGAACCACTAGACGCCGAGACCGCCGATGCAGACATGTTTGGTGTCGAGATAATCCACGATGCCCTGGAGGCCGCCTTCCTTGCCGAGGCCCGATTCCTTGACGCCGCGGAACGGCACCTCCGGCGTGGTGATCAGGCCTTCATTGACGCCGGTACTTCAGTCCTTCCATCACGCGGAAGGCGCGACCGAGATCGCCGGTGTAGAAGTAGGCCGCGAGGCCGAACTCGGTGTCGTTGGCGAGCGGCGTGCCCGACCTGAGACATGGGTGACGTTTTGTACCGGACACGGATGAAGTGCACCCCTCGGGTGAGCGTTTGCTCGATAATATCCACTGAAGTGAAGCAGTCGGTCTTAATGCTGGAACTCATGCCACCCGACCGACCCGGGAATTCGCAGCAGCGGCGCCGTCGAGTGCAGAACGAATGCCGTCAACCAAGGGGTCGATCTCGCTTTCGGTGATTATATAGGGCGGACAGATTCCAAGCACTTCTCCCATATTGCGGATCATGACGCCGTGCTCGCGGCACCGCCGCTCGACATCGCCGATCCTCAGCTCGGGCGCGAAGACGCGACGGGCGCACGATCCTCGACGATCTGAACCCCCGCGATGAAGCCGCGGCCGCGGGCTTCACCGACAAGCGGATGGTCGCCGAGCGCGTCCGCGAGGGCTCCATGCAAGTGATCGCCGAGACGACGCGCCTGGGTCACGAAATCGATCTCGCTGTAGATCCTGATCGCCTCGGCGGCGACGGCCGCTATCACCGGATGACCGGAGTAGGTGAAACCGTGACCGAACACGCCGACCTTGTGGGCCTCGTCAGCGGCGCATTGATAAATCTTGTCGAGATAATGACGCCGCCAATGGGCAGGTGACCGGATGAAAGCCCCCCGGCGATCGAGAGCATGTCCGGTTCCATCCCAAATGTCTGGCTACCAAACCAGTTCCCGGTGCCTCCGAAGCCGCAGACCACCTCGTCGGACAGCATGAGGATAATTTCTCACTTTCTTGCGAAGATCGGGGGTGTCCACGGTCATTCGTATTACGCGAGATCCGCGAGGCCAAAAACCATCATACCAGAGAGGCGAAACTGCTATCTAGGTGTTTAGATGCAAGAAATTAATCCTGCATTGTTCCCGCACCAGGAACACCCGAGAGGATACCAAGCAGTATTGAACCTTGTTGAAAATGCTCTCGGCGCGCTGGGCGTTATAATTTCTCGAAGGCGATCACAAGGACGTCGCGATAAGCGTACGGCATTTTCAGGTTTTCGGCCACAATCGACGATACATCGTGAAAGGTTTCGCGGTCGTTGCAGATCACAAAATCATTCGGGGAGTTCATTTCGACCTCGCCGAGGAACTCCTTTGAGGCGTCGGTGATCATGCTCATGCCGCCGGTGACGTTGACCCGCCCAATCATATAGCAAGCAATGAAGTCCACCCCGTCCTGGTGAAGGCCCTCGGGTGCCGGTTTGCCATTTACACCATCGCGCGCGACAATCCGGTAGGGATGGATCTTGATATTCCAACGATCATGTCGGGCGGCTTCACATAGAATTCTGCAGAAACCTGTCAGAATCTTTTCTAAGACGGGATGGTCTATAAAGGAGTTTTCAAGGGGCTCGAAGTGGCGCTTGAAGCCGCCATTCAGATGATTGACACTTTTTGATTGTTCGTAGGGGGCGTGGGGTAGGAGCCTAAAGATTCCGTCAGTCGCGTCATATTCAAAAGCGCTATAGCGCCGGTAACGATATGTTCCGCCGTCACGCATGTATTCATCGAGAAGAAGTCGATTCCAATGGTCAGCAAAGTTCTTCCAGGCTGCATCAATTTCGATGCCAAAGCAGGCTTCGGCGCGCTCGCCTTTTGAAAACCACCATCCATTTGTCACCAGACCGTCAGTGCATTGTTGACTGAGGTTGGCCGGCGCCTGGGGTGCGTTGTTTTCCACGGGTGTCTCCCTTTTGGTGACTTGGCGAGGACGGAACGCTTTGGACAACGCTATGTGGGTTGCGGCTTGGTATTCCCAAAGGTCGCGGTCCCTAATGTATCTCGGCGTCCTGGCTCGGATCGACCGAGGTAAAAAGCGTGTGTGATCGACTATGTAGCTGACGCTCCCGCTAACGCCCTCGAGGGCGGATGCAATGGCCCGTTCGCACATCTGGTGAATAGTACTGCCCCATGCACCTGAAACCGCCTCTTGGGACCAGGCTTGCTCAAGCCCTTGCTTCAAAACGATTGATGCCACGTCAAGAGAAGCGGTTTCGAGGTGACGCAGCGCGTCGAAGATAATGGCCGCGGCAGGGGCCTCGCGGACTTCGAGAACCTTTTGGCCGGTTGTGATGTGTTCAAGCCCGACAAAGCGGCCGTGCCCGAATTTGCCGACCGTGTTATTCAGGAACGGGATTGCGTCGACCAATGCAACATCACGGTCATCAATTGACACGAGACTTCCGTCTGCAAACCCGAGTTTGATCTCTACCGGCTGCTCTGCGGGAATGTGGCGCGTCCAAGCAAATGCCTCCTCGGGGATGGAAAAGTTCTCGGGATCTTCCAAAGGCCCCGACTCGAATTCCCGACACCAGAGGTTTTCGTCCGCGCTCCACGTGCGGTCCGCCACAAAAGTCGCTCCACACTTGGACAGGTCGGAGGTCTTCTGTTGTCGGGATATCACAGAGCATTCATACGGACTGCCGAAGTTGCCGGAAAATCCTGAGCGCTTAATGCTATTGTTAAGGCGCGGAAGACTGTTTTGAGAAAGGTTTGCTGTATGAAGAACCAGCCGTGAGTTGATTGACCTAGCATGATTAACAACCAAAGATGCGATTATGGGACGGCTCAACGAACTGCTCAACGGATAGATGCCAAGGTACTTGGCGTGGGCTCGAATGGCTGATTTCACGCCTTGTTCGACAAAGGCATCCCGCCCTTCGAGGCAGACAAAGCGCGCGCCGAACATGGCTGCCGTCCGTTCCAACAAAGGCTGATCGATGCGCGTTCCGACATCCGCTGCGACAGCTTCAATGTTCGCAAAGCCAAGGCTTTGCAGCTTGTAGAGAAGATAGGTGCTGTCGAGACCGCCGCTGAACATGGTTGCAACTGGTGCGGTTCGGTCCGGAAAAGCCTCCAGATCTTCAAAACTCGAAATGCCGCCGATGGCGGGTTTGGTGGAAGCCAAGATGGGGTTCATTTGGATGTCCTGCTCTCAAACCAGATGCCAGCAAACGTCGCAGCGAGGACGAGGCCTGCGCCTATCAAGCTCGGTACTGTCAAAGGCTCATTCAGAAGAAGGTGCGCTAGAACGAAACCAAAAAAAGGTTCTGTTCCCATCAAGAAGCCAACCCGTGTCGGTGTGGATTTTCTCACTGCGGCATTTTGAATGTAGAATGCAGCGAGGGTGCAGAAGAGTGCAAGGAAGGCAACAGCGCCCCAAAACTGAAGGGTGGCCCTCACAACAAGGCCTGAAATTCCGAACTGAGCGACGGCCAAAACGAAAGTAAGTGTTGCCACCGTCGATCCTTGGATGGCCGTCAGGGCTGCAGATGAAATCTGCCGGCCGGCCAGAAGGCGTTTGGTGGAAACGACCATAACCGCTCGCAGAATCGCGGCCCCCAAGACAAGCGCGTCACCCGGGCTGAACCTGCTGATCCCGCCAGTGAGAATGCCGACACCGATGCACGCTATGGCAGCACTTGCCAAAATGCCCGTAGGTGGAAGTCGCCGTGATAGCCCATAGTCGATGCTCGGCGTGAAAATCACACAAAGCGATATGATCAAGGCCGTGTTCATTGCGCTTGTCGATGCAACGCCGTAAGTTTCAGCAATAAAGATGCAAAAAAGTATTGTTCCCAATGCGAAGCCGCGGATGAAATCGCCCCAGGAGACCAATGCGATCTCATGTCTTGCAGCCACTGCCGTAATGATCGTAGTAATCAGGAAGCGATAAAGAACAAGTATCGAAACCGGCGCGTAGAACAGTGCGCCTTTCCCGACCGGATAGCTCGCCCCCCAAACGAATGCGACTCCCAGCAAGGCTAGATCCACCGAGAAAGATGGCGTCCGTGTTTTCCTGACAGGTATTGGAGAACTTTCGAAAACGTCCACCTTCAAAGTTTCCTTTGTGTTAGCCATCCACCCCTGCTGCGAGGGTCAAACAGATCAGGTCGTTCAGCCTCTTGGGCGATCCGTGCCGCGGCGTACTTGTTTTTGGTAACGCAAGTGCCGTGCCGATTCGGAAAACCATTGCTAGACAACAACCTGGTCGCCTTGATAGTTCGGCGGTTCATGTCCATTGTTGTCAGAATGCCGACAATGACTTCAACTGCAGGGATCCTACCGGCAGGGCCTCAAGGCGAACACGCGGCTCCAAGATGCCGACACGATGGCTGGTTCAGCCATGCTTCGACAGTTGCCTGTTTTTTCAGTTCCTTTGCTGTTCGTGCGCTAACCGCAACGCTCCATACTAGTCTCGCGTGGCTGTCCCCGTGGGGTGGGCGGCAGAAAGCGATTAGGCCCGCTGAAAGAGGCGAACCGCATCCGAAGGATCGTAACCAAGAGAAGGACCTGAAGCGAGAGCGAAGGTTGCGGGAGGCCGCGGCGGGCCTAAAAGGCAATGCCGACCGCCCCAGGAAAGGCTGACAAAAACCGCAGCGGCCGACTGTCCAATAGGGTGCGCCGGGCCAGGGCGAGCCAAATGGCAGGGGCTGCCGGGGGACCCTAAGAAAAGCCTGGGTTCACGAGCACCCGGCGCGCGCCATCAGGCGGCCAGCTACTTGGAGGGCGGGTGTATCATGCCTGTTTGTCGGGCCGAACCAGATCCATGTGGCTGACGCCGAGGGCCAATGCCAGTTCATAGATCGTGATAATTGTCGGATTTCTTCGGCCTTTCTCCAAGCCGCTGATGTACTGCTGACTGAACCCGGAAATCTCCGCAAGCTGCTCCTGCGTCAGGCGCTTCCTTTGCCTGATCCTCTGCACATTCCGTCCGACCAACTTGCGCATATCCATGCACGCAAGCCAGCGGATCAGGCGGCTTGAGTTTATCAACTATAATATGTAATCCACATTTAGCAGGCACAGGGCTTCGCGGGTCCATTGGCCGGAGATAGAATTAGCGATGTTGCAGCCCAGATCGAACACGCCGTTCGCCGACGAGGTCCCCTGGTCGGACCGCATTACAGCCTACGACAAGGACCACTTTACAACCTATATGAGGCTCCTGGACGCCTCGGCCGACAACGCCACTGAAGAGGAAATGGCCAAAGTGATCCTCGGCATTGATCCGGCACGCGAACCTGAGCGCGCACGCAACGTTCTTCGCAGTCATCTCGACCGTGCAAACTGGGTGGTGACGAGCGGCTACAAGGATTTGTTCGCCAGTTGACGAAATGGGCGGTGCGGTCGCTTCGCTTCAAGCAACGAAGTCGCGCAACCGCCATGCATCGACGTATCACCACAGCGCGGATGGCCCAGCGCTTCGCTGTCTCATCATTTTGTCCTCCGCTCGCCAATGGCTGCTTCCCAGGAATGGGTGCGGCGGCGAATCATGACAGGAACGGGTCCGCCGTCTGAGCCGCACCGCATCCGAAGGGCCGGATGGACAACCTACTGAAAGCTCACAGCTGGCTAAGGGTTGCGGGACGCCGCGGCGGGCCTAGAAGGATGCGGCGCCACCTGCTGAGAAAGGCACAAAACAGAGCGAATTGCGAGAGTCTAACGACGCGCTAGGAGGCGCAGCGGAATGGTCGAGACGCCAGAGCCAAGAAAATCGGGGCTCGACCCACCGGCACACGGCACGCGCGGTGATGGGCGCGGGCGCCCACTACGTGCGCAGGCTCAACAGAATCTCACACGGATCAGCATCGAGGGCCGCAGTTACGTCGAGAAACTCAATGACATCGAGACGCCGTTCGCCACCCTCATATTTCGCCACGAAAGATTGCGGACGACCAAGCTTCTCAGCCACCTGCGCCTGCGTCAGCCCTTTGACATTGCGCAGTGAGATCAACTGGGCCAGAAACCGCTGGTGGCGGGGAGATCGAAGAGATTTGGGCATTTAGGTGAACCGGCAGGTAGAGACCGGCTCAGCGACTAATCCCCGTTTCGGATTATCCCATTTTGGGATATTCTGCCTTGGATCCAGCGATCAACATGCGAGGTTCGCGGCAGACATGAATCAATCAACGGGAACAGATAGGACTCAAAGCTCAACACTGCTCGACGAAGTCCCTTGGTCTGACCGTCTTACCGCCTACGACAGGGCGCACTTTACCATCTATATGAGGCTCCTGGACGCCTCAGCCGATGAGGCGCCCGAAGAGGAAATGGCCCAACTGATCCTCGGCATTGATCCGGCACTTGAACCGGAGCGCGCCAGGAAGGCGCTTCGTAGTCATCTCGACCGTGCGAACTGGATGGTGACGAGCGGCTACAAGGAATTGTTCGCCAGCTGACAAATTCGCAGTGCTCGGTCATAGAAGCGTTCCTGTGCCATTGGTCAGGCTGATCGGGGCCTGCACCACAGACGCGCCGGCAAAATGGACCCGGTGGCGAGCACAATTCAGTTCCCAGGAAATCGGGGTTTGGCAACTGTCCGAGCGTCTGACGTGATAGAAGGTTCCGCTCTGTCTGGATGGGTATTAGCCCGGAGCAGCACTCCATATCGTACCGGCGCTCGACGAAGGGTCCACCTCTTCGCTTTCAAGCCGCATAACCGATAGCCATCGCCCTAAGTCAAGGGTTAGAGATTACCGGCAGGCAGGTATGCAAGCGGGCCATCCTCGGAAACTATATAACCGCACGACTAGCTGTGAGCTTTCGGGAGGTTGTCCATTCGGACCGGACCGGGGAGACTGGAGTTACCAAGCTTCAGCACTCACCGGAGGGTCCGAATGAACATCCATAAGAATGCCCGTCTCACACCGCTGCGTCGAGAGGAGATGGCGCTGTCGGTGATAGAAGGCGCTTTCTCCAAAGCCCATGCGGCGCGTGTCTACGGCGTGTCGGCCAAGATCGTGGCGCGCTGGGTCGAGCGCTACAAGTCCGAAGGGCGGGCCGGCATGATCGACCGTTCCTCGCGGCCCGCCAATATGCCGCAGGCCACCGCTGCGTTGATCGCCGAGCGCATCATGGCGCTGCGGCGGCAACGTTGGACCGGCAAGCACATCGCCCATGAGGTCGGCGTCTCGCCCGCCACCGTTAGCCGGGTTCTCAAGCGTGCCGGACTGTCGCGGTTGCGGGATATCGAACCGGCCGAGCCGATCCGACGCTACGAGCGCGAGCATCCTGGCGAGATGATCCATATCGATATCAAGAAGCTCGGTCGTTTCGAGCGCATCGGTCATCGCATTACCGGCAAGCGCACCGGCAATGCCAGCTCGCGCGGCAGCAGTTGGGAGTTCGTCCATGTCTGCATCGACGACGCCTCCCGCATCGCCTTCTCGCAGATCCTGCCCGACGAGAAAAAAGAAAGCGCCATCGCCTTCCTCAAGGCGGCGGTGGCCTACTACGCCAGCCTCGGCGTCACGATAGCCCGCGTCATGACCGACAACGGCTCCTGCTACAGATCAAAGGCCTTCGCCAAGGCCTGCCGCGATCTCGGCCTCAAGCACGTCAGGACAAGACCCTATACACCCAAGACCAATGGCAAGGCCGAGCGCTTCATCCAGACAGCACTGCGCGAATGGGCTTATGCCATCGCTTATCCGACTTCAGATCACCGCGCCGCAGAGTTGCCGGTCTGGCTGCACAGATACAATTGGCACCGTCCCCACGGGAGCCTAAAGTCCAAAACACCTATCAGTCGCCTCGCTCTAACCGAGGACAACCTGTTGAGGCTCCACAACTAGCTCGTCAGCGACGACACACCCGCTCGAGCACCCATAGACTATGATCACCGGCGCGGACTGGAAGAATACGGCTGCATCGCCCGAGCCGGCGGAACAGAAGATCTCGGCATCCAGTCAACGCTCGATACAAAGCGCGCGATCGAATGGCCCGAGCACAAGGGGATCAAAAAGCTTCTCAGACAATTGAGGACCCTTCGGACCCCAAAAGGGCTATAGCCTGATTTTGGGTTCGCACGCCTAGCTTCTTCTTGGCATTGTCCAAATGAAAAGCGATCGTGCGTGGCTTGATACCCAAGATGCGGCCGGTCACCCAGGCTGAATTACCCCGCGCTGCCCACCTCAGGCACTCATATTCGCGGGATGTCAGCGAAACCCCATCCACTGTTCGATCGCTCGGCAATTTGCGGCGAACGCAACGATGAAAGCAGGCCGCCATCAGTTGAAGAGCTTGTTCGTACCGCTCAGCGACCCGAAGAAATACTGGACGAGGCTCATCGGCGGCAAAAGTAACCGCAGCGATGCGGCCGCGGAGATCGACAATTGGGATCGTCAAACCGCAGCAGATGCTGAATTGAGCCGCCTCATCGAATAGCTGCTGTTGAGCCGGCGACATTTTATCGCCTCCCAAATTCGATCCCCAGTGAAACGGGCAGCCGCCATTTCGAGCACGCAAGACCACAGGATCGAGTTTCTCATACTGATTTTCCAGATACTGTCTGGTCCAGCGGGGTGGATAGTTTGAAATTAACCTCGGTTTGCCGGAAGGCCGTGCTGGCAAGGAGAGGTAGGCAAAGAAGATTAGGTCAAGTCGTCCGGCCGCCTCAGCCATGGCATCCCGGAAATCTGCCTCATCGATACTCTGTGACAGTCTTTCAAGGAATGTCTCGAAAACAAGTGGCATGTGCCTCGTCATCGTCGCGCTCGATTCTTCCTCTTTCTGCACGCCTTCCGGCTGCGTCGTGTATGTCCCGACAAACGTGATTGAATTCGCGGGCGTCGCTGGGCTGACCGGGCTCCAGAATGCTGCCACACTTTCGATCTTCGTCGGTCATCCCAATCATGCTGGGCTCACCCGATGGGCGTCTGGCAGACGCCTCATGATCTCAACAGCTCAATCAGAGAATCTCCATGCATTAAATCATGACCGCCCCTGCACCGACCAAATCAGGAGAAATCATCCTGCGCTGACCAAAAGCCATCATTGACCCCAGCTTTTGCAGGAATTTGGGTCGGCATTAGCATAACAATTCGGATAGCCGCTCATCCCCCACCCGGGGCGCCGTGATCCGCAAAGAAGTGTTGCGATGCTTTCTTTTCTTTGATAGGCAAATCGTCTCAACAATATTAAAATGCCTTTCCTTGTGAACGGGGTGGCGTGTGAGTATCGTCCTTCTATATACCTGACGTGATAAAATTCACCGCAATGATTATGGCCCGCTGCAATGATGTAAAGGGCACGTCTAAGCTCAATCTGCATCGGAACGTGCAGATGACCTTTACCAGACCCTCGATCCCGCACGGGCCATAATGATACTGATTACGTGGGTCAAAAAGGGCGCCCTGCCGGCGGGGAGGTACACCCGCAGGGCGCGCCGCACAGAGGTCCTGGTCGTTGGGCAACAGGACAGCGGCGGCAGAACTGATTCGGTTACAAATCGTGACTGAAATAGCCCGGAGCATGCTCAAGATCAGATATCTGGAATTCAACAGTTTTGGGTCTGCTCGGCGCAGTAGCGCGCAGGGACATGCCTGCCTCCGGACTCGCTCCTTCGCGATCGCAAAATCATACGGCACCCTCGGCCTTCAGCGCGCGATAGGTGGTATCGACCGACTTTACCGTCGCGTCGACAATGATGTCGATCTCTTTTCGGGTAATGATCAGGGGGGGGGCATAACCGAGGATGTCGCCATGCGGCATGGCCCGTCCGATGACACCATTCTCAAACAGAGCAGCTGCAGTGCGCACCCCGACCTGAAGGTCGGGTTCGAATGGTATCCTTTGTTTTGGGTCCCGCATCATCTCTACGGCCGACAGGATACCCACTCCGCGAACTTCACCAACGATGGGATGTCCCGCCAGCTCGGCCTTCATCCGGTCTTGCCAATACGGTCCAACATCGCGGACATGCTCCAGAATATTTTTTTCTTTAAGCAGTCGAATATTGGCGAGCGCGGCTGCGGCACAAAGCGTGTGCCCCGAATATGTCCAGCCGTGGCCGAGTGCGCCGTGCTTCTCAGTTCCTTGTTCCAAAACCGACCAGACACGGTCGCCAATGATTGACCCGGAGATGGGGAGGTAGGCGGAACTCAAACCCTTTGCGATGGTCACGAAATCCGGACGCATGTTATACAGGTGGGAACCGAACTTCTCGCCGGTTCGCGCGAAGCCACAGACCACTTCATCCGCGATTAGAAGGATATCGTATTTGTCGAGCACCGCTTGAATGGACGTCCAGTACCCTTTGGGGGGCGGCACAATACCTCCTGTCCCAAGTACCGGCTCTCCGATAAAAGCTGCAACCGTTTCCGGTCCTTCGGCCAGGATCAAGGCTTCAAGCTCATCGGCACAGCGCCGGGAGAACGCTTCCTCGCTCTCCTCGACACGCGCCTGGCGGTAATAGTGCGGCGTGGTTGTATGGCGCACCAAATCCAGAGGCAGGTCGAAGAAATTGTGAAAGAAGGGAAGGCCAGTTAGGCTACCCGTGACCAATCCAGACCCGTGATAGCCGCGATTTCGCGAGATGATCTTTTTCTTTTCGGGCCGGCCAAGAATGTTATTATAGTACCAGACCAGCTTGATGTTGGTTTCGTTGGCATCGGAACCGGAGAGGCCGAAATAGACCCTTCGCATGTTCTGACCGAAATACTCGACCACGGCCTCTGCCAACAGGGCGACCGGCTCCGTACCTTGGCTGGCATAGACGTGCGCGAACGGCAATTCGTGTGCTTGCCTGGCAATGGCCTCGGCGATCTCCGTGCATCCATATCCCATGTTGACGCAGTAGAGTCCTCCGAAACCGTCGAGGCTCCTTCGGCCTTCGGTGTCCCAGATATAGACGCCTTCCGCACCGGCCATAATCCTATTTGGCGTTTCGCCTCGGCTGTGCTTGGCCAGATGCGTAGAAGGATGGAAGACGAAGCTTCTATCCTTCTCCCGGAGTTGCTCGGTTCCCAGATTGCTCAAGCGCATGTCCCTCTCCTCGCGATAAATTGGCGGAGGGCACTCGGCCAGCCACCTGTTTAGCAAATAGCATACCGGAAACGTCCCTTGAGTTTCTCGGGAATGCAGGTTATTCGCCGTGAAATTCGCGGGATCGGCCCGAATTGCCGTGAAAACTAAGGCGTCACCTTCGCCTTAGCCGAGGGTCGGGGGCGCGTCCTGCAAACACGAACAGCTTACGACGCGCATGCGCCCAGCATAGTGCCCGATTAGCGGGCGATATTGACGGATGAATAGCGCTCGGGACGCTGTTCCCGCCGGCCGCGCGAGGCACGATAGAGCGCCGGCGGCCATGTTCCGCCGAACTGCCGGTCATCCCTTACATTCTGACGGTCCGGATCGGTCTTGCCCTTCCCAAGGGTGGTAATGAGGTGATCAGGGGCAAAGCACATTCGCCTCGATCAGCAGGCAGCGGGTTCCGTGCCGCGGCACAGGCTCCAACCTGGTTGGCCAGCGCTGAGAGGCTGAGGTCGTGCCCTCGCGCATATTGATAGCTTTGGCGGTGCGGCGGCTGGTGCTCGGCAGACTTCTCGAAGGAGCATAGCCAGAAGGTTCGGCCCGGCAAAGACGCGCGGCGAGAGCTCCTTGCCATTGACATCTTGATTCGCAGCCGACCAGCGCCGCCAAGTTCTATCGTCAGCGTGTTGCCTTTCTTGCGATCGCAAATTCGTGGTTGCTGCGCAGGGCGAGCCGAGCTGCGGCTCGCAGGAGGGGGCGAGCCGACAGAATTGCGCGGCCTGAAAAGCTGCCTCCATCAATGCTGGCCGCTCGTGCAGTCTCGAAACGCTGGATCAAGCCTCAAACATCGAACAGCCGCTCCTTTTCCTCGCGAAACCAGCGCCCTCGCGCGACATGATCTTGTCTGACGATCCGACGCTTCGAGCGGGGCTCCTCTAATAGGTTGCACATGACCTGCAGCTTTCAGCCAAACTCAGCAAATCGGACGTCGTGCTCTTCTTATCATCGCTCGGCAAGCTCGGAACACGCTGGCGGACGTTGCTAAGGCTAGTCGCCGCCAGCGGATGGCGAGGATGTTTGGGCGGCTAAGTGCTTTTAGGTGGCGATTATAAGCCGAGATCGCGATAGGTGCTTTCGCCATAGCTCCTGGCGCCATCGCCACGCTGAGCGTTTGAAAGCCGATGAAATTCGCTCGGCCAATTGGCTAGCGCGTGCTTGATGGCCTTCATCTTGAACGGCACGTGCACAACACATTTGTCCCTGATGATAGGCGGACAGCTCACATCTTGTTGCCGCGAGCCGTTAAGGTTTGCTGCGATTATCGGCAGACCTAGATCAAGAGCCAATTCCATTTCCCAGCGCACGAAGCGAAAAAGGTTTTTCGTCTTCTCACCGATCAGGACAAGTACCTGGCTCGATCCATTCATTCTGTTGCGAAGATTGCGTTTAACATAATCTTCGTCCTGTGCTCGGCTCGTCATATTGTCCAGATCGTGAGCGTTCGCGAATTCAAAACTCACATTCTCGCTGGCGTTCCACCCTTTCATAAAGCGGTATGCCCAAGCGTCTTCATCGCCGTCAAATATTACATAGGTCGGATCGCTGTATGCCATTGTTGTCTCTTAGTTGTTTTGACGAGCAACCCACTGGGTGTGCTCCCGTGAGAAAGCCAGTTCGGCTTCGTTCACCGCGGCGGAGAATGCCTCATCCGAGTTGGCGTCCGTAATAAGGTCGGCAGTCAAGCCGATCTCGTGAGCTGTCAACGTGTAAGCCGATGCCAATTCGTTAAATTTCTTGATCTGGGTCCACCCAATAAGGGAGGCGGCGATGACAATTAGCGGCTCGGTCGGCCAGCCTGGCATCGCGGGGTCAGCGATGCGTACTACGATGAACGAGAATCCCAGAGCGTATGCAAAAATACCAAGGCCCATCCAGACTTTCGCGGACCTCTTGTTCGAGCGCGCCTTCTTCTCGTACCACTTCCGTTGGTCGCAGATTCGTCTCTGCAGATATAGGTCTTTTCTTTCTTTTAGCGGGGAGTCCCTTATCGACATCATCTGGTCGGTTGTTTGGGGGGATGCTGAATCGGTGCCGCTCAACGCGCTACCAAGGTGACGATTGCTATCAAGGATACCTTCCATGAGCTTTCGAAAATCAGCTCTGGCGTCAGCGGCGCGCGCGTCATCGAACGGCTGTGCTCGCATCGCGAAGCGCCAAGTCAATGTCTTCACCGACTCTGCCAGAGCTCGAGCCTGATACCAGACCTGCTCGGGCTTTGTGACCGACCGGAAAATGAGGACTCCCATTGAGCAAAGAAATACCGCAGCATAGACACCGAAATAGGCTTTTGATGGCGACAAGTCCAAAGAGAGCACCGACGCTAAAAAAAGAAGAACGTACTCTGCCCGGATCAGGCGCAGAAACGTCGCCTGCTGCTCGTTGGATGCCACGTCGGCGCTATTATAGAGTCCAGGATATTTCATTTTTGAAGCACACCAGTCTATTTTGTGGCGGTAAATTCTTTAAGCCAGGATTTGGCAAACGTGAGGTTAGCAGTCGAGCTTACAGAGCCTATTCTTGAGCGAGGCGCGGTCCCTCTGTTCATAAACAGGAATGCAGGTCCTGTCCCATCAATGTAAGGGTATAGGCCCAAAAATTCTTGCCCGGAGAATGTTTCCGAAGAATTTTTTGCCACGGGCAGAACCGCTACCGCGGTCCGAAACCCATCGAAAAAGCCAAGCTCCCAAGGCATCCATCTGGATCCTGGAGAATTGTTTGAATGCACATAGATTAGCGTCTTTGACTGCCTCATACGGGTCCGCAGCAACTCGGCGGTGGCCGAGGAGACTTTTGTGCGGTCCAGTTGTGAATCTTCGACCCAATCTACGTAAGCAGTGAACCCAAGCTCCTCGAAAATTCGCTTCACACCGAGAACGATCTCTGCGTCCTTGAAAGAATGTGACAGAAAAACGTCGAATGACGATCTGGCTGTAGCTGCGGCCGTCTCTTCCTTTAGAACGATCGATGCGGCTCTATGTCCTCGACTGGCATTCGCAACTCTTTTCAGCTCTGCCTCGGTCAGTAGCACTATTCAAATCCCCCCATGATCTGTTCGCAATCTATGAACTTGACGCCCATTCGATTAAGCGACCCTTGTCTTGTGAAAACTGGCACCATGCTCTCCAGCCGGTAGCGCAACCTCCACCTTCTCAAAGACCACGTCGGGTGGCAGGAGTGACCGGCCTTGTCACCCACCTACGCGATCCCGGCACAGCCATGCTCCTCGCTTAGAAGGCTGCGGAGACCAGCAATGTCAAACAGGACAGACGATCTCCTAATCTCGAACAGCAACGAACTTAGGACGTAAAAACGCGATCTCCGAATGTCCGCAGGCGTCGAGGGCCGGGTTGGTCGCCAAGGCCGAGCGGGCCAGCTTGCACTCCCGCTACCCGTCGGCTTGCCAAACCCTCGCTGTAGATTTCGCCCCCTACACGGATGCGCTGACCGCGACTAAGCTCAATCGCCACTGATCGCCAATCCAGGGCGAAAGTTCCCCCCTTGAAGTAGCGGTAGAGGCATTTTTCGGCACTTCGCATCTTAGATATGGACGCCTCCTCAACCAGGCACGATCCGGTTTGGCTTCTCGCCGTAACCGTGCTGGGCAAGTGCGTCCGATGGCTGCTTCGATCCTCTCCTGGAATAGATCGGTTCCAGATTGCTCAAGCGCATCGTCCTTGCTCGCGATCAACTGGCGGATAGCGCTCGGCCACCTTTTTCCAGCAATTAGTATACCGCAAATGTCCCTTGAGTTTCGTCGGAATGGGTGCCTTTTGCCGACGAATCTACGGGATCCGTGCCAAACGCCGTTGAAACTTAGCTTTTGGGTTACCGTTGCCTCAGGGCGGACAAAGGTATCGGTGAATTGGACTTCACTGGTTTCGTGACGACAAGGCTATAGTATTGATCAATCCCCAAGCCTGCCTGCAGCAGTCCCTCCATGAAATCCTGATAGGCGGCCATAGAACGAGATGCGACCCGCATCAGATAATCCACGCGCCCCCCAATTGCCCAGCAGTCCAGGATTTCCGGAATGTCTTGGATAGCAGTTTCGAAGTGTCGTTGGTCCTCAAGACGATGACGATCCAGCACGACCTCCACCATCACAAAGATCATGCCGCCGATGAGGGCAGGACTCAGCCGCGCATAAAATCCCTCAATAATCCCCGCGGCCTTGAGTGCTCGGAGCCGCTCCGAACAGGCGGACGCCGAAAGATGAACTCGTTTTGCAAGCTCACTTTTTGAAATCCGACCGTCTGCCTGAATTTCGGAGAGGATCCGCAGGTCCCAACTGTCGAGTTGCACGGGATCGGGTTTCGACTTCATAACCTATGCTCTCAGCGATGACATCGCGTTGTGTGCCGATCAATTCTATCATCAATTGAAACGAGCGAATGTAGCAGTGGAAGGCATCCGTTCCAGGCCCGAGATGTGCCAGAATGGGGTACGAAAATCAGCTGAGGGTGAGCGATCCGCTGAGAAAAGCTGCAGAAGTAATTTGGCTATCGCCCCAACGCCCAACGGGGCAATGGTGCAGCTGGAGAGAATAGTCGGCGGCGGCGGAGACCATGATAAATAGATAACCGATTTTCTTGAATCTCGCTGCCGTACTTGATAGACGCGCGACTGCATTCGACCCTCGATCGCATGGACGGCATACTCAATGCAGTATTCACTCGCACATTCAACTATTAGGGTGAATTGAAGGCCTTGCTTGGCCGGCTCGCCGAGGCGCAGGGCACCGCAAATGCCGCTCGTCTTATGGCTTGCCCGATAATTTGGCGCTCGGGTCTGGCCGAAATCGCCCAACCGGAAAGACTCAAACACCGATGTTGCGTGCGATGCTGTCGGCTGCCATACGCTTACGCCACTCAAGAGGCCCGGAATTGTGAATGGAGTTTCCCTCAACATCGACAGCCATGACGACGGGCATGTCCTGCACATCGAATTCATAGATGGCTTCCATGCCCAGGTCTTCAAAGGCGACAATCCGCGCCGCCTTAATCGACTTTGAAATCAGGTACGCAGCGCCACCCACTGCAGCAAGGTATGGCGTTCTGTGTCTTACAATCGACGCGATGGCCGCCGGTCCCCTCTCCGCTTTGCCCACCATCGCGAAAAGGCCGGTTTCGGCGAGCACCTTGTCCGTAAAATCGTCCAAGCGGCTGGAGGTTGTTGGACCGGCGGGTCCAACGACTTCATTCCTCACTGCCCGGACGGGACCGACGTAGTAGATCACGCGGCCCCTCAGATCGACTGGGAGCGGCTTGCCGGCATCAATCAGTTCGACCATTCGTTTGTGGGCAGCGTCACGGCCCGTCAGCATCTTTCCAGAAAGCAGGAGCGTTTCACCGCAGCGCCACGATGCCGTCTCTTCCTTCGTAAGCGTATCTAAATTGACCCGCCGGACGCCGGCTGGGTTCAATTCGTCGGCTCCGATGTCGGGCCATTCGCGCAAATCGGGCGGCTGGAGGCTGATGGGTCCAGAGCCGTCCAAAGTAAACTTCAGGTGCCGGTTGGCGGCGCATTGCGGGATGAGCGCCACAGGCTTGGACGCTGCATGAGTAGGATAGGTCGCAACCTTGACGTCAACGACTGTCGTCAGACCACCAAGGCCTTGGGCGCCGATACCAAGCGCGTTGATCCGCTCATAAAGCTCAATCCGCAGCCCCTCTTCTGCGCTTGACGCCCCCCTTGCGATCAGTTCCGCCATATCTATGGGCTCGTTCATGGCCTCCTTGGCCAGCAGCATCGCCTTTTCAGCGCTACCACCGATGCCGACAGAGATCAGTCCAGGTGGACACCACCCGCTGCCAAGGGTCGAAACGGTATTGACCACCCAGTCGGAAACGGAGGCGGTGGGATTGAGGGTGGTAAAACGTGCCTTGTTCTCCGACCCGCCGCCTTTCGCGGCGATGGTGATCTCAATCTGGTTACCTTGCACCAGGTCGACATGGACAACTGCCGGTGTGTTGTCGCGGGTGTTGACCCGTCTAGCGAGGGGATCCGCAACGATCGATGCCCGAAGGGGATTGTCCGGATCGAGATAGGCTTGACGTACGCCCTCATTCACAAGATCCGCGAAACTGGCTGTTGACTTAATGCGGGCATCCATGCCGACCTTTGCGAAGACAACCACAAGTCCGGTGTCCTGACAAATCGGGCGCCGCCCAAAGGCCGCCATGCGGGAGTTCAGCAGAATCTGACCTATGGCATTCTTCGCCGACGGGCTCTGTTCTCGCGTGTATGCGTGAGAAAGAGACCGGATATAATCTGGAGGATGATAGTACGAGATGTACTGAAGGGCGTCGGCGACGCTCCTTGTGATGTCGCTACCGGCCATGGTCCGTGTTCTGTTTCCCACCGGATTTTATCCAAATGAACCGAGGCCATTGACCATTTTCAGAATCTGGAAGCTTCGCACCCCCTGCTCGCCGCCTTCATATCCATAGCCGCTTTGTTTGACTCCTCCATAAGGGGCATCAGCGGAAACCCCTTTCAGGTAATTCACACTAACAGCGCCCGCAGAAAGACCGCCCACAAGCCTCTGTTGCGTATCGGCCGCGCCAGTAAACAAGTAGGCGGCCAGACCGTACTCCGTGGCGTTGGCTTCATCGATCGCCTCTTCGATCGTATCGAAAGGAGCCACGGTGAGAATTGGTCCGAACGGCTCTTCATGAAGCACTCTCGCTTCCTTCGGTACGCCAGTCAGGATGGTTGGCGGCCAGTAAAACCCCGGTCGGTCAAGGGGGATGCCACCGGTCTCGATTTGGGCGCCGCCCTCTACCGCATCTTTGGTCAGGCGTTGCATGGCCTCGATTCGCCGCGCGTTTGCCATGGGACCCATCTGCGTTGCAGGGTCATCCGGTGGACCGATCCTGATTTTTCGGACCGCCTCCGTCATCCGGAACAGGAATTCCTCATAGCGGGATCGGGCGACAAGAATCCTGCTGGGCGCATTACAACTCTGGCCCGCGCACTCGAATTTGTATTCCGAAATAGCCGGTATCGCCGTTGCCAGGTCGGCATCTTCGCACACAATAACCGGGGAATGTCCACCGAGCTCAAGGATGCAGCGCTGCAGATTATTCGCGGCCAGTGTGGCCAGCTGTTTCCCAACAGCGGTCGACCCCGTGAACGTCAAGACTTTGACAATTGGCGAACTGAGCAGATGCCGTGATATATGCACAGGAACACCGAACACCAGGTTGACCACGCCTTCCGGTATCCCTGCTTGACGCAAAGATTCCACGACATGGACAGCCACGCTTGGCGTCTCTTCGGCCCCTTTGAGGATCACCGGGCAGCCTGCCGCCAGCGCGGGGGCGAGCTTGCGGGCGATGAGAACGGCTGGATAGTTCCACGGCGTAAAGGCAGCGACGACACCGAGGGCCTCCGGGACGATCATCCTGTTCGGACCCAACGGAATCGGGGTCGACAACTCATCGGCATGCCGGCCATTCCATTCCAGCGTTTCGACTGCGCGCGCGTACTCTCCTGTTGCTTCGGCAATCGTCTTTCCCTGTTCGGACGACAGGTCCCTGGCTGCGGCGCCAGCTTTCTCAGCCAGATTGCTGGCGGCAGAGACGAGGATCTCGCCACGCTCTTTGGCGGGGCGTGAGGACCACGCCTTGCGGCTGCGTTCTGCCGAAGCAAGAGCTTCATCCAAGTCTGGAACCGTAGCCGAGGCCACTGAGGCAAATACCTTCTCCGTCGCCGGGTTGATCACCGGCAAAGTGGCTCGGCTACCACCGGCTCGCCATTTGCCATTAATGAAGAGCTCGTAGCTCCTGGCGTGGGACATCGCGGGCTCCACTTGTGATTCTGGCCATGCGAGCGCCGTTTCAATTTTCGAAGCCGCTGAGCTCGCTTGAGCCAGTTTCATCGCGATGGTCGCAGCGGGTCAAATATCGATTAGTGCCTAAATCCATCTGGAATCCAGATCGATCTGTTCCGACAGGAAGGAAGTCATGCCGTTGTTTACAGATCGATGGTTCTCAGGTCGCGTCAGGAGCCGATGCTACCCAGCCCCGGCTCTCAATCAATTCTCTGGCGACCTTCGGAATGAGCTTGCGGACCGCAGAAACGGCCGCAGAACGCTCATCTTTGGGATTTACAGCAAGCACCACGGAGCGGGTAATTACCGGATCGACTATCTTGACCGTCCGGACCAGCCCTTGAGAGGCTTCTTTCTGAACGGCAGACGGGGCGAGAATAGAATGCGCTTTTCCCTCTACGACCATGTTGATGATCGTTGAGAGCGAGTCCACTTCAAACTTGACGTCCATCGCGCAACCGTGTTGTGCGACGACATCAGCCACCGAACGCCTGACATTGTTGTTGCGCATGGGAACCGCCAGGGGGAATGCATGCAGGTCGGCCAGAGATATCGCATCTTCAAACGGTGGCTCGCCGGACGGAACCACCAGACAAAGGTCTTCGCGCGCTAGCACAGTCATTCGCCCCACACTGTCCGCAGTGCGGTACAGAACCGCCAGATTGAAGCGTCCAGCCGCCATCCATTCCTCTAGCGGTCCCGTCATACCCTCGACCATCTTGAGGGACACCTTGGGCAGTTCGTGTCTTACCGTCTCAAGCAGCGGACCGCTCAGGACGCGAGCAGCTCCAGACGGAATGCCAATAGTCACCTCCCCGGCGGGGGAAGCGGCTGTGTTGGTCAATTCCACCTCGGTAATTCGAATTTCTTTGAGAATCGCCCGCGCCCGCTCCAGGAGTTTGGCTCCTGACGCCGTCACGCTCACGCCGGTCCTGTCGCGTATCAGCAGCTGAGTGCCGAAGCCTTCCTCCAATTGGCGCACATGCAGACTCAGCGCACTCTGGGCGACATTCAGAAAGCCAGCGGCCTTCGTGAAACTGCCTGCTTCGACCACGCCAACAAAGTATCTTAACTGCCTGATTTCCACGGGTACTCTTCCGAGGGCGGACTGCAATGATGTAATCTATCTCGAAATGTGATGGCGCGACAGCAATAATTGCAGAGCGACATGACGCCTAACTGTCGTGTCATCTCAGTGTGGTTTGACCAAAACCGTAACCTATGTGTCCAGAATGGACCCAACCCGCCGAGGCTTCAACCGGCCAACTCGGCGCCCTGATCCATGGAGATGATTTCTCGGACCCTTCGAATAACCGGTAGATCGACCATCTTCCCGTCCAATGTGAACGCGCCTTTGCCTTGCGCCGTCGCATCTTTTTCGCCGCGAGGACACGACGGGTCCCTCGAGTTCTTGTGCGCTTGGTGAAAAGCCCCATCGATGTTTAAATGGATCGCCTGCGGCCCCACGAAGTTATCATTGTCTAAGAATCGCCGATGCTTCCTATCGAGCCGAGACTGCCGCATGGGGAACAGAACGGAAAGGTTCGGCGTCAAAAGCAGGTCGAGTTCTGGGGCACCGCCAACAGCTGCACTGAAGTCTTCAGTACCAAGCGCCATTGCAACCAGCGGCGCTAACAAGATGGGAAAGGAGGTCATTGCTATTGCCGCTGGCGGACTTCGGCCGGCCACCCCATTTCCTCTTCCGAGAGGTGAATTGTCCAACCAACCCTGCTGACTAATGACGAGCATGATCGTATCGTCAACGTGTCACAGAATTGCTTGCAAGCTCACGGCCTCAGCTGGGCCAACGAACATTGAACTCCGTGGACGAAGCCTGGACCCGTCGTCATCCAAGTCAATCCGCGCCTCGATGAGGGGACAGATCCTCAATTGGTTCAGCTGGCTTGCAGTATTGCACCTAGCAGTCACGGCGAGGACTGGGATTTGCGAAGAAGGCATTCTCGCAGTGCGGCCGTACGGTACCTCATTCCTGGCACACTGGATTAGATCGCTGGCGACATTAAGATCAGGTGTGACCGAGGTGAAATTTTATGTCGAAAACCTGAAGGCAGGGCGTCAGGCAGGGCGATTACAGAGATCCTATCGGACATGTCATCGCAGTTTCATCCACCATTGCTCGACCGAGGCGACACTCATCGTCCCATCAACCTAATCCATTGGTCGATCACGCCGTTCACGACCCTTGGCGAAGAAGGAATCAGCAGCCCCTAGGCTCAATTGGAAAGCGGGGCGGGGTCCATACGTATCTTCGTTTCCGGGCACCTCATGCTAATGAAGCCGCGACAACAGGTTGGTTATGCACCCAGGTGCTGGCCAATCCGGCTTGACTGGAAAGTTTCATACCCAGGCCTGGCACAGGCGAGCGTGATGCCGCTCTCGCTATGTTGGACCGCAGACGCCGCGACGGCGCATCGACTGGCGCTGGCGAAGCCTAGGACGCGCCAGTCAAGGACCTGCAAAGAGCAAGATCACGCCGCGCGTTGCCTTCAACGCCCATTTGAGCAGAAAGCAACAAGCCTCGCGTATAGCGATCGATGACCGCACGAAGCGCCATCCGGGCTATGATCTCAGTCAGCACTGCCCTAAGGGGTCAGAGGAGGGTTCGGTCAGTCAAGACCTCAGACGGCATGGCCAAGGTCAAGCTGCGAGGATGTGCCACCGCGGGCGCGGCATAACTTGGCGGGCTACAATTTGGTTCGCTTGCCCAGGCTGCTGGCAGCGCCGGTAGTCGGCCGCGCCGGACTGGCACCTACGTCTGGTCCATGAACGGTTGCTTTAGCAAAACCGAAGTCCTCGCCAAAACTCTTCGCCGACGTGCGACGACCGCGCCGGTGCTCGTTCCGGGGTCGGCAAGACGAAGACAGGCCTACTCTGGATTTATGCCCGCGATGACTGATTAGGGAGGGAGCGGACCGCCGGGCGTCTTATGTCTATGCGCCGGACCGAAAAGGCCCAGCGTGCGATCGCTCATCTCGCAGGCTCTCTACCGGAACTTGCAGGTCGACGGCTATAGCGGGCCATCGCTTGCTGGCCGACGAAAAGCGGCTTCACGCTCGCCTTCTGCCATGCCGCGCCCGATCGAGGCGCTAAGAAGGATCCGCGAACTCTAAAAGATCGAGGATGACATCCGTAGCCGAGGCCAACGAGGCCTTGCTGCACGCAGGCAAAAAGTGCTCAACCATCACGGCACTGGACCCAGGGCGGCTAGAGAAGCTCGGCCAAATCAGTCAGAAGACCAAGCTCACAGCGGCGATCCCCTACACGCTCTCGCGCTGGGAAGCGCCTCTCGCGCATCCTGGACGAGGCCATATCAAGATCGACAGCAACGTGGTCGAACGCTCAATCATACGCAACTCTTTTTGCAGCTCCGGCGGTGGCGCTGAGCACTGGTCAGTCATCGTGTCGCTGGGTGATCGCCGGGATTGGCCGGATAGCCTGAAGCTAAGGCCGTCGAGCCAGACCCTCTGACCTGCCACTGAACTTTCAACCAGTGGCGATTAGCCTCGGCCGTTTCTGTTATGGCGCGGTTTGAGCAACGGGCGGAGGCGCGAAGCCTTCATTGAGTGCAGCGTCGGAGCCGGTTGCGGCGAGGGTTCCGGCGAAGACCGCCGGGGTCAAATAGCGAGCGAGGAATGCGGCCTCACGGTGTTGAACAACACCAGGAAAGAACACCCACAGGACCGAGGAACGCAAGTTTCTTTATCCGTGGCATCCTTGGGCCGGGCGTTGTGTTCACGTTCATGAGGTGATCGAGAACGCCGACCGGGAGGTTTTCCGCTGCAGTCTCTCCCGCCACGCCTCCGATCGGTGGCTGGAAGTTCCGGCCTGGATGTTTGATCGCGGTCTGCACCGCGTGGCGCATTGCCCTGCCCCACATATCGATCCCAGAACGCTTGGCGTCTTGGTGACACTGCTGCAGGACCCGACGGCCAATTCCCACACCCCATCGCAATTGGAGGATTCGGGCGCAGCATCGGGTCCTCACGAAGCGAACCGGGGAGAGGTCCATACCGCGCCAGCCTACGACATATCAGTTCGATCTTCTCCAACCCGCACGACGCGCAGACCGCGCAGATGCCGCCATTCGCTCGCGCAGCCGCCGTAAGGCGCGAGATGCTGGCGCTGATTCCGGGTGCACACGAAGGCTACGTCGGCTGGGAAAGGCGGAAGCGATCCGCAAGATGGTGAGCGACCACGTGCCCACGAGCCGGCATCACGGGGCGCCCAAGCATGGCGACGCTCTGCTCGCCGACCTTGTCCGCTGCCGGCGCTGCGGCCGCGAGCTGACGGTCCGCTACACGGGAACCAAGCACAACATTCCGCGCTATTCCTGCTGGCGTGGTCTGCTTGACAATGGCGAGCCGCGTTGCATCGCCTTCGGTGGACTCGCGTCGATCGAAGGCGTTCATCCTCTGCCGGACGGTCCATGGGTCTTCAGCCGATCAACGCTTGACGAACCGGCGGCTCAGCGCATCGTTCATCGCGCGCGGCAAAACCCAAAATACCCCATGGGATCGCATCCAGATCAGCAAAACCTATTCACTCAAATGACATAGACAGATGAGTGTTATGAACAGGATTTAGGTCCTGCCTCCATTCGGCAGTGGCACTGCGGGCGTGGTCGAGGCCGAAGAACAGGCCATCGTTCAACAGCTCGTCTCGCATTCGGCCGTTGAGGGAATCGCGTAGCCATTTTGCATCGGCTTGCCCGGCGCGGTGTAGTGCCATTCGCTCCTGTTCAGCCGCTGATAACAGGCCAGTCAGTTGTTGCCCACAAGAATCAGGATCTCGTGGGCGCGCCGCACCACTGGCGGATCTATCATTTTGCCATTCAACGAGAATGCGGACAGTCCACGCGTGGCGGCATCATTTGCCGCCGCGACAACTTTATGGGCCCACTCGAGCTCCTGGGCGCTTGGCGAGAAAGCCTCATTGAATATGGCCACCTGTGTCGGATGGATCGCCAAAGCTCCGGCAAAGCCAAGCCGCCGCGCCCGCACCGCGGCCTCACGAAGTTTATGCGTGTCCGAGAACTCGCCGATGCTTCCTATGAAGCCCAGCGGGAGCAAGCCGGCCGCGCGGGCGGCAAACAGAACAGAAAGGTTCGGCGTCAAAAGAAGGTCGAATCCTGGGGCGCCGCCAACAGCGGCGCTGAAGTCTTCAGGGCCAAGCGCCATTGCGACCATCCTTGGATGCGCCGACGCAATGGCCGCAAGCCTTTGCAAGGCGCCCGGGGTCTCAATCTGGGCAAGGAACCGGATGCCTCCCTGCGGAAGATTTCTTTCACGTTCTAGTTCCGAAACCGCATTCGCGATCTCTATAACCCACTCTGCCGAATCCGTCTTCGGAAGAACCAGTGCGTCAACACCCGCCATCACGGCTGCATCGAGATCGGCCGCCAAGGCGCGCAGACCATGATTCACGCGGACCAAAACAGATGCGCCTTTCCGGCCCACCTCTGCCACGCATTCAGGAAGCTGCTGCCGTGACTCTCCTTTCCGATCCTGGGGCACGGAATCCTCCAGGTCGAGAATGACGCCATCTGCGCCCCGCTCATGGGCCGTCTCTACAAAGCGCGGAACGTGAACAGGAACGAAGAGCAGGGATCTCCAGCGCGGTACAGACATCGCGCCTTCAACGGCCGCAAAGGTGTCCTTGATCATGGAGACGCCTTTGCGGCCGATTTTAGCGCGGGCGCTGCCAGTGAGCTTTCTAGGCGGCCGGTGCGCTGAAATGATCCGAGGTACACAGGCATTTTGTAAACCGCGAGCAGTCTCACCTTACTGAAACGCGCGCTCACGCTGACGCGGCTCTTTCGCGCAAAAGCGCCCGCACCTCCTCGCGGACAGCCTCGGTATGAGAGCCAAGAGCCGGGACTGGGCGAAGCGAGGGGAGCTCCGAGTTGAAAATCGCCGCCGGCGCTATCGTCTCGACGGCTCCATCGGGTGTTCCAACCTGCACCCTGCGAATGTGTGGATGCTTTGAAACATCCACCACTTCGTTCAGTCGGCCATATGCCAGGCCGGCCGCCTCGAGCTCCTGCATCGCATCGTGGCAGGATAGTTCAAAAAACCGCTGTTCAATGATCTCATCAAGTTGCGCACGATGAGCGAGGCGCTCCATATTGTCAGCAAAACCAGGTGCGCGTGTGAGCCCGGACTGCTTCAGGAATTTCTCGCAGAAATTCACCCATTCGCGGTCATTCTGAACCGAAAAGATGACCTCTTTGCCGTCGGCACAGCGATAGGCACCATACGGCGCGAGCGACGGGTGTTTCACGCCTGCGCGTACCGTCTGGTAGCCGCTGTAATCATTTTGCAAAACCGGCACGTTCATCCAGTCGGCGACGGCATCAAACAGTGACACCTGGATGCTGGTCCCTTCGCCGGTGACCTCGCGGTGGTACAGTGCCTGAAGAATGGCGCTGTGCGCTGTCATGCCCGCCGAGATATCGCAAACCGAGACCCCTACACGCGCAGGCCCCTGTTGGTTGCCGGTGATAGCGCATAGACCTGTTTCGGCCTGGACGATCAGATCGTAGGCCTTCAAATGGGAATACGGCCCTGACTCCCCGAAACCAGAAATGTCGCAGGTGATCAGCCGCGGATATCGTCGACGCAGATCAGCGGACGCGAACCCCAGTTTTTCTATGCTGCCCGGCTTTAGATTCTGGATGAAGACATCAGCACTGGCAATGAGCGTGTCGAGGACGGCGCGATCCGCCTCCAACCTCAGGTCTAGACAGACCGACTCCTTACCCCGGTTGAGCCAGACGAAGTACGCGCTCTGCCCCCGCACCAGCTTGTCGTAGTTTCGGGCAAAGTCCCCTTCGGGCCTTTCGACCTTGATCACCCGGGCGCCTGCGTCAGCAAGGCGAGACGATGCGTAGGGAGCTGCAACGGCCTGTTCGACCGCCACAACCGTGATGTCCTTGAGACTGTTTAGCATCAGGGCGCTTCCTACGCGGCTTTCAGGTTTTGTGCCCGACGCCGATCAAGCATGGCGAGCAACCGATTTTGTTCGTTGCCTACAATGGAAAGACCTTCGTCGATGCCCATGCCAGGCTTCGCGAGCATCATGTCCGCCTGTGTTGCCACCGAAATGTGAACCGTCGCTCGCGCGGAGAGATCCGTCTCGCTGCAGCTGCCTCCCACATAGGCGTCCACGTTGTTCTCTTTGCACAGAAGCACCGCACGGGCGCTGTCGGCGATCGAGCCCACGTCCGGCGTCTTGATCTGCACGAGATGGGTCGCCTTAGCCTCCGCAAACAGACGCACATCCTCTAAGGTGTTGCAGCGTTCATCGACAACGATGCGCGCACGTGACGCGCGCGCATTCAGAATGCCGACGATCTGCCCGTAATTTTCGACCTGCGCCGGCGTAGACCCGAAGTCGGCTGGCGATTCGATATTCACCGTGAACTCCGGAACCGCGTCAGCAACCTTACTGATGAAGTCGGCGATGCGCTGGACGTCGAGCCCGATCTCCATACCGATCCAGCCGTACACATCGAAATGCAGCACCGGAGAATAGTCTGGTTGGCCGATTTGCTTGACGCGGTGCGCCACCCATTTGACGAAATCCAGAAAGGTTTCTCCCCCAACGCCGAATTTGCTACGCGAGTTGATGAGGCCATGCGGGATCACATCCACCCCCTTCAGGATCATTTTATCGACATTGATTTCGCGCGCATCACCGCTCTGGCAATAAATTGGGACACGACGATGCGGCATGGATAGGCAAAATTCCGAACAAACCACCTCCGCCATGGTACGACGCGCAGCATGGGCAGCAGCGCTTAAAAGGGCTTGGCTGACCCCATATTCGATGCATAGTGGGAGTCGTTTCCCAGTATGGAGATCGAAGACACTGGAGCAGGCTGTCAAAAAGCTGGACGCATCAATGTTTAAGAGCCGCGGGACAACAACACGTGACGTGAGATCCATGATGGCTCCGACGTCAAACAGGGGGTCACGCCCGCCAGCCCCTGAGTATTGCACTCCCATCATATCGCCCCAGGCGACCATATCGTCTTCCAGGACAAGCCCGACGCTTAAGCAAGCTGCCGGAACACGGATATCACGGAAGCCGGGCGTCAATGGCTCGCCGACGTAAACAAAACCGTCCTGGCCAACCCCTGCCCTAATGGCAGCTTGATCGTCATAAAAGAAGGCGCCGTTGCCGGGCGTGAGAATGACGTCTTTGATCTGCACTGAATTATACTCGAGTTTGGCCAAGCTATGAGCTGCGGCCGGATTTGCGCGCTCTGTCCTAAGTTATGCCCCGTTCGGAATCGGTTTTGCCAATATAAAGCCCCGAACGTGCCCATCTCGTTTTAAGATACGATAAAGTTGTTTTACGGGCGTCAGCGGGGACGGCACCGTCCGCCTCCCCTCTTGGTCGCGGTGCGCCGGATCGTCGCCCCTGCTTCCATAACAGAAGCTAGGCGATCAATCCGTCCGGCCAGCTCCCATCTCGGACCGCCACTTTCAACCATGGTTAGTATAAACCAAGCGATCAAGGATCAAGCAATCTTTTTGGCATGATTTTGGAAGACAGGATCAGCCGCTGATCGATCCGAGGAGCTGGCCTATAAGCTCCAGTCGAGGCCAGTGCCTTCATACCGGAGTTACTACAGCTGGCCAAGGCGCGGCTAATCTGTACCTCTAGTTATGCAGCGGCCGCGCAAGGATGGCTACCCCTTCATTGCGGTCGACATGCGCGCCCGATCCTATGGCTAGGACGATTGATGGCCCAGGCGCTCGGATGTCAATGGACGGAGCGGAAACAGAATCCATAGAGTGTAGGATACCTATAAGATCTCCCGACCTCACTTCATCCAACACAGAGCAGCGAGGTTCGAAGATACCCTGCGCGGGCGATTTCAACTCGTCTGATATCAGCGTCTCAAGGGTCTGACTGGACCTTTTGTTACGGAAAGACACGTCCTCGACTTTTCCTTCGACGAGTCCAAGCATAACGAGCGCGTTGCGAACTCCAGCTTCATAAATCGCTAGAGCTTCTGCGCTAACCGTACCACCGCCGAATTCCGCGCAAACGAATACCTTCCCTAGGCTATGTGCCCAACTGTCGAACATCCCAGCCGTGTCGTCATGTTGCCAGAGCAATGTTACGGGCAGCTTAAATGCCGCTGCCATTGCGAGCGTCTTAGCCATGAGATCCGCATCAGCAATTGGATGCGTGATGACCGCCGGGGGAAAATCCCACGTTGGGCCGAAGCTGTGCAGATCGAAAACGATGTCGGCATTTGGCAACAATACGCGTGAAACCGCATCCGCGATTCGTTCCGTAACAGACCCGTCGGCACGGCCCGGAAACACGCGGTTCAGATTCAAACCATCAAGCGGAGTATTGCGGCTCCATGCTTGAACTGCCAATGGATTAAGCACTGGCAGCACGATGATCCTACCACTGGTTTGCGCTTGTGGCAGCCACTCGATAAGCCGCCGCGCGACTAATGGCCCCTCCATTTCATTGCCATGATTCCCACCGGTGATAAGAAGGCGCGGTCCATCGCCCTTATTAAGACTAAAAACCGGAAGCGAGAACTCTTCATGGTCGGCGCCTCCCGGCACAACGAGGTGTCCTCTGCTCACGCCATGCGCATCGAGATCAAACGTAAGATGTGGTGCTTCGTTCATTGCTTAACCTATTGCGGGTGATCTGGCGACTTTGACCGGGCATATGGTCTTGTACACGGCTATTTTTTTCGCCTGGAACTATGCACACGCGGTCACCACTTCGCCAATATAATGTCCGAGACGGCACCATCGCGTTTTCAGATGACCAGGGCTCGCTCTGCTGACCTGTCCCTTGGTTCGTCACCTTGATCCCGGTGCACTAAGGGAGGAGGAAGGTCAAAGTCGCGGTGGGTAGCCGATTTCAGAAATCGCGCGATCAGCCGGTTGACGTTGGCTAGCTGTTCGTTGTTCAGACGGGCGAAGGATCTGTGCGATCCGGTCAGCGCCGTTGACCTCGAATTCCATCCTGGCGCGCAGCAAGAGGATCGGCAGGTCTGAGCTTGCTGGCGAGCAAGGCCGGCCGATCCCAGACATAGTCCGAATCCTTGATCCGCATGTGCCAGATGATAATTGCAAGAGCTTTACTGGTTTCCGTTTTGGACCAGGTGGCCATTTTATCCGCCCGTTGAAGCCCCGAACAGATGCTTGTCGCCAGTCCGTAGGAATAGGTCGGACGCATCATCAGGAAGTGGATCTGCCACGCCAGTTAGGCAGCGGCTTCCTGTAATGTTCGCTGCATGCTCGGTCGAGAACGCCACCAGACGGCATAGAGGACAAGCATCCAGATTAAAGGCAGAAGCATCAAAAGAGAAGCGACTGCAGCAATCGTCGGGTCGATTTGGTGGCGGATATTCTCCAGCATCTTCAAGGGCAACGTCCGCACCGACAGACCGCCGACCAAAGACGTTATGACCGCTTCATCGAATGACTGGAGGAATGCGAACATGGCGCCGCCGATCACTCCCGGCCTGATTAACGGCAGTGTTACGCGAAAAAACGTTTGCAGTGGTCCGGCACGCATACTCTTGGCCGCCTGCTCTAACGTCCGATCGAAGTTGGCCAACGTCGCAGAAACGATCACCACCACAATTCCAACAGCGCCGATACTGTGAGCGAGGGCGATACCACCCTTTGTGCCGATTAGACCAATCTGGATGAGACCCAGATAAGTCGCGATACCGACCACGATAACTGGAAAGGTGATAGGCGTGATTATGATCATTGTCAGCACGCCGCGAAGTCTTGCGCTTATTCGGCTCAATCCGAAAGCAGCAAGTGTTCCCAATAGAGTAGAAATAACAGCTACCTCGACACCAATCTCGACGCTGGTCCAAGCTGCTCCGCTCCAAGATGCATCGCCGAAAAACGAGCGATACCATTGAAGCGACAGGCCCGAAGGCGGAAATTGCAAAAATGCCCCGGAACTGAACGACATGATGACAACGATTATCCCTGGGAATAAAAGAAAGGCCATCACCAAAACGATAAAAACGATCGCGACGACTTTAGGCCATCGCCTTTCCGCCCCAGGCACGTAGCGCCGTCCCGTCCACCGTTTGACACGATAGGGACGCAGAATTTCGCTGAAGTTTCGTTTGATAACAAGAACAATGGGTAGTCGGGACATCGAGCCCTTCGGAGCTCGAGTTTGGCTTTGCTCTTGTTTGCCGGAGAGGTCAAGCCCGACCATGGAAAGCACCACAATGGCAAACCCGAGAAGGATGAAGGACGCAGCGGCAATGCGCGGAATATCGAACGAGCTATTCACCTCGGCCGCAATGAAGGTTGAAAGCATGGCATCGCGCAATCCCCCAAGTGCCGCCGGCGTGATATAGAATCCTAGGCAGAACACAAAAACTAGGAGCGAGCCACTCCGTGCGCCTGGAATGCTAAGGGGGAGAAATACACGCCTGAAAGCGGTGAAAGGTCCCGCTCCCATACTGCGTGCAGCAGCCATCAAGGACCGATCGATCCCCATCATCGCACTAACCAAGGGAAGTATCATCATCGGCAGCATGATGTGGACCATGCCAATATAGACCGCGGTTCGGTTATAGATGAGTTGCAGAGGTCGATCGATCAATCCGACGTCCAGCAAGATGTTGTTGATGACCCCGCGATCCCCAAGAATAACAATCCATGCGTAGGTACGCGCCAGCCCACTGGTCAAATAGGGGATGATCACGAGAGCGATGAGCGTCATGCGCAGAGTCTTGGATGCCGTGACGATCAGATACGCGGTTGGATAGCCTACGATTAAGCAGATGGCAGTTGCGACCAGACTTATTTCTATCGTTTGAAAGAGCACCCGCACATTAGCTGGCTGGGCGAAAAACGCTCCGTAGTATTGGAACGAGAAATCGGGGGCATTGACACTGCTTAGGAAAAGCAAGGTTATAGGGGCACCGAAAACCACAAGCAAAAGCGCGAACGCGGGCGCGGTTAACCCAAGTGGCACCTTGGCCATTCTGCGCAAAAGCTTCATGGATATCCCTTATCAATCGCTTATGGCGAAACGAAGCGAATGTCTGACCGCAGCCACGTGAGGCAAACCTCCTCGCCTGGCTGGAAAACAGGTTGGTCTGCCGCGACATGTTCCCGGACGATGAGAACATTGTTGCCAACGCGAACATGGTATTTTCGCAGAGGGCCGGCAAAAATCATATCGTCGACCGCACCGGCAACATATTGCCGCTGGTCCGTTTGAGCCCACTCCGCAGTCTTCGGAAGTACACTGATGCGCTCTGGCCTTATCATCGCAACGGTGCCGATTTGCGGCGCGTTGCCCCCTCTGGCCAGCAACAAGGCATCCTCGAGAATGTTCGCCTCACCCAGAAATTTAGCGACAAAGCACGATGATGGCCGATCATAGAGGGCCTCTGGTGTATCGATTTGCTCGACACGTCCTGCGCGCATTACAACAATCCGGTCTGACAGAGTAAGCGCCTCCTCCTGGTCATGCGTAACGCACACCGTCGTGATACCGAACTCCTTGTGCAAGCTCTTCATCTCGATCTGCATCTGCTCACGCAGGTTACGGTCGAGTGCGCCAAGCGGTTCATCAAGTAATAGGAAGGGTGGATCGGCAATCAGCGCGCGGGCTAGCGCCACGCGCTGCTGCTGACCGCCACTCAATTGGGATGGCATGCGACCGCCGAATTCCCCTAGATGCACGCGCTCAAGCATACGGGCTACCCGAACCTTCCTCTGATCGGGAGCCATGCCCCGCATTTCGAGAGGGAATTCCAGGTTTCGAGCCACTGTGAGATGCGGGAACAGCGCATAGCTCTGGAACACAATTCCTTGATCGCGCCGGTAGGACGGGACCGAAGCCACTGAATGGCCGGCGATCATAATATCACCCGAACTCGGGGCCTCAAAGCCGGCCAAGAGCATCAGGGTAGTGGTCTTACCCGAGCCGCTCGGGCCGAGAATCGTCAAGAACTCGCCGCGACGCACGGTCAGCGACAGATCCCTGACCGCCGGAACACTCCCGTACATCTTGGTAACACTGCTGAACTGAATTTGTGGCACCGATTGGTTCACATCTGCAGCGTCAACTTCCGAACGGGGGGCGGTATTCATTGCGTGCATGTTCACTGTGGCTCCTCCACCATCGCTGGCGTGCATTAGCAGGCATTTGCCGTACCTTCTGCCGTCGTACCCGATGCCGTGAGCGGAGAGGCTAGTGGGCTACCCCGCTCCCCGTCACATTTTCAGCATCAGTTTCGACTTTAGCCCGGTATGGAGTTACCCCGACCGGACTTTCGCACTTCAACCAACCCTACTGCAGGATCCACTCATTCCACCGCTGGATAAGCATCTCAGTGTTGGAAACACCGCTGGGGCCTACCTCATTGTACCATTTGCCGTTGATGGAAACGCTGCTCTTGATGTAATCTGGGTGGGTAGGGAGCTTGCGCGCAACTTTCTCGGGAAGAAGTTTGAACGCATTGCCGTTGCTTGGTCCCTCAGGAAACAATTGGCAAAATGCTGCCTGACGTTCCGCGCGAGTGGCGAATTCGATAAACTTCTGCGCAGCCTTCGCGTTGGGTGAACCCTTTGGAATGACCCAATAATCCCACTGCAGCTTCGCCTGGTTTCGATTGATCTCCGTCGCGGCGCCCTGATCGATCAACAGTAGAGCTCTTCCGTCATACGATTGAGCGATGTCAACGACCTTATCATGCAACATCTGTTGAATCTCTGATCCGCTGCTCCACCACTTACGGATGTGCGGCTTTATTTTGTCCAAACTGGCAAACACCCGGTCGATATCCATCGGGTAGAGCTTATCGGGAGATACACCGTCCGCTAACAGGGCCTCTTCCCAGGGTCCTTCTGAACCAAACTGGCCGGACACCAAGGTGCGAACGCCGGGAAACTTATCAGCATCCCAGAATTCAGCCCAGTTTGTCGGCCGGGGTTTATCAGCTGGGAATACGTCTGTGCTATATACCATATTATATGAGTAAATCAAATTTGCCACGCCAAACGGTTGCTTGGCAAATTCATAAATTCCGTCTAGCTCTTCTTTCCTGAACAAGGAGTAATCAATTTCTTCAAGAATTCCTTTCTTAGCTGCGACCAAGCCGGACCCTTGCGTAAGCGCCCCGACATCTACCGTGACATTGCCCGATTTTACCATCAACTCGACCTGTCCCATACCCATGTCGTCGGTGATTGGGTTGACCTTGATACCGGTCTCAGCTTCAAATGGCTTAGCGTAAGCCTCAATGTTAGCCTTTCCCCAATCGCCGCCGCCTAGCACTACGTTGATCTGGTTGGGTGTTTGGGCCGCAACGCGGCCCGCAATTGAAGACAGAGCGCCAGCCGCCATGGCGGTCGATGTCGCCTGCAGCAATCGTCGGCGATTTATTTCGTATTTCATGTCGTTACCCTCTTCTTGTGATCTCAGCCTTGATTAGCCAAGGTTGTTTTGCTTGGACAATGTCATGGTGCTAGAGCAGCCTCGGCCAAGTTGACCCAGTATCCAATGCCGTATGGCAGTGCTTCATCGTTAAAGTCGTAGGTTGGATTATGGAGAGCAGCAGTCGATCCATTTCCAAGCAGTATACATGCCCCCGGCCGCGCCTCTAGCATGTACGCGAAGTCCTCTGACCCCAAACTAGGTTTGACTTTGGGGTTCACCGATGAATGGCCGACCAGAGCACGCGCCACCTCTGTTGCCCGACGCGTTTGATCGGGATGATTGACAGTGAGGGGCTCCAGGCGGCGATGCTGAAACTCGACCTTCGCCCCGGAAGCGCGTGCAATATTTTCCGCGCACGCCTCAATCTGTTTTTCAGCGAAGTCGCGCAAAATCGGTGACAGTGTCCTGACTGTTCCGGCAATCTCCGCGCGTTCGGGAATGATGTTGTAAGCTTGTCCGGCGTTCAGCTTTGTGACGGAGATCACCAGGGACTCGGTGGGGTCCGTGTTGCGTGAGACTAGTGTCTGCAAGCCTAAAATGATCTGAGCTGCAACAACGACGGGGTCAATTGTCAGATGGGGAGCGGCCGCGTGACCCCCTCTGCCTTTGACCACAATATCGAACTCGTCGAGCGCGGCAAAAATCGAACCTTCGCAAATGCCGAACGCACCAACCTCCATGCCTGGCCAATTGTGCATGCCAAAGACCTGAGATATCCCGAAACGGTCCATGATCCCCTCCTGGACCATTCTTTGGCCGCCGCGGCCATCTTCCTCGGCAGGTTGGAAGATCAGGGCAACGGACCCTTTGAAGTTCCGGGTCGCGGCGAGGTATTTCGCGGCGCCAAGGAGCATTGCAGTATGCCCGTCGTGACCACACGCGTGCATCTGTCCGGACCTTTTCGACGTCCAAGGTTTGCCTGAAGCTTCGAGTATAGGCAGAGCGTCCATGTCGGCCCGCAACCCGATAGTGGGCCCATCTCCGAGTTGACCTTGGATCAACGCAACCACGCCGGTTTCAGCTATCCTGCACTCGATGTGGTTAATCCCGAAGGAAGCCAGCTTTTCCGCCACAAATGCCGCTGTGTCATTCACCCGATAGTCAAGCTCCGGATTCTCGTGCAGGTACCGGCGCCAAGTCATCGCTTCGATCTCGATCTCCTTGAACCTGTCAACGCCAACCATAGGCACGTTCCCGCATTTGAGTAATTTGGATCAGGCGCCGGTGCGTAATTAATGATCGATGCCACCGGTGTTTTCGTCAAATGCAGTTTGGATATCGTAACCATCTAGAACCGAGATAGCCCCGCGTTCAGGCCTCGGTGTTGGCGCCGGCGACTGCGACCCGATAACAAGCCGTTTGCCCTCAAATGGATAAGCTTCGGCCTTAGAGGACCAGCTGCGAAGTGCTGGCAATCATAAACTCTGGCTCTGCTGGCAACGGCCAATGGCAAAGGTCTGAGTAGGAAGAGCTGTCACCATCGCGACACTCCTCCCCCTCCCACGACCTACTTTCCAGGACTGCATGCGCTTTGCCACTCAATCCGCAAACCGCAGACCCTAGGCGGCGTGGACAAATTCGATGTTAGCAGGGTCGCTTTCCTGCGATCGGGTTGTTAGCATTGGGAATGACACTGGAAGAAGAGAGCGAACGAGCTACGTCGATGCTGATTGGCAAGGTTGTTCGCCGTGTCATGCGCCACCGCGATGGAGAGGTGGTGATCGAGTTTGAGGATGGCAGCCGATTTTTCGCGGATAGCGACAGCCCTCTCGAACTGTCCATCACCTTGGCGGAATAGTATATCCGCCTTACGGAATTTCGGACGTCGATGCGATTGACGTAGCCCAAGAGGATTGATTCAAGGCTGCTTTTTGGAGGCAGGTTTGAGCAGGGGCGATCTCACCGAAGCAGAATGGCGTGTTCTCAAGGGCTTGCTGCCCATCGACCCTGACAAACGCGGCCGAGGTAGACCTCCCAAGCAGAATCGTTCGATCATCAACGGCATTCTCTGGCGGCTCCGCTGCGGCGCTCCATGGCGGGATGTCCCGCCCAAATACGGCAGTTGGAACACCATCTATCGTCGGTTCCGACGCTGGAGCGAGGCCGGGGTCTGGGAGACCGTGGCGGTAATGCTCGCCGAGGTCATGGCGGACAGCGGCCACTACAGCATCGACAGCACCACAGTTCGCGCCCATGTCTCGGCAGCGGGCGGAAAAGGGGGACTCGTGCACCGGACGCCTTCCTTGCGGACAAGGGCTACGATGCCGATACCATTCGCGCCGATCTCGCCGAGCGGAAGATTAAACCCGTCATACCCGGCCGATCAAACCGCCGCGTGAAGATCGAGTATGACCGGGCGCTCTACAAGCAGCGGAACCGAATCGAGCGCATGTTCGGCCACCTCAAAATCAACCGGGCCATTGCCACCCGCTACGATCAATTGGCCAATAGCTTCCTCGGAATGGTCTACCTAGCCACCGCCAGATACTGGCTCAAATTTGTCCACGCCGCCTAGCATCACGCCCGATAAAGTGTTGGCGGGATTTCGCTCAGGAGTTCCGCGCCGCGCTCTGTCACGAGCACGTGTGCGCCGGCACCAAATAGGTAGCCACTTTCGCTGCACAAAATGTTTGGCATGTGCAGGGTCATGCCAGCTCGGAGTGGTTCATTTACATCGGGCTCCAGGCTTAGGTCGCCGCGCTCAGTCCAATTGATGCCAGTTTGGTATCCTGTTCGTTGGCGGAAGACGCCCTTGCGTCCAGATCGCTTCAACACCTCGCCCCCAGCAGCGTGAACGTCCGCCGGCGTAGCACCTGGTCGAATCGAGGAGACAAGGGCCGCAATGACCTCTTCAGCCAAGCCGTGCAAAGATTCGGTTTCGGGATGTTTGCCAAGGACTGCGCATCGAACCATTCCCACTGTATACCCGTGTTTCGAAGCCCCTATCTCCAGAAAGGCAGGTTCGTTGTTGCTGAGAGGATGATGGGTCGCTGGCGCATGGGGCAACTTCACTCGCTCTCCAAACAAAATGGTACCCGGCGCAAGCCCGATATCCCCAGCGGCGTTGCTGGGGTCGTTTGTTACCGCCGCAGCTAGGGCCGCTGCCATTTCGATCTCCGTAATGCCGGGACGAAGCGATTGCTGAAAGGTTCGAATTGCCACGTCAGTGAGTCGAACAGCATCGCGCATACACGCCAACTCAAGTTCTCCTTTCACTGCTGACACTGACGAGACCAGTCGGGTGACGTCAGTAATCTTCAGATCCGGGAGCTGGTCTTGGACTGCGCGCACGTCGGCGGGCGCGAGATTCCAGCAGCCAAGCTCGAAACCGACTCGCTTATTGTCCAGTCCGAGTCGACGCAATACATCGGCGCAGACCCTGCCAAAATCAGGCTGATGTGTATAGGTTTCAATTTCCTCGATGCAGCTATATGAACGTACTGCCTGCTCGTCATATTCTCGGACAACAAATATCGGGACCCGACCCGGCATCAGAATAAGAGGGAAAGGCGCGAAATATCCACCGCTCCCATCGTAGCCGCTGAGATACTTCAAGTGGCCGTGCGCCGTTACTACGATTGCGTCCAAGCCTGCCGTAGCAACCGCATCCAGCACATTGTTTTGCCGGCGCTCATACTCTGATATCGGAAACGGTACACCAGTCAGAGGAATTGCGGAGCGTGTCGTCGCCATATCTCACCTCAATCAGTGTGTCGTGGTTTGGTTGCGCAAAACGCGCGATCGCGTCCATGTTCGAAATTGAACAAAAGCTTCGCCGGCTCATGCGGGGTGACAATCCCCTTTCCTGGCGGCTAGCGTCAAATGCTGTTTTTATATCGGCTGCATCTCGCAGCGAGATGCGCATAGTGCCTTCATCGGCCGCTCAATGCAGGCAACGCTGGTCTCCGACAGCTTTGTTCTCGCCAGAGGATCGCCGACAAAGGCGCCGAGTTGCTCGGCAAGCTCGTCAGCCTCGGCCAGAAGAACCATGCTGACGACCTTGAGCTTGGCAGCGAGTCGGCGCGCCTTCGCATTCTTGCCGGCGAAGCCGCCGACGCCGGGGGAACTGTGCCGGCGCCACGCAACAGCATGTTTGCACTGATGTAAGGCCGCTGCGACACCAGCGACGGCTCTCCGCCGCCACCTCCGCATCTCGCTACCAGATGACACTAATACAAAGACTGCATTTGGCGCATCCGACGTGTAAGAGGATCGTGTCGCGCGAAGTGGTTAAGCTTGGCGGAACCGAATCGGTCGGAGCAATGAGCAAAGCGGCGGGCGCAGATGCGGATGTAGTTTCGCCGAAGACGTTTGCGCCGCTCAGGAATACGACATTTCGCTCAATCTGGTTTAGCCTCTCAAGTCTCTTCCCTTGGCTGGCTGATGCAGACCGTTGCTATCAGCTGGCTAATGGCAACGGTTCCGACCTCCGATCTGATGGTTGCGCTCGAGCAGGCTTCGTCTAACCTGCCCGCTTTCATTTTGTCCATTTTCGCTAGGGGTTCTCGCCGACAACTTCAGCCGTCGAAGAGTCATGTTCGCCGGCCGATGCCTAATGGTAATAGCATCCGCGATGCTACGGCTTCAGTGGTGCTGGGCTTTATCGCCCCGTGGATGATCTTCGGCTTCAGCTTCTTGATCGCAAGTGGTGCCGCGCTCAACGATACCGCCTGGCAGGCTTCTGTTGGCGATATTGTGGACCGACGCGAAGTTCCCGCTGCCGTCACCCTCCTCTCCATTGGCTTCAACACTGCACGGACCGTGGGACCGGCGCTCGCGGCATCATGATTGCGTCGTTCGGACTTATGACGGCTTTCGCTATGTTTACACTCACCTATATGATCCCTTTGGTCACCATATGGCGATGCAAATGGAAGGTTCGCTCCTCACTTCTCCCACGTGAGTCAATGAGGACGGCCATCTATGACAGGCTGCGCTTCACAGCGATGTCATCGGAAATCAAGACGGCGATCGCCCGCGGAACCTTCTTTGGCCTGTCGGGCATCGCCATACTCGCACTGCTGCCATTGGTTGTCCGCGATCAGCTGGGCGAAGGACCGCTCGCCTATGGCACCATCATCGCCGGCTTCGGCACAGGCGCCGTCATGGCTGGCGTCGCCAACAGCCTATTAAGACGGAGCTTGTCAGAAGAGCAACTAATGACGCTGGCATGCGTCGCCTGTGCGGCGTGCTCCCTTTTTCTGGCACTGCCTCTTCCATTGCGAGCGGCGTCCTGTTTCCCCTTCGCGAGGGTCGCGAGGCCGAGCCCGACCCTTTGGAGGAATTCGACGCGCCGGCAGTCGCCCTCAGTCTCAAGCCGAGAAGCGGCCCCATCGTGGTCAAAGTCGAGTACCTCATACTCGTGGAAAATCTAGAAGAATTCCTCGCCATGCGCGGGTGCCGGCATGTACAGAGTCGCGTTGGTGCTCGGCACTGGACTCTCCAGCGCAACCTTCAGGAGCCTGTGCTATGGACGGAGACATTCCGTACGCCGACCTGGACCGACTACCTTCGCCTGAATCATCGCCTTACCGAGGCCGACAAGGAACTGGACGAGAGAATCATCCTCCTCCACAAAGGAAAGCATTCTCCACGAATAACATTGTCAATCGAGCGCCCCACGAGTGCTCCACGCAAGCCTGAGTCATCAACGCCTTTTTTCCCCCGCCATTCAACGAAACGGCCAGCGTGCCACCGCAGGCTGAATGAAGATACATAAGAAGGCACGTCAACTGCTAACCACATCGGGCGGGCAACAAGCATCGCCGCCTTCGGGTATATGACAGACAGAATGTAGCGGACTTGAAAAATGAAAGGCGCTCACCCACCGCCAACATTTCTCGGCTGGTTCCCGGCATTCAAGGTCCTGCGGCTATACGCGAAGGCGGCAAGCCGCGTTGAAGTCGTCGATATTCAGTCGCATCGAAGGACAATGACGTGTTGCCCTGATGCCACTCTCTGCGAGGTTAGCTTGTTTCTCGGATGAGGAGACAGACAATGGTCTGCCCCCTGAAAGGTCCTCCCTGAGGTATGTGTCCATTCTTGAACTCGGCTCGACAATGATAGCGAACCCTGTTGACCGTCGCACTGTCAGTCTCGAATCAAGTGCTCTCCTACAGCAGATGCGATTATCGCCAATGCGTACTGGTAGCGCCCGAAGCGCGCGTTATCGGCAGCCGCCGAGGGCCGTGATGCGGCCGCGATCGAGCCTTGTAGTAACAGACGCGCTCTCCGGTGGTCGGGCCAGCACCTTACCCCTCTTCCCTATGGCCCCAAGGCAGAGCAATTGCCAATGCGGGACATCCCGCTTCTAAGTCTCCTGCAACATTATTGGAGGCCGCGACGGCCCTGCTCGTGACGATCAGGGGTGGTCGCCGCACACCAGCGGGATCATTGCCCCACAAGCGCATCCAGATTCCGGCCGGGCGTTCCGCTGTCAATATCAAAGTCGGCCGGCGGGCGCTAAAGTGTCGATCCTCACCTTGCCGCCAGGTGAGTTCGACCGATATGTTCCTGCTACAATGGTAAGCGGCCTATACTGTCGCATCCTCAACAGTCAGCGGGAGACAGGACGACCCTATGTTCGAGCTCCCTCCGTATGGACTCCTCTGAATATAACAAGGGCTTGTATTCGCCCCGTTGCCAATCGTGATTGAGGTCACGATAATGACTTGAGATCGGAACACCCGACTGACCTGGATTGTTAATAAAGAGACTGTCATCCCATGACCCAACGTCCATGATTATCCGCACTGACGGTCCTTCTGAAACAGAGAATTGGCCGCTTCGGTAACTCGAAAAATTGAGCGTTGAGCTACTTCCGCCGAGGGCTATGGCGCCCAACGACCATTGTTCAGACGTCAGTGCCTGCAGAGGGTGGCGCAAATCAAGCTTATGTATACTGCCCCATGCCCATGAGGCAGAATCGTCGCCAAATCGACATATGCATTCACTCCAGGCAGAAGTTAGGGATTCCATTATGGAATGCTTCAACTTTTCACTAGGCTCTGCCTGTTCGAGCCAAGAGGCTATGGCCGAAGGCTGTAAAGGCACGAGCAGTGCCAACACTTCATCGTCAGCGCTTTCTAAGCGAGCTACTGTCGGGCCAAGGTGTTTGCTAAGCCAAATCTCAAAGAACGCGGCGGCTGGCGAACTCGCATCCAAATGCCGGTCCCAGTTAGAAAATAAGTGCAACGCAGGCATGTTTGCAACCGAACCGAGAAGAGTGTCTAGTTTCGCAAGAATACGAACTGCTATCGGCGAATACACCGAACATTGCAGCGACATGCAGTCCCGCAACGAGATCTTCTCTGATCGTGAGAGAGTTGTATGAAGGGTATCATGTCTGCTGCTGTCAGACCACTCGTAGCCAAAAGCAGGATGCGATCTACTCCATTCCTCCGGAACATTCATTGCGTTGGCAGTGGCGACAAAACCTTTGGCGGGGTTCATCTCGAACGGCCCATCGTCCGGTGACAAATACCCTTCCCATTCGAACCGACCGTCTCCTGGAACCGGAAGCAGGCCGTCCCAATTTCTTCGGACCGGAGCCGCACCTGACGGTTTCCACGCAATTACATTCGACGTGTCCGCATAGATGTGATTAACTGAAGGACAACCCCAGTTTGCTAGACTGGAGGTGTATTCTGAAAATGTCTTAGAGCGCATTACGGCCAAGCTGGCCATGTAAGGTGCCATGCCGGGATCCATCCATACGGTTCTCAGTGCGAAGGCGCGGTCTTTTTCAGCATTTTGGTTTAAAATGGGTCCATGGCGTGTGAACTGAAGCTTTACCTCCTGGTCGGTGTGGGCGCGAACTGGAATTTTCTCGTGTATAGTCTTCACCTGCTCCCAGGCCCCTTTATATAAGTATTTATTTCCCTCACTCTTGGTTTCGTAAACATAAATATCTTCTTGGTCAGCGCCGAAAATAGTCAGACCAAAGGCGGCTGTCCCGTTGTGACCCATGGAGATTCCTGGGATCATAGGCTCTCCAGCGCCAATTACATCGAGCCCGGGCATACTCAGGTGTACAAGATACCTGATGGACGGAAGGACGTGCTTGCGATGCGGGTCTAGAGCAAGGATTGGTCGCTCCGTTGTGGTTTTTGTTGCGGATATGGCCCAGTTGTTTGAGCCCTCTTGGAACACCGTCTGCATGATCTCATCACTCGGTGTTACGCGGGTCCAACGGTCAGCTTCCTGAAGACTTGCTGCAAGTCTTTCCCTCGAGAATGAGACGGGACAGATTGCCAAGCGAAAATCCTGCAGTACTCGATCTGTCATAAAGGCGAGGTCAAGGCCCTCCGCTGGTCGTGGCGCTATCGGAGGTGACAATTCTTGTCTCAACCTGTCGAGGCGGGTACCTCGTTCCACACCTGCCAATGCCATCACCCTGCAGCGCAGAAGCTCCGAAATCGCATTTCGGGTTAGTGAGTGCGTTCGCACGCGAACGACGTCTTCGGGTTTCCAATAGTCGGGAGTGTGACCGAGGAGGCCAAACTCGGGTGGCAAGGCAATCAAACCGTCATGGCAACTGTCTACGTAGGAATTGATCCCCTCGGCAAACGCTGAGCATATCTCTTCGGAATCCGGGCCGTACGCCTGCCATTCTGCACTCATGGCTCCGCGAAATAAAAAGAGACGCGCCGCCCGATCCTGCTCCAAATATCCGGGGCCAAAGTCTCGTGACAGGAGACCGAGACCTCGTTTGCGCGCAATATCAATTTGCCAGAGGCGGTCTCGAGCTGCATTCCAACCCTGCGCGAAAAATAGGTCGTGCAAGTTCTGAGCCTTGATATGAGGAACCCCCCATTTATCAATGTCGATCGTGACCTCACTCTTAAGCTTGTCGGAGCTGTGGCGGTCGAAGGTTATGTTCTTTAACATGTGTTGATCCGTTTGGTTCACCCAAAGATGGTCGGGAATCTGCCAGAGGACGACGTCTGCAGATTGTGGTCGGTTGCGGGCAGAGGGTTGAGGCCGCACTCTTGCAACCTGATCATGTGTGGCGAGCCAATCCTCAGCGCGCCTGGACGCGAACTGGCACGGTGGGCTGCGCACAAGCTCAGCGGGATCCTACTCTCGCGCTTCCGGGAACGAGGCGCTTGCCGAGAACGCTCTGATGTATGTCAGCCAATACGTACGAATACAATATCCGCACATGTTGTCTCGCTGGCCTGAGGCAACGCATTCGATACACAGTAACTCGGTCGAACGGCCTCGTTGAAGGATGGCTCCCTCAATGCGACAAGATCTGGCTGAGAAACAATTTCGTTCTTTCGTGCTGCGGGTTTCTGAAGAAGTCGTGCGGTGTACCCTCTTCGACGATCTCACCTCGATCCATGAAGATTACTCGATCGGCCACGGCGCGCGCAAAGCCCATCTCGTGGGTGACGCATACCATGGTCATGCCGTCGCGTGCGAGTCCGGTCACAGTCTCGAGCACTTCAGCGACCATCTCTGGATCGAGCGAGGAGGTCGGCTCATCGAAGAGCATGACTGCAGGCTCCATACAGAGGGACCGGGCAATTGCGACGCGCTGCTGCTGTCCCCCGGAGAGCTGAGCCGGATATTTGTTCGCCTGTTCGGGAATGCGCACGCGCTCTAGGAATTTAAGCGCGATCTTTCTAGCCTCACCCTCTGGAACGCCCTTTATCCACATCGGCGCCGCCATACAGTTCATCAGCACGGTCATGTGCGGGAAAAGATTAAAGTGCTGAAAAACCATGCCGACGCTTTTGCGAACTTCAGCTACGTTGCGCATTTTGTTATGTAACCTAATCCCAGTGACGGTAATCTCGCCATCCTGGTGCGCTTCGAGCCGATTGACGCAACGGATCAGCGTCGACTTTCCCGAGCCTGAGGGCCCACAGATGACGATACGTTCGCCCTTGCGGACGGTTAGGTTGATGTCAGTTAGTGCTCTGAAGGCACCATACCATTTGGATACATTCTTAGCTTCGATGACTTCGTCGCTCAATATTGCATCTCTCTTGTTCATTGGCGCATCTGTAAGTGCCTTGAAAATGGCCGAACCAACTTAGACGTCTTTTTTAGCTTGACCAATGAATTCACGATCATCGCTTCTTACTTCTGGCAAAATGGTCCTCGATCCGGGATTGGACCAGTTCCAGGCAGGCGGATAAAATCCAATAAATCATTGCCGCTGTTACTAGCATCTCCATAGTATGGAAGGTTGGCTGGCCGAGTGAGTGAGCTAGATACGTCAGCTCCCAAACGCCAAGAACCGAAACGAGAGAGCTGTCTTTGAGCATTGAGATGAACGTGTTTCCCATCGGGGGAATGATAACCGGAAGCGCTTGCGGCAGAATGATTCTGCGCATTGTGAGCGCAAAGCCGAAACCTAATGACCGGGATGCCTCCCACTGGCCGCGATCGATGCTGGCTATGCCCGAACGGAAGATCTCCGTCATGTAGGCACCACTGCATAGCGAAAGCGCCAACACGCCTGCAGGCACGGCATTAATAACGTAACCTACCTGGGGCAAGCCCATGTAGATCAGATAAACCTGCATGAGAAGCGGCAGACCCCGGAAGCATGAAGTGTAGAAGCTGACTATCGCGTAAGCCATGCCGTTGCTTGACAGTTTCGCAATCGCGCCGATTATTGCGATAGCCGACGCAAATAGCAGTGACATCGCTGATACGTAAACTGTAGTAACTACCCCCTGCGTAATTAGAAATGGCAGGTTTGCCCAAATAAATGGCATGCTTAAGTCAAATGCCGCGAAGAGCGAAAGGAACAGTAGCACCAACTCAAACCATACGATCCCGATTTGGATTTTGAGCGGGACAAAACCAATCAGCACGAGGTTGAGGCAGAACATTGCGGCAATTACAAAAGCGATCGCAATGCGACTGTAAAACTTCACTTGTGCGTGATCGCCAATCACGGGCCGTAGGAGTTCGCCCATCGTGGTGCCCGCTACGTTGAAGATAAGAAAAACCGCGAGCACAATTGCAAATATGCAGCCGATAAACCATGGCTTGTGGACGAGCACCTCAGATTCAACTGTATCGTGGTAAAGCATAAGCATTTTCTTCCTAAGAAGAGGCGCCCCCGGGAAGGGGACGCCCACGATTGTGTCATGTTATTTATCGACGCTGAAATCCCCCCCGAACCACTTGACCGAGAGTTTAGCAAGAGTGCCGTCATCCTTCATCTTCTTGACCGCGGCAGCGACCTTGTCGATAAACTCCTTATCGCCACGCTCGATTGTGACAGCGCCCGGGGCGTAGAATAAGGGATCGCCAATAACCTTCAATGGATAGCCAGATTTGATTGCCGCAGCCGCCGTCGTTCCTTCAGTAATGACGCCATCGAGACGAACACCATCGCCGAGGCGCAGGTCGTCAAGCGTAAGAGAGTTAGCACTTGGATAAGCCTTCACTTGGCCCGCTGTAAATTGATATTGTATTGGCTTAGCGCCGATCCATGCCGGTGTGAGCTTGTGATTGGCATACAAATCGCCAAGAGTTCCCGCTCGGACGCCGACGATCTTGCCCTCCAGGTCGGAAGGCTTCGTCGCTTTGCTATCCTTGTGAACGACAGCGACTTCGCCTTCGTAGAAGTACATGGCCGGGAAGGCGAATTTTTTGGCGCGATCGTTGGTCGGCGTCATTTGACCCATGGCCATGTCCCAACGCCCCCCCCACTGGCCTGCCTGAATGATATCCCAGCCCGGGGTCACGAATTTGATCTTCACGCCCAAGTAGTCCGCAATGCCCTTCGCGACCTCTACATCATCACCGTCGAGTTCATGTTGGTCGTTCAAGTGAGACAAGGCTCCCCAGTCGGACCCGACCGCTACCGTCAATGTCTGTGCCGCGAGCACACGATCAAGGACTTCGCCGGCGCAAGCCTTGGCTGACAAAGACATCGACGCAACCGCCATGGAGACTGCAACTACGACCGTCGTTACATGATTGTTCATCTATAGTTCCCTTTTTTCTCGTTCTTATTTTCTTGAAAGCTACCTTCGTCGCCACCGAGAGGAGTGTCTTAGCGGTGCGCCATTGCTCCCTGCTGATTGGACCCATCCCGGTCCGTCATTTAACGAACGACACCTTATCGCTCTGCATTGTTGGCATTCAGCGAAATCGAGTTCGATGATGCAGGTTTCCTGCGAACTACCCTTGGCTTTCGCCGGATCGCTCTGGCGATTTCACAAAGCACGGATACCCTGGCCTCAGAGAGGTCGGCGAACTCGCCAACTCGCTGGACTCCGAAGGCTGCAGATTGCATCGCCACAAGACGTCTTGTTTGGAAGGATCTAAACTGGACTGGCGCGTTGAATTACACCTTGCAGGGCTGACTCTGGTCACGTGGGAACTGCGGTCCAAGCCCCTCTCTCTCCCTAATCTCGACCTCCCTAATCTCGACCTCCCTAATCTCGACGACCTCTTCGCCGGCCGTGTGCGCACCCGCTACTCAACCGTCGGGGCGCTCGAGGAAGAATGCTTCTCTGCCGACATCGTGGTCGGGGCCGTGCTGATCGCCGGTGCTGCCGCGCCAAAGCTCGTCACCCGCGAAATGATGTCCGGCATGAAGAAGGGCTCGGAGCTGGTCGACGTCGCTATTGACCAGGGCGGTTGCTTCGAGACGTCGCATGCGACGACTCAAGCCGAGCCCACCTACGAAGGCGACGGCGTTATCCACTATCGCGTCGCCAACATGCAGAGTCGCCCATGCCATTTCGCGATTTCTTGCCTTGCGAGTTCGCACGTATCCCTCTGGGTCAACATCGTTGATAGACCAGAGAATTTTTGACTCATCGTAGCTCGGACAGCGGAGACGCGTTACAATTGTCAACCCGTTCGGACCCGGTTTAATCGAGATGTACTCGGCATACTGCGCATGATGGCTCATGCCTCTTGTAGCTGGAAGCGTTCGGCAAGTTAGGTCCTACTTGCCACGCGAGAGCGGGGCCGCAAGTATGCGCCGGCCGCAATACAACGCTGATTTGCTGCGTTGTCGAGGACATTTCGCATAGAATGCGCGCCTGCCGCTGCTATGATCATAACATGTTGTGATTTAGTCCAGTCCGAACTCCCGAGGTTGGGTCGCAACTCTCGATAGCCAGCTGGCGCCGGGGGCGCCTAGGCATGAAATTGGATCCCATGTATGACAGAATTCAAACAACGGCAAACCGTCGGTAACGCGTCGGAGAGCGTACTCGAATTCGACGGACAGCAATACCTGGACGGCCGTGCATCGGATCCTCGCGAATTTGGCTGGATGCGCGGTGCGCCGCCGCCGCCAGACAAGCGTGTAACATTCGAGAATGAAACTGTTTGGACCTTTCCTCAGCTTCGCTGGTCGCTATCGCATATGCGTGAGCTGCGGCCCACAGTCCAAGTGTGGCGAGGGCGGGGCGGACCGTCGCAGCTTGAGTGCAGCAACAGGTCTACCGAAATCGATGGGCTCACGTTCGTCGACATGGACGACCGCACCAACCGGTTCGAGGAGGCGCTATTCGACACCTACACCGACGGCATTTTGGTCCTGCATCGGGGGCGGATCATATACGAACGATACTTCGGCGCACTCGCGCCGCACGTACAACATTCGTGTCAGTCAATCACCAAATCGTATGCGGGCACCCTAGCCGCGGCGTTGGTGCATGAGGGCATTCTCGACGACAGGAAGACAATATCGCAGTTTGTGCCGGAATTACGAGGTACAGGGTGGGAAGATGCAACGCTCCGCCAAGTCATGGACATGCAAACTAACGTTGCTTTTACTGAAGATTACACAAGTGTAGACAAGTCATATAGATGCGAATACCTGCGTACCATACGAAAGGAAGGGGCGCACGGCAAATTTGTCTACAAAGGCGTCGATACCAATGTTATGGCTTGGGTTATGTCGCGCGCAACGGGCCGGTCGTTCGCACAACTGTTGGAGGAGCGCTTATGGTTGCCACTGGGCTGCGAAGAAGACGCCTATGTCGAGATCGACCCGACAAACGGTATGCCGAGGGCGCATAGCGGACTCAATGTGACGTTGCGCGACTTGGCGCGTTTCGGCGAGCTGATGCGATGTGAAGGCTCGTGTAATGGCAAGCAACTGGTTCCCGCGAGTGTTGTCTACGACCTTCAAGATCTCGACCACCCCGCCAAGCCGGACCTCCCATTCGGCTATACATACCGAAGCCAATGGTGGGTATCACACGACGAGCTTGATGCTATTGAAGGTCGGGGCCTTTACGGCCAGAACCTGTACATAGCGCCAAAGGCGGAGATGGTGATTGCGCGCTTCGGGTCGCACCCCGCTTGCGACCACATTGATCGGATTAGAAGGCCGCAGATGCAGGCATTGGGGAGGATGCTCCGCGCGTAACTTGATGCACTAGACGGTCACCGCGCTTGTTTAGGAATTTCCTGCAAATTCGCGGTTGAAGAACTGGGGCGCCTACGCCGAATTCCTGCGTTCGGCTAGGGGGCAATTGGCGCAAAAGGCCTGTAGACGCTGCTACGCTTATGAAGTAAATACCAGAAGCCTCGCTTCCCATATGCATAATGCAGACCGATCTGGCTCGCTTTTGCTGAGGAAACAATGATCACCGAACATTGCATATTGATTGGGGCCGTCGCGACTTTGTATTGCGAGAATGGAACCGGTGGACCTATTGTATTCTTGCATGGTGCCGCTTTCGGGCTTATCCGTCAGCTTGACCTGAAACAAAACCCAACCCAAACATCAACGAGACCCAGGATCAGACCGAAAAATGGCCGCCTTCAAATCGGAATGCTGGCCGGAATGAAATCGGAATGACTGGCCGGCTTCAAATCGGAATCGGTGGCCGGCTTCATCGGAATACGCAGGCAATGGTATCGGCATCAGTGGCAGCGCTCTTGCGCTGCTTCTGGACGGTGAGATCGGCGGTTACCTGGGAAAGCCGGGCGACCAGCGCCTTGAGCCGCTGCTGGGCCGCGCTCGGCGGCAGCGTCGGCTGCAGCCGTTTGACCTCGCTATAGCGGGCGATGACGGCGGCGTCGATCCTGTCGGTCTTCTCCAGGAAGCCCATCGCCTCGGCGAATCAGCGTACGCTCCTCGCATTGGCCATGCCGCAGGCTACTCCCAACTCCCACGACAGCAGGAAGGGAAGCCGTTCGTAGCCGCCACTGGCCTCCATGACGACGAGCTCGACACCATTGACCTAACACCAGGCAGCAAGCTCGGCTATGCCTGCCGCATCGTTGCGAAAGCGGCCCGCCGCTCCGCTCGGCACGACATGGGTATCGAGCCAGTCTTTCGAAACATCCACTCCACAGATAGTCTTGTTCACGGTAACCTGCCTTGTGCGTGCGATTGGAGCCAAGCGACTATTCGGTCGTACGTGACGAAGGCGAAGATCCCAGGCTCACCCACGGTTGTGGCCGGAGGGGTGTCGGGCGACTTCGCCTTGCTTCGAACCGGATGGCCATCCGGTTCGAGGCTCAGTCGCTTCCATCGCACAAAGTCCTCTGCGTGCAGATACAAGGGGTTAACCTCGAAGAGTCAGTGTCGGAGAAAATAACGTGCTGATTCATCGGACTTTAGGGCCGAGCTTGTTGGTCGCTCGATAAAAAGCATGATTTTAGGCGGAAGCTGTCCTGCATGCAATTTCAGCACTTGTTTACCCAATTCCTTGTCTGCTTCCGTGAGACGATGGTTCAGGCGAAGGTAGTCGGTCCAGGTCGGCGTGCGGAATGTCTCTATCCATTGCATAGGCTCCTGAAGGTTGCGCTGGAGAGTCCAATGACGAGCGCCGACGCGACTGTGCACATGCCGGCGCGCCCGCATGAGTTCCAGGAATGCTTCGCGATTTTCCTCGGGCACTAGGTACTCGACTTTGACCACGATGGGACCGCTTCTTGGCTTGAGATTGAGGGCGACTGCCGGTGCGTCGAAGTCCTCCAAAGCATCTGGATCGGATTCGCGGCGCTCGCGAAGGGGAAACAGGAGGCCCGTGGCGGCGACCAGCAGAAGGGCTCCAGCGGAGCCCTCCAGTGCCAAGGTCAGTGAATGGTTCTGGGCCACCGTGCCCCACACCCAACTGCCCGCTGCGATGCCGCCATCGATCAATGCATAGTAAATCGAGATGGTGCGCCCCACGACCCAGCGCGGGCTTGCCAGTTGCACGGTCACGCCGACCCCGGACCAGGCGGTGACCCAGCCCGCGCCACCCATGGCGAGTGCAATTGCCGCCACTGCAATCGAAGAAGTCAGCGCAAGCGAAAGGGAGCATGCCGCGCAGGCGACGCATGCGAGCGTCATCAGCCGCTCTTGTGACAAGCTCCGTCTGAACACGCTGTTCGAGATGCCGGCGAAGACGGCGCCTGTCCCGAATCCGGCCATGAGCGTGCCATAGGCGAGCGGTCCGCCTCCCAGCTGGTCGCGGACAACCAGCGGCAGCAGCGCGAGAATGGCGATGCTCGCCAGACCAAAGAGGGTTCCGCGAGTGATCGCCGTCTTAATCTCCGACGACATCGCCGTGAAGCGTAGCCCGTCATAGATCGCCGTCCTCATCGACTCACGTGGGAGAGGTGATGAGCGAACCATCCACTTGCAGCGCCATATGGTTACCAAAGGGACCAGATAGGTAAGACTGGTTACGGCGAAAGCCGTCATCAGCCCAAAAGAGGCAACTACTATGCCACCGAGCGCCGGGCCTACGGTCCGAACAGTGTTGAAGCCAACGGAGAGGAGCGTGACGGCGGCGGGAACGTCGCGTCGGTTCACCATATCGCCAACCGAGGCCTGCCAGGCTGGATCGTGGAGAGCGCCGCCGCATGCGATCAAGAAGCTGAAGCCGAGGATCATCCACGGATCGACAAAGCCCAGCACCACAAAAGCCGTCAGCATCGCAGATGCCAATACCATAAGGCACCGGCCGGCGAACATGACCCGGCGCCGGCTGAAATTATCAGCCAAGGCCCCGGCGAAGACGGATAAGATGAACGCTGGCAGGTTTGAAGAAGCCTGAACCAGCGCGACCATCAGATCGGAAGTCGAAATCGTAGCCATCAGCCAGCTGATGGCAACAGTCTGCATCAACCAGCCGAGCGAGCTGACCTGCGTGGCGAACCAGATTGAACGAAAGCTCGGATTTCTGAGGGGCGCAAATGCTCCTGGCGAATTTGGATCGGCGACTTGGTCCGCAAGACTGCTCATCAATCTAACTCTTGCCTATGAGCCAGTTTTACATTGCTCCGACAGCCAGCAGCCGCCCAACCCGTTGAAGGTCCGAATCGGCCAATGTGCGCAAATAGTTACAACGCCCGGCAGGAGATTGAACTCGCTGCCGGGCCGATGCGCCTTGGGAGGAGGCGTAGTTGGAACCTTTGTGAAGACTTGGAACCAGCCGCATCAGGCCAGCCTACACTTACAATATGAGGATCAGACCACTCCAGGATTTTAGTGCATTGAATGGGTACTCTTCCAGCAATCCTCGCCAACAAATGCAGGAGATCGGCGTCGAGCTCCTAAATCTGCATAATATCGGTGATTCGCGGGCGAGCAGTGCAGTGGGCACATTCTCCAAGCTAAACGCTGAACGGGCTTTTTGCTTCTCAAATCGCCATAACAGGGAGAGATGGGCAAATACTACTTCAATATGCTCCCAAGGACGCTGAGTTGACTGCAGCCTCAGCAGAGCTCTCCGCGTGCCTTTTTGCGGCTCCCCGCGGTGCTCGCGCCCGCCGCGCCTGCAAAGGCTTTCCTCAACAGTCGTTCAGTTCGAGCAGCCTTTGCCAACTCTGACTCAAAAGCTGCCCGACTGGATTGACGGCCTCAGCTTCTTCGGCGGGTCACTGAGGCGATCCGTCTGCTACAACCTGGTGTGGCCAAGGCGCTGTGGTTCGCGCCGACGCTGAACGCGACCGTTGCGACAATGACCGAGCAGTACGACACTGCCATATTGATCGCTGGGAAGCGCGCGAAGGGTAAATTCAACTTGCCCACCACCGCGATCAAATGTGCGCCGGGTAATGGCGCCGCTAACAGGATCGACCACCGGAACCGGTTACCGGCAGAGTCGGTCTGCATCCGGGAATTGCAGGGCCATCCTGTGTATAGGCTTAAATTGCGCTATTCTTCTCTACTGTGACAGGCGGGAGCCGCCGTCGACGGGGATCACTGCGCCCGAGACGTAGAACGCGTCGTCCGAAGCAGGAAGGCGATCACCGCCGCCTGCTCCTCCGGCGAGGAGACGCGCTCGAGCGGATTGGCGCGACCATCAGGCGTTGGTAGCTGCGTACGTGCAGCGCTCGAGTCATGTCGGTGGGGACCACGCCGGGCGCCACCGCATTCACGGTTATACCCTACAGGCCCTGCTCGCCGGCCTGCTGGAGCGTGAGATACGCGATCCCGGCCTTGGCCACCGAATAGCCTACCGTTCCGGGATAGCCCGTAAGCCCGAGGATCGAGCTGACATTAATGATCCGCCCGCCCGGCTGGCGCATCCGCGGCCGCAACTCGCGGGTCAGGCTGATGACTGCACGCAAGTTGATATCGATCAGCGGGAACAAAAGGCATCGTCAGTATCGGCGAGCGACTTCGAACCGCCAATGCCGGCATTGTTCACGAGGACGTCGAGCGTCTCGATCCTTGCGGCATCCAAGGCGGCCAGAACCCGCCCTGCGGCGTCGGGCATGGCCAGATCGCAGACGAGCGCCGTCTGGCCAAGGCCCGCAGCTGTGTCGTGCACTTTATCCAGAACATCCACTAGCAACACCCACGCCTCTTCCGAGCCAAGCCACGCCGCTGTTGCGGCACCGATCCCGCGCGCCGCGCCGGTGACGACGACAGTGTTTCTGACCGGAGCTTAGGCAAGGCTGCCTCCGTCGACCGTAAGCGCGGCGCCGATGGTGAAGCCCGCCGCATCGTCCAGCAGATAGCCGACAGCTGTCGCCACCTCGGACGGCAACCCCATTCGGCCCATCGGATGCGCAGCGATGATCTTCGTCCGGCGCTCGACCTGTGCCGCTTCTCCCCGGGCGAAGGCGACGCCGGCCTCGGCCAACGGCTGGCGATGGTTCCGGGGCAGACACAGTTTGCGCGGATATTTCTGCCGCGTGGTTCAGCGCCAGCGTGCGAGTCATCATCACAACCGCCGCCTTGGTCACCGAATAGATCGGCACGTCCTTCGAGGCCTGCAGACCAGCAGTCGAGCTGAAGAGCACCACCGATCCGCGGCCAAGCTCGCGCATCTGCGGGATGCAGCTTGCAGATTCGCCAAATGGCCCCGACGTTGAAGCTGAACATGGCTTCGTACCCTTCACGTCTATCAGCCGCTTCATCGCACCGTAATGCCAGCGGCCGCGACCAAGCCCTCAACCGGCCGGCCAAAGCTCTCGCGGGCGAGGTCGACCAGCCCTTCCAGCATCGCCGGATCGGTCACGTCGCAGACAACTCAACGGGCACCAGGACAGGCGGCCAGAGTTTGGTCCAGAGCCTCTTGCGACAGGTCAGCCAACACCAAATCCGCTCCACCCGCCGCCAGCAGTTTGGCACTGGCCGGGCCAAGCGCGCCACCCGCCGGTAATCAGCACCGTTTTTCCGGCAAAGGTCGTGTCAATCAAGATTGTAGTCCTCCTCCAAGATAAGAACTCCCACTGTACCCGCTCTGAAAGCGAATACCGGACAGCGGATGATCCGCGTCATTCCAAATCCATTGGTGACCGCCGCAACGGTCGAGGCGCAGGACGGCTTGCGCCGCCCCAAGAACACCGCACTCTACCGGCGTTCCTGTCTGAGAGTTTTCAGAGACATGAGGACGCACGCTCGGCGACCTGATGATGTGTGGCGAACCAAACGTCACCCTTTGCTTTGGCGCGTCGAATTAATTCTTCTACGATCCAGATCCGTGAGCGATATCCAATGACGTGTGGATGCAGAGTCAGCTGAAATAAATCGGCATCTTGATAGGCCCCTTCGAACTCCCGAATAAATACAGAAAGCACGTCGTCGACTGATAAATCTGGCCGTGAAGACCCATCGGGACTCATCCAAAGATAAGTGGCATCGTCTCGAATCCATTCGACCGGTATTTCAATCACTCCCGTGGGTTCCTCGTCTTCCAGCAGCTCATAGCAACTATCATCGGCCATAAGGGATGAGTCGTATGTCAATCCGGTTTCACGTATGATCCGTAGAGTTGCGTCGGAAAAATCCCAGGAAGGCGTTCGAATTCCCGTCGGGCGTTTGGAAGTGATTTTTTCAAGAGTGTCGGCACTCCTCATCATTAAAGAGCGCTCGCTCTCTGCGCTCAGTTCCGAGTTTAGCTCGTGTATCCAGCCGTGCATGCCAATTTCATGGCCTTCATCGACAACTGCGCGTTGCTCGTCTGGATACAACTGAGCGATCACAGCGGGAACGAAAAAACTCGCCGGAACGTCGTACTTTCTCAAGAGTTCCAAAGCCCGAGGCATCCCTCGTCGGCTCCCGTACTGACCCCAGGATAATCTGCTTAGCGATCGCCCTCCCCTGCGCAATTCGTTCGACTCATGATCGACGTCGAACGAGATGGCGAAGGCACAGCGTTTACCGCCGGGCCACATTGGTCTTAGTGCCTTGCCCGCTCTGACTTTGTTGATGCGCCGCCGCCAATGGCTTTCAGGCCATTCCCAGGGATTGAGTGCGGTCGAATTGGCCACCAGTTCCTCCTGAGCAGTGTCTGCATTGAATTCCGCCGAAAACTCAATGAGCGGAACGCGGCACCAGCTCAGCTGGCAGCCCCGCAAGCCGATCAGGCCGTCGCTTGAGTTTGCGCCTTGATTACGACAAGATGGCCCAACTCATTCAGATTTTCTCACTCTCGCGAACAAGCTCATCCATAACCGAGCGCACGGCGCTTTCTGCGATTGCAACAATCTCCTCCGCCTCAGCTTTGGTTGTAACCAGCGGCGGAGCAAAGCCCAAAATGTCCCCGTGCGGCATGGCCCGAGCGATAAGACCACGGTCACGGGCGGCCTTCGAGATTCGCGCACCTACCTTGAGCGCCGGATCGAAACGCTTCCGATTGTCGCGATCGGCAACGAACTCGATTGCGCCCATAAGACCGACGCCCCGCACTTCGCCGACGATCGGCAACTGCGCGAACCTCTCCTGCAACTGCGCCTGGAAAAACGCGCCGACGTCACGCGCATTGCCGGGGAGGTCTTCTTTCTCGACAATATCGAGGACCGCGTTGGCCGCGGCGGCGCCGATCGGATGACCAGAGTAGGTGTAGCCGTGCGAGAATGCCCCGACCTTGTCGGCTCCATCCTCCAGGACTTTATACACCTTCTCACCGACGATTGCCGCTGAAAGCGGGAAGTAGGCCGACGTCAAACCTTTAGCGATCGTGATGAGGTCTGGCTCGATGCCATAGTGCTGTGAGCCGAACATGGAACCGGTGCGGCCGAACCCTGTGATCACTTCATCGGCAATCAGCAGCACATCATGTTTTTTGAGGACCGTCTGTACCGCTTCCCAATAGCCTTCCGGCGGAGGCGTGATACCACCTGTGCCGAGGACGGGCTCGCCAATGAAGGCGCCGACGTTGTCCGGGCCGAGCCGCTCGATCAACTGATCAAGCTCGGCGGCGCGGCGAGCGGAGAATTCGCGCTCGGTTTCGCCCGGGGTTGCGCCCCAGTAATGATGTGGAACACCCGTGTGAACAATCTGCGGAAGTGGCAGGTCCATGTGGTCGTGATAAAAGCTCATGCCCGTCATCGAGCCCGACACGACGCTGCAGCCGTGATAGCCGCGTTCACGGGAGATGATCTTCTTTTTGGTCGGCTTGCCACGCAGGTTGTTGTAGTACCAAACAAGCTTGGCCTGGGTCTCGTTCGCATCCGAGCCGGACATGCCATAGAACACCTTGCTCATCTTGCCCGGCGCCATCTTCACAAGGCGATCGGAGAGGATCGCAAGCTCGTCGGTCGTGTGCGCCGCATAGGAGTGGTAATACGCCAAGCGATAGGCCTGACGCGAGATCGCATCGGCGACTTCCGTGCGGCCATACCCGACATTGACGCAGTATAGGCCGGCAAAGCCATCGATAAATTGGTTGCCATGCGCGTCCTGGATGCGGATCCCCTTCCCTGTCACCACGATCGTTGGGTCGCCGAGCTTGCCAGTGGCGAAATCTTTAAGCTGAGTGAAAGGATGCAAGACCGAGTTGCGGTCCTTTTCGGTGATCTCTTTGATGTTGATGGTCATTGAATGCTTCCTTTCAGGCCGCGATGTTGCCGATGCAGAGGTATTTGGGTTCGAGATATTCGATAAGACCGTGCCTTGAGCCCTCGCGACCAAGGCCGGATTGTTTCCAGCCGCCGAACGGAATGCCCGGCCCCGTAAATTTTGGAGTATTCACGGCAACCATGCCATATTCGAGCCGGTCGGAGAGCCGCATGGCTCGGTTGAGATCTTGGGTATAGACGTAGGCCGCAAGTCCCATCTCGGAATTGTTGGCTCGCGCGACCACCTCCCGTTCGTCGTCGAAGGGCAGGATTGCAGCGACAGGTCCAAACGTTTCGTCCTTCGCAATCACCATGTCATCGGTCACATTAGCAAGCACGGCCGGCGTGACGAAGTTCCCGCCAAGCGAATTGTGCTGTGCGCCTGCTACCATTCGAGCCCCGGCTGCTAGAGCCTCAGAAACCTGGTGCCTGCATTTGTCAGCACCAGACGTCTTTGTCATCGGACCGATGTCGACACCTGGCTCCAATCCGTGCCCGACCTTTAGTTTACTGGTGGCCTCGGCAAATTTTTCCGTAAAATGCTCGTAAATCTCTCGCTGCACATAAATCCGGTTTGCCGCGAGACAGTCCTGACCGGATGTCGCGAACTTGGCTGCCATGCAACCGGCGACCGCAGCGTTGATCGGCGCATCGCCGAAAAGGATGAAAGGAGCATTGCCGCCAAGTTCGAGCGAGACTTTCTTCACTGTCTTCGCGGATTGCTCGAGAAGGATTCTGCCGACCTCGGTGGAGCCCGTAAAAGAGAACGCACGCACGTGGGTATGCAACAACAGCCGTTTGGCAAGTGGCGGAGCTTCGCCCGTGATCACCTGAAACACGCCGGGCGGAATGCCAGCATCCCCGGCAAGGCGGGCAAGCGCGAGGGCCGACAGTGGCGTTTCGGGTGCCGGCTTTACAATCATTGTGCAGCCAGCGGCCAGTGCAGCTCCAGCCTTTCTGGTGATCATTGCCGCTGGGAAGTTCCATGGCGTAATGGCGACAGTCACCCCGATCGGCTGCAAATGCACGGCCAGCCTGCTTGCGGGGAGATGGCTGGGAATCGTTTCGCCGTAAGCCCGCTCCCCTTCCCCTGCAAACCAATCTAAAAAGCCGGCAGCGTATGAAACTTCGCCGCGGGCTTCAGCAATCGGTTTTCCTTGCTCGGCCGTTATGATGACAGCCAGGTCTTCGGCGCTCTCCCGCATGCCTGCCGCCCATTTCCGCAGATATGCACCACGCTGTAACGGAAGCATGTCGCGCCACTTGAGGAACGCTGCTCTTGCGCAATGGACCGCGTCGTCAACGTCGGCGTCTGCGCAAGCCGCAACTTGAGCGATCTCGTCACCGCTGGCAGGATCAAACACGGCAAGAGTATCTGATTTGGAGAGCCAGGCGCCGTTCAGATACGCATCACCACGCAAAAGGTCTGGCCGTTTGAGCCTGCGTAATGCCGTGATTGACGTACCCCTCATCTAAGACTCCAATGGTATGCTGATGCCTTTAGGTTATTGCTGCCACAGCGCCGATCGGCAGCGCAGTTGATGCCCCTTTAGCTGCATTCCTGCAAACAGCAGCCAATTCGCGTAGAATTGGACACGGCTCACAACTTCACTTGCCAGGAGGCTTAGCGACCGCGAGCGAAGGTCGCGCTGGTCGCCGGCGGCGCGGAAAGTAGTTGGTTCCAGCGCCGATCTCCCGATCCCGAGTTCCCGATCTGGCCTCGTGGCATTAAGTTCTCGACCGACACCGATCAGGCGCACTGACGCAGGCGCAACCGCCTCGAATCTTAGACGGAACTCGCCGCAAGGCTACTTTCGTCCGGCACTGTGCAGGGTGACCGCGACCGCTTCAGACACGATGGCATCGCGGACGACTTCATTCGGAAGGAGGTCTTGGGGTCCCGAAATTGAGGTCCCCGCGATAACCCAGACATTCACTTGGTGAAGTGGTGAAGTCGCACGAAACAGCAGAAAAGGATGAAGCGAGCCCCGGGCAAAAGGCGAGCTTCGCTGCCGAGCCATCTATCGGGAACAACGTGTGCTGATGTCGCGACGTGTTGCACGGACGGGGCGGACCATACTCGCGTTCCCACCGGCGCGCAGGGTTGGCAAGAGCCCGCTTCAGGCGCGCGTAAACTCGTCCTCAATGCTCCTCAAAAGCTAAGTCCTCTTGCGTCATCCGCGCATTTGTAGAATGGGGCAACGTTCACGCCGCGCTCGCGTCACAGGTGGCTCATTTCGGCCTACGGATCTTAATCTCCGCTGATGCAGAGAACTCATGTGCTAGGCGAGATTCTCCTGTCCCAGAGGTTGGGCATGCCGCACCTCTCAGACAGCGCCGTCCTTAAGCTAGATCCGTTCATCCGCTCGCCGCAGAAACAAATTTCAACCGGCTTCGAACGGACCCAGTGAGATCGCAAAACGATTTGGGTCACATCCAAATCACCTAGTCCACGACGATCAAGCGGCGATCAACATCTGCCAATCGCTCACCGCCCCTTTCGGTTACAATAAATGATTCAGAGATGGCGGCGCCGAACCCTTCGAGCCTAACCCCCGACTGAAAATGGAAGCACATTCCTGGTTGTAGGATGGTCTTGTCGCCCGCGCGAATACTAACCGTGCGTTCGCCCCATTCCGGCGGGAAGTTGAGTCCGATTGAATAGCCGGAGCGGCCTATCTTGATATACCCGTTCCGCTTGAGGATATCTTGCCACACCGCATTAAGCTCCTCAACGACGGTACCAGGCTTTGCCATCTCGAGCACAGCATCCCCGCCTTCCACTATAACCTCAGCAAGACGCGAGACCTCTGCGGGTGGCTTTCCGATGTGGACGGTGCGGCACAGCGGCGCACAGTAGCGGCGTCGGGTGGCGCCGAACTCCATGAGAACCAGGCCAGAGGTCGGCAAGGGCTCCTCGGTCCAACTGAGGTGCGGAGCGTTCGTTTGTTCGCTAGTCTGGATAAGAGGAGGACCGCTAGAGTCGCCATATTTACCGTCCACCCCTCGTGTCTGGGCCCGGTACACCTCCGCGACGACCTCATGTTGCGGCACTCCAGGCCTTAGGTTAGCGATTGCCGTCTGCATCGTATGCGTTGCAAGGTGGCCCGCTTCTCTCATGTAGACTAGTTCAAGGTCAGATTTTATAAGCCGTGCCCAATTGACTAATTCGCGGCTATCAGAGAATTTTGCATTCGGAAGGCCTTTGACGAGATGTTGATGTGCTCGGGCAGTATAGAAGTGGGCGTTAAGCTCGACACCGATTCGATCAGATCCCCAGCCGCGCGAATTGATAAGCTCGCAAAGATCGTCAAATGGATGTAATTCTGGATGTTGAAGTCTATGATCGGAAAATGAGCTTATATTTTCTCTAGGCAGATCCGTCGTTATATAAGCGGAATTTACATCGACGAAACGTCCGAACCAGAGGGGCATGTCCGACTGGAGATGCACTAAGACCACCTGAGGCACGTAGAACGAATAGCCGTCAAAGCCGGTAAGCCAATACATATTCGCGGGATCCTGGCAGATCAGCAAGTCCAGCCCCGCTCGCTCCATCCGCTGCTTCACGTCATGAACACGACGCCGAAACTCCTCGGGCGGAAATGGCTTCTCATATTTCATCTCGTCGAGTCCTTCAAAACAGGCATTCCTCGAACGGATCAGGCATTCGTCCTGTCCGCATACTTTCTCTTCGTATCACGTCACAAGAGGCTGTTTTCCCCGAGGATTTCTTCTTGTCGCGGAAAATCTGCATTTCCTAGGCACTTGCCGTACGTTATCCGCATATGAGCGCCAAATTTTCGGTGGCTCTGCGTCTCCGGTGGAAGATCATGCCCTCCCTATGGTGAAGACGCACTCTGCCTGTCGCAACAGAATTTCAAGCACGGGCGGCAAGATCTACGTGGGAAGCGCCGACGAGACCAGCGAAGATCGGGACGTTGCGGCCGCCACGCTCATGCAGCATCCGGGGCGTCCGCGGCCCAATGGACGGGGTTTGAGCACCCCCATCAGGCCGGCCACTCCTAATATGTGAGCATGATTCTCTGGTACAAATCAGCAGCCTTGGTCAGTTGATCGATTTCAACGAACTCGTTGTTCGTATGGGCTTGGGCAGTACGCCCGGGTCCGATAATCACACACGGGATCCCAGCCAATGACAGCTGATTTGCATCCGAGCCGCCGGTGGCTCCCTTCTGCTCTCCGGTCCCCGCGACGTGGGCACAAGCCGCTCCTGCGACTGCTGCAATTTTGCTCGACCCGGAACTGATTGGAGGCGGGTCTTCCAATGCGGGAAGCAATGACCGAACATTGATCTTGTCTTCGCCCTGGCGAAGGCCTTCCAGTATGCTTTCTACCTCCGCCAACGCGTCCTGCGGCCGCTCCCCGGGTATGAGACGCCGATCGACCCAGATACGGCATACCGGCGGTACAGTGGTAAGTTCCAAACCTCCTTCGATGAGGCTCACGGTCAGCTGTGATGACCCTACCAATGGGTGCTGCGCCCGAGACACAAGGGATCGATGGTGCTCATCAAGTGCCAATACCACCTTGGCCATGCCCGTGATCGCGTTCACTCCGAGATGAGGCTTCGACGTATGAGCCGGTACACCCTGAACCTCGATTTGCCAGCGGACAGAACCCATGTGAGCTACAACGAGCTCTAATTCGGTGGGTTCACCGACTACCGCACCCTCATAAGCGACACCGGAATCGGCTATAGCGCGGGCGCCAAGTTTGCGGTACTCTTCGTCAATGCTGGCTGCCACAACAACCGTGGCCCGGGGCTGCCGTTCACCAAGTGAGCTAAGCGCAATCAACATAGCTGCAAGTGAGCCTTTTGTGTCGCAGCTACCTCGCCCATATATTCGCCCGTCCCGTTGCTCACCCGAGAATGGATCTGATTCCCACCTATCGATAGGAACGGTATCCATATGAGCAATGAATAGAATACGCCTATCGGGTTCTTTCCCAGGTACCCAGGTCAGGAAATTCGAGCGACCATCGGCCACCTCCTGTATCCCGTAAGCCAGCTTCCGCTCCTTGCAAAAACCCTCGAGGAACTTGGCTACACCTTGCTCTCCACTACCTTTTGGCGACAGCGATGGATTGATGCTCTCGATCTTTATAAGATCTTGGAGAAGTCCGATAGTCTCGGCGCTCTGGGTCGACATGTACTCTCCTGTGTGCATGAACTAGCCGTGTCGCTCTTACTTCGACCAGCTCTTGGCCAGATTGATTACGCGATCGACTTCATCGGCGGTGTTGTAAAGATGCAGGGAAAACCGGAGCATGCCTCTGCGTATTGAGACGATTACCCCGTTCTTCGTGAAATGCTCGTGAAGCGACCGAATGCGGGCGTCGACTGGGCGCCCTTCAACAAGATCGCTGGAATCGCCAACGGCTACGATACTTCCAGTGTGAGCGCCTGGTGGCCCGCCGCAGACCGGAAGCCCGATATCTAAGAGACCAGTGGCCATACGTTTTGCGAGTGAGGTAACGCTCTGGTCGATCGCCTCGGTTCCGATATCAAGTAGCTGGCCCATTGATGCATATGCAGCCAACATGCCAGGGAAGTTGTAATGCCCGATATCAAAGCGGGGCGCGCCAGAGCGCAACTTTACAAAACTAGGTACCGGAGCTGATTCTGGCGCGTTTCCGAAATCTACGCTGAAGCGCGCAAGATAGGCCGGGCTCAGCCGATCGGCCCATTCTTTACGGCAATATAAAAAACCCGATCCATAAAGACCCATCAAACCCTTCACAGTGGACACTGCTACACCGTCTACGCCAAGTCGATTGACGTCGGTGTGGAGTATCCCAACAGATTGCGTCGCGTCCGCCAAAAGAAATGCACCGTAGTGCCTACAGGCTTCGGATATCTGCTCCATGACGGTCCGAAACCCCGGAACCATCGTCACCGTCGCCAAGGCAACAACGCGGGTATGAGAATCAATCGCCTTTACGAATGCATCAGGGGGAATTGAGCCGTTATCCGGCTCTACGACTCGCAACTCGACATTGTAGCGGTCTCTGATCTGAATCCATGGCAAGATATTATTTGCGTGTTCCAATTTTGGGCATAGAACGACGTTGTCTCCATCTCTCCAATCGATCGCATTAGCGATGATGTTGATGCCTTCCGATGCATTCTTGGTAATTGCAATTTCATCGTGATCTGAATTGATAAATTGTGCGAACCTAGCGCGAGTACGCTCGACGTGTTCGAGCATTCTTTCTTCGTCGTTTAGGCCATGCAGCCGATTGTTCAAATGAGGCTCGATTGAAGCCAATGTTGTGCTTGATATGAGGCCCTGGTTCGCGACATCCATGTAGATGGCGTTTGCTGTGGCTGGAAACTCCTTTCGGAGGATGTCCAAGGGAAGCATATGGCTTTCTCTCCTGGGAGTGCGGACGGCGGTTGAGCTACCTTGTTCAGGCGATCGTTCCGGCAAGGGTAAGAATGCCGCCAGACTGGTCTGCGCTGACCTGCCCATTTTACACGGTGCTCGTGCCGACTTTGGTCTAACATTCGGTCTCCCACGCCGCATTCCTGCGCCAAACCGCGATTCACGCAGAGATCGCGAGCCATTCTCGCGGATCACTGAAGCGTCTCGACGGAATGCAGCTGCAACAACTGCCTCACGAGAGATCAATTTGGGTAATTCTCAGACCGCGGATAGGGCTTCTTACCAGTGCTTGGAGCGACGTTAGCCTGACTGAGCCGACGACCTTCTCCTCCAGCCCCACACCCATGCGGATCATAGTTCACTCGCGGCCGACGCGCGAGGGCCGTAAGGCATCCGAAAGCCGGGGCCGGTTCATAGCCTGACTCTCATGGTCTCCGATTTATGCTGCAACGCCGACACCCTTGGTGATGTCGCTCCCTAACACGCTTGCCTCGAACTGATGCGAGCGTGCTGCAACTCATGTTTTCTGCGCCTGAGCAACGAGATCGGTAGGATCTTTTCGACCGGGGATCGCCCCCACCCGATCGAATCTGCCGTTCTTGCGCTGGCCCGCAACTGCTCACCAGCAACGCCCATCGATTCAGCGGCACCCCTCAGATAGTTATACTATGCCGGTATTGTGCGCAGATGGCGAAAGAAACGCCGATTTTCTGCGACTTGGACCGACTTTAGCGCCGAGAGGGCGTTTGGCACTTGCTACATTTTGGACGTACGGACTGGCGGCCTTGGCATTGGCCGATATCATCATGAGCAGAGATTGTGAATGGATCTGGATCGAATTGACCGGAAGATTCTCAACGTCGTGCAGCGCAACAATCGCCTTACGACAGAGGAATTGGGCGAACTTGCCGGACTATCGGCTACCGCTTGTCAGCGGAGATTAAAGCGACTTCGAGACGCTGGCGTCATCGAAGCGGACGTTGCCATAGTTTCACCGGAAGCCGTCGGTCGGCCCCTGCTCCTGCTGGTATCCATCACTCTCGAGCGCGATCGCGCCGATATCATCGATCGTTTCAAGCAGGCAATTCGGCGGACGCCTGAGATCATGAACGCTTACTACGTTACGGGTGAAGCGGATTTTATTATTACGGTCTCTGCTCAGGACATGGCCGAGTACGAGGCGTTTACCCGTCGTTTTTTTTACGAACATCTTGAAGTAAAGGGGTTCAAGACAATCGTTGTAATGGATCGGATCAAGGCGTCGTTTGCTCTGCCAATTGCTGAAGAGTAGCCTTCAAAAGAGCCCGCCCAGGCAACCACCACGCGCCTTCCGCGGGTCGCAGTTGTCCCGCACTTCTGAATGTCGGCTGTCCTATTTTGAATGGTCCCGCATATATACCAGGGCACCTCCTCTCAGCCTGCAGGTGTTATGCGCCAATGACCAAAAAACGATGATATTCTGCGGGACCAAGGCGCCCTTCGCGCAACCAAGCTCTTTGGCACTTGCTACATTCTGGGCGGAGCGGAATTCAGGATTGTCGGTCCCCGGCTAATTGGAGCGGCTTCAGTCGGCGGAATAGCTGGGGTGCCTACGTCGCACAGAGGATGCTGTGCTCCCGGCAGCGCGGAAACGGGTCTCCCGGCTCTCGCAAGGACAAAGCGTGAAATTCGCCTGCAACCGGCAAGAAAGGAAAGTCCCCGTGGCAATTCTCAATAGCGTCGCAGAGTTTCTCCCCGAGATAGTGGCTTGGCGCCGGGACATCCATGCACATCCCGAACTGGGCTTCGACATCCCCCGTACTTCGGCATTTGTCGCCGAGCGCCTGCGCGAATTCGGCTGCGACGCCGTCGCGACCGGCATCGGCAAAACCGGCGTCGTTGGCGTCATCAAGGGCAACGGCGTCGTGAGCGACGGTAACCCAAAGGTTATCGGATTGCGCGCTGACATGGATGCGCTGCCGATCAACGAAGCGACCGATCTGCCCTATGCGTCCAAGAACAAGGGCTTGATGCATGCGTGTGGGCATGACGGCCACACCGCGATGCTGTTGGGTGCCGCGCGCTATCTTGCCGATACTCGGAATTTCGCTGGAACGGCGGTCATGATCTTCCAACCTGCCGAGGAGATCGGTACCGGCGCCGTTGCCATGCTAGATGACGGTTTGATGGAGCGGTTCGGCATCGAGCACATCTACGGAATGCACAATCGTCCGGGCTTGCCGGTAGGTGTCTTCGGAATCCGGCAAGGTCCAGTGATGGCGGCAACTGATAGCATAGAAATTAGCATTGAAGGGCGAGGGGGGCACCCTGGAAGGCCTCATGAATGCATCGATCCGATTCTGGTCGGCGCTCAGCTTGTGACGGCCCTGCAGCATATCCTGGCTCAGAACATTGACCCTGTCGACTCGGCAGGAATTTCGTTCCACCAGTTCCAGTCCGGGCAGAGACTAGTCCCCGTCGTTCCGCAAACAGCGGAGTTGGTGGGCACCATGCGGACGCTAAAGCCGGAGGTGCGCAAGTTCGTGAAGGAGCGGGTGGGCGAAGTGGTCGCCGGCATCGCCCAGATAACCGGCGCGAAGATAGATATTAAATTTCAGAGCTTCGACGCAATTCTCTTCAATGAGGTCCAGCAGACCGACCTTGCGAGAAGCGCGGCCAAGGGCGTGGCCGGTGAAAACAATGTGCTCGAGACGCCACCGGTAATGGGGGGGGAAGATTTCTCCTTCCTGGCGCAGGCGCGGCCGGGTGCTTTCGTCTGGTGCGGGAACGGTGACAGCGCCGGCCTGCATCACCCTGCCTACAATTTCAACGACGAGGCGATTCCTTATGGAACATCGTACTGGATCAAGCTCGTAGAGAACACGTTGGGATCCCGTCCGACGTCTTGATGATCGGTCTGACAAGGGCCGCAGAACGAATGAATAACTGCCGTCTTATGCCAGGCTTGAATGTAGCGGACCTCGTAAAATGAAAACTCGTTCATCCGTGCCAACATCTCTTGAGGGTCTGTCGGCGTGCGAATGCCTGGAACTCTACCGAAGGCGGCAGCTCTCGCCTGTTGAAGTCGTCGATGACTGTCTCAGCCGCATCGACGCCAACAACCCGGCGCTGAACGCATTTTGCCTCGTCGACCACGAAGGGGCCAGGTCTGCTGCCCGGGCCTCGGAGGGTCGATGGATGAAGGGGGAACCAGCCGGAGTACTAGATGGCATTCCGGCCACCATCAAAGACCTCACCTTGACACGAGGCTGGCCGACAAGACGTGGCTCATTGTCCGGCAGCACCGAGGGACCCTGGACTGAAGACGCCCCTGTTCCAGCCCGTATCCGTGAGACCGGTGGCGTTATCCTGGGCAAGACAACCACTCCAGAATTTGGCTGGAAAGGGGTAACAGACAGCCCGGTCTACGGGATCACCCGCAATCCCTGGAATCCTGACCTGACACCAGGCGGGTCGTCGGGAGGGGCGGCAGTTGCGGCTGCGCTCAACCTTGGCTTTCTTCATCAGGGTAGCGACGGCGGGGGATCAATCCGGATACCGGCGAGCTTCACGGGGACCTTCGGCTTCAAGCCAACCTTCGGCATCGTTCCGCAATGGCCAGCTAGCGCCATGACAACGCTGTCTCATTTGGGGCCGGTGACCCGCACCGTTGCGGATGCGATCCTGATGATGAATGTGATTGCACGAAAGGACGCTCGCGATGGCTATGCGGGTCCGGCGTACCTAGGTCTCGACCCCGATCCAGCAAAGACCACCATCAGGGGCCTGCGGATCGGCTACAGTCGGAACCTCGGCTATGTCAAGGTGGCGCGAGATATCCAAAACGTTACCGATAATGCGATCGACCAGCTTCGAGCTCTTGGGGCCGAGGTGGCCGAAGTCAATCCGGGATTTGCGGATCCGGTGGAGGTGTTTTCTACATTCTGGTTCGCTGGCGCCGCCCGTATTGTGTCACGAATGAACAAACAGCAAAGACAATTACTAGATCCTGGCTTTCTGGAAGGTGCCGAACGCGGGCTGAAGATCACCCTTACCGAATTTCAGGAAGCTGAGGCGATGCGGTTCGAGCTCTCCGCTCTGATGGCGAAGTTCCACGAAAATTACGATCTCTTGGTCACACCGACGATGCCTATCGCGCCGTTCCCCGTCGGGCGAAATGTGCCGGATGATAGTTACAAGGGGTGGGTGGACTGGACGCCCTTCACCTACCCTTTCAACTTGACCCAGCAACCAGCAGCATCGATTCCATCGGGCCTGGATGATCAAGGGCTGCCCGTCGGGCTACAACTGGTCGGCGCGCGCTATTCCGACACCTCCGTCCTAGCCGCGGCATATACGATCGAAAGTCGCCTGGGGCTTCCTTCTTTCGCGAGGAGCAGATTCCACGCTGCCACCCCTTAAAACTTGAGACTGCCGCGCTCAAGCACCTGACGGCCTCCAAGCGGTCAAGCCACGGACGCGAATGTCATTCGATAAAGGGGCGCGGCGTCATAGATGGGCAGTCCTGTCCTACGACGGATTGCTGACGTCACCATCGGGGACAATGTACATTCAAATAGGAGTGCGTCAATCTTGGGATGTGCGGCGCGAAGTCGCGACACAGACTGCAACCCGGGGACTCCATTTCGGTAACACTAGCCGGCCGCGTATTACCTTCGATGCCGCCGATGGCTACTCTTGCCCCTGCGGATGAATCCATGCCCAGCAGCTCTTCGCCGCAGTGTCTTGAGTCTGCGGCCAGACGGCGAGCTTTGCGCCGGCCGGAAGCTGCCGGAGGAGCGTGGGCGCCAGTAGCAGGCTCGACATGGCCACGGGAAGTTTGACAGACGTGGCCAGTGCAGCCTGGCACCAGATACTGAAGCCGCAGTCCCTGGTTATCGCGACGGCTCCGCGCTCAACCAACCGCCTGGCAGCTGCAATGTAGGCCGGCTCGAGAGAGGCATCGCCAGGACTGACCCTCTCCGCCAAAGCCCCGGCCGCGGTCTCTATTATAATTGGGAAGTCGAAGTTGCCGGGTTGAAGACCGACCCCGATGCGGTGGCGGAAATTCACCAGGGCGCAAGTCCGATCTCCAGCCTGTGATTTTTGCAACACTGGCCATCCAATGAGGATCCAACTGCCGTCTGATCGTGACAATTCAGCTGCGTCAAATGCCTTTGCCGCCAAGATGGCGCGTATCGTCAGGTTGTGCTGACCAAGCTGGGACGCTCTACGAGCGCAGGAATCCTGCATTCGCCTGACGCTTCCGGCTCGGTTGCAAGGCTCGGGAATAGTAATGACGAAACAGTGGATCAGCACGCCGTAAGCCCAGTGCAAAAAATGCGGGCTTCGTGCCGAACCTTTTTTTGGAACGGCGGGCGCGGGTCTCATCATTGAGATTACCGGAAAGCCTGTCCGGACTTTTCCGAAGCCGCACTGTTATCCTGTTCGAGAGCGACGCATCGATGGTTCCTTTCCCCGCCTCATCGACAAGCTCACCCGTGTCCACTTGGCTCATCCACGACGACTTCGGCAACCATGCTCTCTCCGATCAGCAGCGCTTCCACCTCTTCGAAAATCGTCGAGGAGCGCTATCAGAGAAAATCCACCCTGATCACCGCCCAGGTCCCCGTGGCAAGCTGGCACGACCTTATTAACGACAGCACGGTCGCCGACGCTATACACGACCGCTCGTGCACAATGCACACCGCATCGCCCTTCAGGGCGAGAGCATCCGAAGAAAAAAGCCTCGGCCCTCTTGACCGACTCCGAGAACACCGAAATCAATCAGCCCTACAGCAACCAGGCTGCCGAGGACCAACCTCGACGAACTGTCGGACTTTTGTGAAAACGCTGTCCGGGAATTAGCGGAATCGCTGTCCAGCTTTTGAAGCGCGCAATAACACTATGGCCGTCATCGAAATGAGCAAGGCGAAGTGCTGATTGCCGCGTTTGTTCCGGGATTAAGCGCCAGCCTCTCAAGAAGATTTATGCCGACTCGCCATCATTGTTGAAACTGCTGCAGCGCTCGCACGTTGAAGCCGGCCAGGCCGGGCATACGATTATGCGGATCGCCTTCGCCCAACTTCAATTCTGGACGCCAGGGCTCGATGTAAGGGACCGGCGAGCGTCAAAAGACTGCGGATGGGTCGCCGCTCGTCCCCTGGGATACGATCTCTGTCGGATTTTGTCGCGCCTGCGACATAGTGGTTGTGCGGGCCAGTTTAGTACCTGATATGACCGTAAGTTTGATATCAAACTCAAAGCACTGGCCGACGTGCATTTTGCGAGGTTGGCACGGTTTTTGAAGCGATCATTTCGCGTCGGAGCGCTCTCATCCGCCGGTTATCATCTGTTTTGGCATAAACCCTGCATAAGGCTTTATTGATGGTACCGCAACCCAACTCGCCGTCTTTCGAGCTACTTGGGCAAAAAGAGCACCGCCAGCGGAAAGGGTCGGGAACCGGAGAGGGAACCGGGTGGTGGACCTATGTTTGTGGAGGGGGTTGTGAAAAGGGTCAGCCATGGTGCTTCGAGCCTCTTGTACTCGTGCAGGTCGTCAATGTTGATATAGCGGTTGGCCTCCATCCAGTTTTCATTGGTTTCGTGACAGCAGACAAACGTCAAAGGAGATAGCTCATGCGAGTAGCCATCGTAACGAACAGTGATTTCAACGGTGTGATTAACCGGTTCGGTCAGCCTTGTCCGCAGCCGCCGCAGCCTTGGCCGCATAGCGGCACGTTGGAAGATGTGGTGGCGGCACTTCAAGAGGGCGGCCACGAGACGGTAGTGTGTGAAGGCGATAAAGGACTGCTCGCCAGTCTCGAGCGGTTCATGCCACCTGATCCGCAAGGTCGCCCCTCGGGAATGGTCTTCAACTTGGCGGAGGGAATTCAGGGCGAAAAGCGTTACACTCATGTTCCTGCCATGCTTGAGATGGCCGGTGTTCCATACACTGGATGTAGCCCCTTCGGGATTGGGCTGACGGGAGACAAAGTCATTACCAAAATGCTCATCCGCGATCAGGGCGTGCCGACTCCGAACTTTCGCGTGATGCGTCGCGGCACCGAGAACACCGGCGACCTGAGATTCCCAGTGGTAGTGAAGCCGCGGGAGGAGGACTGCAGCTTCGGATTGCAGATCATACATGAACACTCTAAGTTGCGGCAGGCCGTCGAAGTGATCGTCACGCAGCATGCTCAGGATGCGCTAGTGGAGGAATACATCGAGGGGCGGGAAATCTGCGTTGCGTTGCTCGGAAACGGGGAGCCCGAAGTTTTGCCTCTAGTGGAGCAGGACTTCGGTGACCGCGAAACGCGTGTTATGAATTGGGATGCGAAGTACGTGGCGGCCGCAGCGGTGCCCAAGATTTGCCCGGCGAAAATCGAGAGCGGGCTTGAGACGATGTTACGGGATATTTCGGTTGCGACCTTCCGTGCCTGCCACTGCCGGGACTATGCCCGCGTCGATTTCCGGATCGATCGCTCAGGCCAACCGTTTGTCCTAGAGATGAACTCGGTGCCGGCCCTTGGTATACACTCCAGTTATGGCACAGCTGCAACGGCCGGCGGACACAGCTTCGTAAGCTTGATCAATCGCATCCTCAATGTCGCCCACACCCGCTATTTCGGAATCGGCGTCTCATAGTGGATTGATCGGATCAAAAGAGTCCGATTTCGGGATTCCGTTTTGCGGTTTGGCGTGCGAGTTAGATGCATGCGCAATAGCATCCCCCTTCACCGTTTTGGCCAGCGACCGTCAGCGCCTGCAAGCGCTCGTCGCGGCGCCAGGAAGCCCGCAAGCACGTTCGGGGGCCGCATCGTCGCGCTGTGCTTCGAACCACGAAGCCAAAGCATACTTGGACCACCGGCTAGGTCGAGCGAATGAACCGCACCATCAAGGACGCGACGGGCAAGCGTTTCCACTACGACGATCATGACCAACTGCGTCGGCATCTTGCCGACTTTGTTGCGGCCTACAAATTTCGGCCGCAGGCTGAAGGCCCTCAAAGGTCTCACCCTACGAGTTCATCTGCAAGGCATGGGCTTCCCAGCCCGAGCGCTTCACTCTCAATCCGCTCCACCAAATGCCTGGACTTGTCTATTCGGCGTGTTGAAGTCAATCCCATTCAAGCTTCCTAGGCTGACCTGCCGACGCGATTATCCTAGCCTGATTGATGTAACCGCGGCGTCAAACCGAGATACGGCCCCACGTCCTTCGAATTCCTGAAGGGGGCAGGAATATCGACCGTGGCGTTGAAACCCAGTGCAACGATAGGGCCGACGCCCAGCACGGTCATCAACCGCCTGCAAACCGTGTCACCCCTCACGATCGACAACAGTCTTTCGTGTAGCACCGTGAACTGCTCGCAAAGTTTCCGACGGGCGGTGAGCAACGTCTCCATGATGTCTCGAGTTCCGGAATGTCACCGGAAGGGTCCCGGATGCGATCCGCGAATTTGCCGGCCGTCGACAATGCCAACTTTGAGACCGAAGTTACGAAACAGGCCACGGATGTCGTTCTCGATGGCGATGGCCTTTTCCTGAAGCGACTTGAGGGCCGTCAGCAGCGCCCGGCGATTCTGGGTCGTCAGCGTCTTGACAGTAAGACCGTATGTCCGCCTCTGCCGATGAGGTGGCTCGCCCTACACTGCGCGTCCGAGGGTTGCTCGGACGGGCCGAGCCGATCCTCACCACAGGAGGACGAGCCGTGGCGGATTATAGAGAAGCATTTGTCGGAATCGATGTTGCGAAGCTTAAGAACGCTATTGCGATTGCGGAGGCAGGCCGGGAAGGAGAGGTTCGGTTCTTCGGTGAGGTCGACGCGTCGGCGACCAGCATGCGGCGGGTCATAGGCCGGATCGCCAGCCGCTTTGATTACGTGCATTTCTGCTATGAGGCTGGGCCGACCGGGTACGGCCTTTATCGCCTGATCCGGTCGCTCGGGCACGAGTGCACCGTGGTTGCACCATCATTGATACCAAGGAAGCCCGGCGATCGGGTGAAGACGAACCGTCGAGACGCCATTTCCCTTGCCCGACTATTGCGCGCCGGCGAGCTGACCGCGGTGTGGGTTCCCGATGAAGGGCACGAGTCCATACGGGATCTTGTTCGCGCGCGGGCGGGCGCGGTCGAGACGCTGCGGGTCCATCGCCAGCAGGTGAGCGCATTCATGCTCAAGCACGGCCGTAGCTATCCGCGAAAGAAGAGCTGGACGATGCGCTATCTACGCTGGCTTCAGGAACAAGGTTCGATCATCCCGCGCATCAGATCGCACTCCAGGAGATGGTCGAGGCGGTGCGCGTCTCGAAAGAGCGGGTCGAGCGGCTGGAGCGTGTGATCGAAGAGTTCGTCCCGGCCTGGTCGCTGGCACCGATCGTGTGGGCGCTTCAGACATTGCGTGGGGTAGACCTAATTGTCGCCGTGACGTTCGTCACCGAAGTCGGCGACGCCAGCCGGTTCGAAAGCCCACGCCAGCTCATGGGATATCTCGGTCGGGTCCCCGGCGAGCGCTCAACCGGGGAGACAGTCCGGCGCGGCGGCATCACAAAGGCAGGCAACGGTCGGGTTCGCCACATGTTGGTCGAGAGCGCCTGGACCTATCGACATCCGCCCAAGGTCGGGAAGGCGAAGCTATACCGGTTGGAGCAGGCGTCACCGAAGGTGCGTGAGATCGCCTGGAAGGCGCAGTCCCGCCTGACAGCCCGCTACCGCATGCTGAGCGCTCGGGGCAAACGGACAACGGTCGTCTGCACCGCGATCGCCCGTGAACTGGTCGGCTTTATGTGGGCAGTCGCAAGGGAGGCGCGCGTCACCTGATCGCTCGCCGCGATGGCGCACATATCGCGCATGGGCGGAGGCGGGACCACGGCAGGGGAATGCCCGTCAGACGCTTTGTGGCCGGCAAATCGACCGACGCCCGCAGTAAGATAGGAACAGCCCCGGACGCACAATCGGGAATGCGGTAGCCAACCCGCGCATCAGAGCTTGATCACCGACGTCCTTCAGTTCCGCCTCCCCACCCATGCGCGATCATCAGAATGAGCAGCCGTTCCTCGGATCGGGCGACCTCATGCGTTCCAAACCTTGACAGCGGACATCAGAGCGGTGTTTCCGGACCACCTTTCGGGAGTGGTCGCGATCTGTGAGGTTGCCGATCCTGTATTGGGATCGGAGATCGGCTTGTGTCTGGACTTGACCTTACGCTTGACCCGGAGCGGCAGCTTCGGCGTTTCGAGGTGATCAACGGTGCCGGCGGTCGGCGTCACTGGTCGGTGGATGACAAGGCGCGGATCATCGCAGAGACGCTGGAGCCGAATGCGATCATTTCCGAGGTCGCCCGCCGTTATGGTCTCAGGCCGCAGCAGGTCTTCGCCTGGCGCCGCGAAGCGCGCAAACAGGCCGCTTCGGTGCAGCAAGATTCTCCTGCCTTTGTGCCGGCGGTTGTGGCGGCGGCGGAACCTGCAGCCAGCCGTTCACCGAAGCAGCGGAAACGGCAAGCCACCCGAGATGCCGGCATGATCGAGCTTGAGATCGACGGCATCGCGATGCGCGTCGGCCGGGGCGCCGATACCAAGACGGTGGCCGCAGTGATCCGCGCGCTGAAGGCGACGTCGTGATCGGGCCGACGGGTGCGGTCAAGGTCATGGTGGCGACGAAGCCCGTCGACTTCCGCAAGGGTGCGGAGGGATTGGCGGCGCTGGTGCGAGAGACAATGGGGGCCGATCCGTTCAGCGGGGCCGTCTACGTCTTCCGGGCGAAGCGGACTGACCGGATCAAGCTGATCTTCTGGGATGGCACCGGGGTTTGCCTGCTAAGCGTTTGGAGGATGGGGAGTTCCGCTGGCCGAAAGTGCATGACGGCATGATGCGGCTGACGGCCGCGCAGCTCTCGGCGCTACTCGAAGGTCTCGACTGGCGGCGAGTCCATGAGGCGCGCCGGACCCGCGTGCCAGCCCAGGCGGGCTGACCCGCGACGAAGTGAATCAGCCTAGATTCCGCTGTCGCGGGCTGTCGGCGAATATGGTCTGATCCGTTCATGGCGATGACGGCTGACCAGCTTCCCGACGATCCGGACGCGCTGAAGGCGATGGTCCTGGCGCACGACGTCGAGAATGCCCGTCTGATTCAGATCATCAAGGAATTGCAGCGTCACCGCTTCGGCCGGCGTGCCGAGACGCTCCCCGAGGATCAATTGCTGCTGGGGCTCGAAGAGGCGGAGCAGATCGAGGCCGCCGGTGAGGAAGAGAAGGAGCAATCTGCTCCCGCCGAGCGGCAAGCAAAGGCCACGAGGCGCCGGGCCAACCGGGGCGCGCTGCCACCCCATCTGCCGCGCGTGGAGATGGTCGTCGACATCGAGGACCATGCCTGCCCATGCTGCCGCAATGGCTTGCATCGGATCGGCGAGGACGTGAGCGAGCGGCTCGACATCGTTCCGGCGCAGCTGCGTGTAATCGTCGTGCGCCGGCCCAAATATGCCTGCCGCGCCTGCGAGGACGTCGTGGTTCAGGCTTCCGGCGCCGGCCCGGCTGATCGAGGGTGGTCTTCCGACCGAGGCAACGGTCGCCCAGGTGCTGGTCTCAAAATATGCCGATCACCTTCCGCTCTATCGTCAGGCGCAAATCTACGCCCGGCAGGGTATCAATCTCGATCGCTCTACGCTCGCCGACTGGGTCGGCCGCGCCGCCTGGCACCTGCGTCCGGTGCATGAGCGGCTGCTTGGCAAGCTGAAGTCCTCGGCAAAACTCTTCGCCGACGAGACGACCGCGCCGGTGCTCGATCCCGGCCGCGGCAAGACTAAGACAGGTCAACTCTGGGCCTATGCCCGCGATGACCGACGATGGGAGGGGAGCGACCCGCCGGGCGTCGCCTATGTCTATGCGCCGGACCGAAAGGCCGAGCGTCCGATCGCTCATCTCGCAGGCTTCACCGGAATCTTGCAGGTCGACGGCTATGGCGGCTATCGCGTGCTGGCCGACAAAAGCGGCGTCACGCTCGCCTTCTGCTGGGCGCATGTCCGTCGGCGCTTTTATGAACTGGCAGCAGCCGGTCCCGCGCCGATCGCCAGTGACGCGCTGAGACGGATCGCCGAACTCTACAAGATCGAGGATGACATCCGTGGCCGATCGGCCAACGAGCGCCGCGCGATGCGTCAGGACAAAAGCCGCGCCATCGTCGCCGATCTCGAACCCTGGCTGCGTGAGAAGCTCGGCCTGATCAGTCAGAAGACCAAGCTCGCAGAGGCAATCCGCTACACGCTCTCACGCTGGGAAGGCCTCTCGCACTTCCTTGACGACGGCCGCATCGAGATCGACAGCAACACCGTCGAACGCTCGATCCGTCCGATCGCAATCTCGGGGTCATTCTGCCCATGTTGGGCAGGAGGTCGAAGTCCCGTGCGCAGCAATGGATCTGGGCTCCCCGCGCGCGTCGCTTGCTGCACTGCTTGAACTGAACAAGCTCTTGATCCAGCGCCGTTTCCGGCGAGGCTCTCCGGATGGTTTCATCATCGGGGAGACTCAAAATGAGAACCTTGCCGCCACCGACACGATCTCTCGTGATCGTTCGCCAGCTCAGCATGCGCTCGACTCGCACAAGCTAGTCGGGCTGAGCGCAGCGCAACGAACGATCGTGATCGCCCGGCTCGCCAATGTGCTGATGGCCGCCGCCGGTATCGTGACGGAGGAGAGCCGCGATGACGAGCCGTAATCTGATTCCGGCCACCATCCTCAAGCGCAAGGCCGTTGTCTATGTACGTCAGTCCACGCAGGCGCAAGTGCAGCTCAATCTTGAGAGCCAGCGTCGGCAATATGAGCTGGTCGACGTCGCGCGGCGCTGGGGATTCCGCAAGGTTGAGGTGATCGACGAGGACTTGGGACGCACCGCAAGTGGAGCTGTGGAACGTCCCGGTTTCGAACGCCTGGTCGACGATCTGTGCACCGGTCATGTGGGCGCTGTGCTTTGCCTGGAGGCGTCCCGCCTGTCTCGCAACGGACCGGACTGGCATCGGCTGCTCGAGTTGTGCGGCGAAGTCGATGCACGGGTGATCGATCTGGACGGAGTCTACGATCCGGGACTGCCGAACGATCGCCTGCTGCTCGGCATGAAGGGGAGCATAAGCGAGTTCGAACTCGGGGTGCTGCGTGCTCGCATGTACGAAGCTGACCGCGCCAAGGCACAGCGCGGCGAACTGCGCATCTCTGTGCCCTTCGGCTACGTCTGGCACCGGGATTACGGTCTCGGGTTCGATCCCGATATACGCCTGCAGGAGACCATTCGCCTGATATTCGCGCGTTTCCGCGAACTCGGCAGTGCCCGCCAGGTCCTGATCTCGATGATCGACGATGGCGTGCATTTCCCCAGACCCTCCGACGGCAAGAAGATGGTGTCCTTCGCCTGGGTTCCGGTCCGCTACCGCAACGTGATCTCCGTCCTGAAGAACCCGTTCTACGCCGGCGCTTATGTCTATGGTAAGAGCGAGAAGCGCACCGAGATCGTGGATGGCCGCGTCCGCAAGAGCTATGGTCATTACAAGCCGGCCAGCGATTGGGCGGTGGTGCTCAAGGAGCATCACGAAGGCTATATCGGATGGAGCGAGTACGAACGGAACCAGGAACTTCTCGCCGCCAACGCCTATGGCAAAGCCGGCGGCGTCAAGTCGGGCCGCGGCGGTCGCGCGTTGCTCCCGGGTCTTCTCTCCTGTGGTCGATGCGGGCGAAGACTGGTTGTCACGTATGCCGGACGTGGCCAAGGTTACCCGGTCTATCGTTGCGAGAACACCATGATGGCGCAGGCGCGATGCATGTCGTTCAACGGCTTTCGCACCGATGCGGCGGTGGCCCGCGAAGCCTTGGAGGCGGTTGCGCCGATGGCGATCGAGGCGGCGTTGGAGGCTGAACAGATGCAGCTGGAGAGCGAAGCCAGGCGGCGGCAGATGATCGAGATGGACCTGCAGCAGGCACGCTATGAGGCATCGCTCGCCGAGCGCCGCTACGCCGCCTGCGACCCGGAGAACCGGCTTATAGCGGCCCAGCTCGAGAGGAACTGGGAAGCTAGGCTCAGGCGCGTGGAGACCTGCGAGGCCCGGCTCAGTGAAGTCCAGCGTATGGAGCCTGTCGACGCGATCCCTGACTTCACCGGCCTCGCCCAGGATCTCGAAGCCGCCTGGAATGCGCCGGGTGTCGATATGCGGTTCCGTCAGCAACTGCTGCGCGCGCTCATCAAGGACATTGTGGCGGACGTCGATGACGACGCGCGCGATGTGATCCTGACCATCCATTGGCATGGGGGCCAGCATTCCCAGGTAAGGGTTCGCAAGTCCAAATCCGGAGAGCATGGCCAGAGTACGCCTGAGGAGGCTCTGGCGGTCATGCGATCCATGGCAACGCGATGGTCGGATGCCGAAATCGCCGCCACACTCAACCGCATGGGCATGAAGACGGGTCAGGGAAAGACCTGGACGGCGCGACGCGTCCAATCCCTGCGCACGGTGCACAAGATCAGCGGCTATCGGTCTTCCGACAAGAACGGCGAGTGGCTTACCATGTCGGACGCGGCCGCGAAGCTTGGCGTGTCGCACGTCAAAATCCGCCGGTTCGTCAGGGACGGCATATTACCAGCCGAGCAGGTCATGCGCGGCGCGCCCTACCAGATCCGCGCCAGCGACCTTGAAGATGAACGGATCAAGGCCGATTTGGCGCGCAAATCTCCGCGTATCATCAACGACGATAATCAGAAATCGCTGTTTCCCGCCATTTGAAGAGGGGGTGCATAATGAATCAGTCTTCGCGCTCAACCGCAAGAACGCGCTCTTCGCAGGCTCTGACGGCGGCGCCGAACACTGGGCAGTCATCGCCTCGCTGATCGAAACCTGCAAGCTCAATGGTGTCGAACCGCTCGGCTTATCTCGCCGATGTCCTCACCAGGATCGTCAACGGCCACCCCAACAGCCAGATCGACGATCTCCTGCCTTGGGTCTACATCAACAAGCTCGAGCTCAAGGCCGTGGCCCGAGAATACCGCTTACTCTTGACATGCACGGGCCGGAACAGGTTAACCCGCATATCTGCGCGATGCCGCGAGCATGGTTGCGGTCGGTCTTGTTGACCTGTGCCTTGAGAACGCCTTGGAATGACGGGGCTCGATACAGGTCACGTAGTCCGGCTGCCGCCAGACCAACCATTGGGATAAGGGGCCGGCTTCAAGCCTGATCCGGGCGAGATTCCATGCGGGGTTCTTCAATGCGTCAGCAAGATCGTCCGGATGACTAGCAACCTTCATCTCTCGGCAAATTCGGCGCCCTTCTCACGATGCAAACGGTGGTCTCTTTCACGGAGACGTCCAGTCCGGCATAATTTTTCATGCTGCGCTTCCTTTCCTGATGCTTGTGGCTGTTCACACAGACCACGTTTTGTCATCATCTCGAAGCGCAGCACTTCAAAACAACCCGTTCAAGGCGGGGGGCAAAGCCGAATACCACAATCTAAACACCTAGCGATGCTGTTCAAATTCGCCTTGCCGGCATGGGACCCCATCGCTGTCATCACAGGAAGCAGTACGTGGGAGGGGAACTGCTCGCAGTGATGAATCGTGTTCCGAGCCACTACCCATTCAGTTTCGTCCCAGTTGTTACCTCCCGTATTCAGGTTGCGGTCGAACCGCGGGAAGGCCGAACTAGTGATTTCCAGGCGAATTTGATGGCCGGCCGGAAACCAATTACTTGTGGCGTCGAGATCAATCTCGATTTTGCATATAACGCTCGGTTCCATGAAAACAGCCCGATCAAAGCCCTCGCGATAGCGGACGCGCAGTATCCCGTCCACCACGTCAATCGCACGGCCATCGGGATGTACGTCCAACAGTCTGGCCACGAAGTCCGTGTCCGGGGCCGAAGAAGAGACGAAGAGGCCCGCCCGGACAAATCCGGTAACCTCCATGCCCTCTGTGAGGGGCGGTGAAGTGAAGCAGAGGACGTCTGGACGAAGCTGGACGTCCTGGTAATCGCGGGGTCCTATAGTAGTTCCACTTGACTTCCCGCCGTCCATCCCCAAGAACGGCGCCGGATCCCCAGGGTCGTAGGTAAACGTGTCAGCCGGCTCGTCGGCACTCGGAGGCTCTACATCAAGAGTCCCGTCGCCTAGACGGGTCCCGGCATTCCCGCCGCTGCGGAGGAACCAGTGCTGCAGTTCCACACCAAGAGGGGGCCATTCTGACGCGGCACGCCACTCGTTGCGACCCATCACGTAGTACTGGACGCGGGGCATTCCCTCGATCCGGTCGGGCTTGTCGTTCAGCCAGCAGTCGAACCAGTCCAGGTAGATCTGCCAGCAATCCAGGCGCGCGTCGCCCAGCTCGCGCTCGCCGATAACCGTCGGGGCTTTGAGACTCTCGGTGCCACAATGCGTGGCTGGCGACAGAATGATATGTTGGTGATCGCGTGCCGCCGGGCTCAATCCGCGAGCACTAAAAACGCGCTGCTGGTGAAGCGCGTCGGCAGCCCCCACGTCGTACCACGAGTTCACGAACAGGGCTGGGACGTCGATGGTCGAGTCCTCGCTAAGCATCCCATTCCGATCCCCCCAGGGATCGCCTGGGTCACGCGAGACCCAGTCCTCCCAGTCAGTCGGCGGTCCCCCAAGGCTCTTAAGCATGTTGACGAGCGGCAGCGACGCGAAAGCCCGCTGATACTCCTCATCGCTTTTCGGTTGCACTCGGGACCGGTCCTTCGCTGCGGTTTGGTGGAACCAGGGGACAAACGCGGCAACCTCCACCGCACCGCCGAGACGGAGATCCCCGTTGCGATATCGCCCTCCGGCAGAGCCGTTCGCGCCGCCCGATCCCTGCGCAATTGCGCATCGGTGGGCTGGATGGCACAACTGCGCCAGCAAAACCTGCGCGATACCAAGCGCCGAGCACCCATATGTGCCCACGCGTCCATTCGACCATGGCTGCTGCGAAATCCAGGACAGCGTGTCATAACCGTCGTCCCTTTCATTCTCCATGAGGGTGAATACGCCGCCGGAATCGAAGACTCCACGAAGCTCCTGCACAAGTACGGCGAAGCCTTGTCCAGCAAACATTCTTGCCACTTTGTGGCGAGGCTCAACCGGACAGCGATAGGGCGTCTTACCGTATTGAGTTCGGATAAGGATTGACCCGAGTTCCCCAGTGTAACCAATAGGCCGATACAGGTCCGTGGCGAGCTCAACGCCGTCCCGCATTGGAACGCGCAAGCCGGTCTGCAAAACCACTTCGTATCGCGGCGTTGGCGGTTTAATCGGGCCTAGTTCATTACACACTTCAGAGTGCCTCCCAGACATTGAGACTGATTCAAGATGGAGTGGCCAATTTCGACGGGTCTCAGCATTCTATCTGCACGGTGGTGTGTTCGTCGCATTCACAGTACAACGATGAACTCTGTGCCGTTGCTAAGTTGTTTGAAAAGAAACTCAACCGTGCTTCTCTAGCAGGTCCGGCACTCAATGATGGCGCGTTGCCACCCCAATTTCCCTATTGCTTAAATCAATGTGACAGCGCGCCTACGCCGCTGTGCAAAACATCAATTGTGAGTCTCACCGCCATTATGTGCCGATCCATGGACCCCCATTCCATGCTGATTGACGCGGGCCGATGGGGCAAGCTGCTTGATGTGAGAAGCGACGGGCTCCCCGACCGATCGCAGCTTGTTATCACCGTTTGTTTGAAATAGTGGAGGTAGGCTAGCCAGGCGGCAAGCTGTTCAAATTCGCCTTGCCGGCATGGGACCCCATCGCTGTCATCACAGGAAGCAGTACGTGGGAGGGGAACTGCTCGCAGTGATGAATCGTGTTCCGAGCCACTACCCATTCAGTTTCGTCCCAGTTGTTACCTCCCGTATTCAGGTTGCGGTCGAACCGCGGGAAGGCCGAACTAGTGATTTCCAGGCGAATTTGATGGCCGGCCGGAAACCAATTACTTGTGGCGTCGAGATCAATCTCGATTTTGCATATAACGCTCGGTTCCATGAAAACAGCCCGATCAAAGCCCTCGCGATAGCGGACGCGCAGTATCCCGTCCACCACGTCAATCGCACGGCCATCGGGATGTACGTCCAACAGTCTGGCCACGAAGTCCGTGTCCGGGGCCGAAGAAGAGACGAAGAGGACCGCCCGGACAAATCCGGTAACCTCCATGCCCTCTGTGAGGGGCGGTGAAGTGAAGCAGAGGACGTCTGGACGAAGCTGGACGTCCTGGTAATCGCGGGGTCCTATAGTAGTTCCACTTGACTTCCCGCCGTCCATCCCCAAGAACGGCGCCGGATCCCCAGGGTCGTAGGTAAACGTGTCAGCCGGCTCGTCGGCATTCGGAGGCTCTACATCAAGAGTCCAGTCGCCTAGACGGGTCGCGGCATTCCCGCCGCTGCGGAGGAACCAGTGCTGCAGTTCCACACCAAGAGGGGGCCATTCTGACGCGGCACGCCACTCGTTGCGACCCATCACGTAGTACTGGACGCGGGGCATTCCCTCGATCCGGTCGGGCTTGTCGTTCAGCCAGCAGTCGAACCAGTCCAGGTAGATCTGCCAGCAATCCAGGCGCGCGTCGCCCAGCTCGCGCTCGCCGATAACCGTCGGGGCTTTGAGACTCTCGGTGCCACAATGCGTGGCTGGCGACAGAATGATATGTTGGTGATCGCGTGCCGCCGGGCTCAATCCGCGAGCACTAAAAACGCGCTGCTGGTGAAGCGCGTCGGCAGCCCCCACGTCGTACCACGAGTTCACGAACAGGGCTGGGACGTCGATGGTCGAGTCCTCGCTAAGCATCCCATTCCGATCCCCCCAGGGATCGCCTGGGTCACGCGAGACCCAGTCCTCCCAGTCAGTCGGCGGTCCCCCAAGGCTCTTAAGCATGTTGACGAGCGGCAGCGACGCGAAAGCCCGCTGATACTCCTCATCGCTTTTCGGTTGCACTCGGGACCGGTCCTTCGCTGCGGTTTGGTGGAACCAGGGGACAAACGCGGCAACCTCCACCGCACCGCCGAGACGGAGATCCCCGTTGCGATATCGCCCTCCGGCAGAGCCGTTCGCGCCGCCCGATCCCTGCGCAATTGCGCATCGGTGGGCTGGATGGCACAACTGCGCCAGCAAAACCTGCGCGATACCAAGCGCCGAGCACCCATATGTGCCCACGCGTCCATTCGACCATGGCTGCTGCGAAATCCAGGACAGCGTGTCATAACCGTCGTCCCCTATATGTTCCCTAGCGTATACGCCGCCGGAATCGAAGACGCCACGACGCTCCTGCACAAGTACAGCGAACCCTTGTCCAGCAAACATTCTTGCCACTTTGTGGCGAGGCTCAACCGGACAGCGATAGGGCGTCTTACCGTATGGAGTTCGGATAAGGATTGACCCGAGTTCCCCAGTGTAACCAATAGGCCGATACAGGTCCGTGGCGAGCTCAACGCCGTCCCGCATTGGAACGCGCAAGCCGGTCTGCAAAACCACTTCGTATCGCGGCGTTGGCGGTTTAATCGGGCCTAGTTCATTACACACTTCAGAGTGCCTCCCAGACATTGAGACTGATTCAAGATGGAGTGGCCAATTTCGACGGGTCTCAGCATTCTATCTGCA